>NZ_RQFW01000016.1 GCF_004770145.1 Leptospira bourretii | reverse complement strand
GCGACTAACCGCTTCACTTCGGGACTTGCGCCCTCGTTCGGTCTGCGACACATAGGCTTTTGGCACTCCTCTTGCTTACGCAAGCGTCGTGCCAATCCCTAACGTCCCCTTCAGGGACTCAGGGCCAGCCTACGTCGGCTAGTCTAGTTCGTTACACGCAATCGCTTAAAATTTAACCAGAAAAAAGGCAATATACGAACAAATACTCAAATAAATCAATTTGACAAATCCAAATTCTACATCAGAATCGAACAATGAGCCTTCTGCAGATAGAAATTCCAGATCATCTACTTTTAGCAATAAACGAAACAGAAGATTCATTAAAAAATGACCTAAAATTTGAATTTGCTAAACACCTTTTTACTAAGGGTAAATTTACTTTAACTCAAGCGGCGGAGTTCTCATCTTTAGATCTAAAAACTTTCATGCAGAAGATCTCCCGAGACGGAATACCAGTTATTGATTACGATTCAGATGACTTAGATTCCGAATTATCTCTGTTAAAATAGAACTACTTTGATAATAATTGCTGACTCTTCTCCCCTTATTTCACTAGCAATTATTAATAAGCTACAGCTTTTAGATGACATTTTCCAGGAAATCATCGTTCCCTTCTCTGTTTACGAGGAAATTGTTCAGACTGACAAAAAATTCAGCTCCACATTACAAGAATGGGCTAAACCCTTTATAAAAAAATGTAACAATATAGAAGCATTTAACGCCTATAGACTTTCGCTAGGAAAAGGTGAATCAGAAGCGATCGTCCTATCCAAAGAATTCAAAGATAGTATTCTACTACTTGATGATAAAAAAGCAAGGAAAGTAGCTAAATTGGAAAATCAAAAAGTCATAGGAACTATTGGCATTCTTATTACTGCAAAAGATAAACGATTAATTTCAGAAATTAAAAGTTCACTCATGCTTCTTGAAGAACATGATATCCATCTTTCCAAAGCTTTAATACAAAAAGCATTAGAAATTGCTGGCGAATAAGCGACTGCGTGTAACAGCGTCTTCCCGCTACGTTTCGGCACAAGGCCTCACTCGGCCTACGGCAAATTCCCTTCCGGCACGCTTCTTGCCCAGAGCAAGAAGTCGCGCCGACGCCAACGCCTCCTTCAGAGGCTCGGCTACAGGGAACTTCGGGAAGGCTAGTTCGTTATACGAAAGTTCGCAAACATCTATTTAAAATGAAGAAAAGCAAAAATTTCGGACTTTTTCGTCTTGATTTCTTCAAAAGTAACCATTATCATACAATTGTAACCACAACTTCGGAGTCAAAAGGATGATATATGTAGGAGTAAGAGATCTAAAGGCAAAACTCAGCGAATATCTCGATAAGGCAAGACTCGGAGACGAAGTAATTGTTACCGATCACGGTAAACCAATTGCTAGACTAATAAAAGAACCAATAAAACAAAAATCTACTATTGAGAAAATGTATCTTTTAGCTGAGAAAGGTATGATACAACTTCCAAGTAAGGATAAGCAAAGTAAGGTTACTCCTCCCTTAAAAACAAAGTCAAAAATCACTGCATCCGACATCTTAATGAATGATCGCTAATGTTTTATTATTTAGATTCAAGCGTTCTTGTAAAAAAATACTTTGATGAATTCGCCTCTAATACTGTATTAAAAATATGGAAGGATAATCGATATCTTGCAATATCGCAAGTTGGCTATTCAGAAATCCTCGGCACAATTAATAAAAAACAAAAAATTGATAAGTTCTCTGACAAAGTAAAAGATTCTATTATAAAACAATTTAAATCTGACTGGGATCAGCTTGTCAAAATTAACGTAGATCATTCAATAAATTCGGAATTAGATAGAATTCATTCAAAATATCTACTTCGAGGTTTCGATGCCATTCACCTCGTTTCTGCGATTCTTCTATTCAGAGAATTAGAAGAAGAAACTTTCTTTCTTAGTGCAGACGATAATCTGGCAACCGCAGCCAAAAAAGACGGGTTAAATATCGGAATATATAATTGGAAGTAAATGCGAACCTTCGTATAACAGCGACTAACCGCTTCACTTCGGGACTTACGCCCTCGTTCGGTCTGCGACACATAGGCTTTTGGCACTCCTCTTGCTTACGCAAGCGTCGTGCCAATCCCTAACGTCCCCTTCCGGGACTCAGGGCACAGCCTACGTCGGTTAGTCTAGTTCGTTAAGCGAACAGTCGTGAAAATTACAGCTAAACCAAAAAGTAAAATAAAAAACCAATTGACGTATACAGCCCAAATGCTGTATTATTACTTGTGACGGGAAAAGAATTAATAAGAATTCTAAAAAAAGATGGGTGGGAATTAGATAGAATTAGTGGATCACATCATATTCTTAAGAAAAAAGATAAAACTCTCTCAGTTCCAGTTCATAGTAATCGAGACATTCCAACTGGAACTATGAATGCAATACTTAAACAGGCAGGACTCAAATGAAAATTTCTTATCCAGCAATTATTAAATACAGTTCAAAAGATAAAGTTTTTAATGTTGAATTTCCTGATTTACCAGGATGCATAACTTTTGGCGACAATGAAAACGAAGCTATTTTAAATGCTCAAGAAGCTTTAAATGGCTACTTAGAATCAATCGATTCTAGAAAATTAAACATTCCTGAACCTTCAAAGTTAAAAGGAAAAAACATTAAATTCATTACTCCTGAAAAAAATATCTCTTTTGCTATCTGGCTTAAGAAAAGTAGAGAAAAACAAGGTTTGAGTCAAAAGCAAATTGCTCAAAAACTTAACATTGCTTATCAAACTTATCAAAAGTTTGAGGATCCACATAAATCCAACCCTACTCTAAAAACTATTATAAGATTAGAAGAAGTTTTTCACGAAAATCTCATTAGTGTATAACACGACCGTCGCATAACAGCGACTAACCGCTTCACTTCGGGACTTGCGCCCTCGCTCGGGCTACGCCAAATTGTCCTCCTGTCACTCGCTCGCATACGCAAGTTGCTAAAACTCAATTTATTAGGAAAAAAATGCCGTTTTTGGGAAGAATGACGAATTTCTAGGAAATTTTTGCTGTATTTATGATAGCGTATTTGATATCATTTAAATGTGCGAGTTACCATAGATACAAATGTCATTTATCAGGCTCTCAGAGACAATAGAGGTGCTTCGCATTTTATACTCAACTTAGTTGAAAACAGAAGAATTGAGTTGGCCTTATCCACACCTGTTTTTACCGAATATTCGGATGTTTTATTAAGAGAAAAGTCACTTTCTGACCTAGCTTTGTCAAAGAAGGACATCAACTTGGTTTTGGACTTCATAGCTTTTGTGGCTACGCCTTTTTCTATTAACTATCTACTTAGACCTAATCTTAGTGACGAAAACGATAATCTCTTTGTCGAACTTGCTTTTGCTAGTAACAGTAGATACTTGATTACTTCAAATATTAAGGATTTTAATCTTAAAAATGAACTCAAATTTGATTCTTTTAAAGTTATAACGCCTACAGATTTTGCTAAATTTTGGAGATTAAATTATGAATAAGAAAAATGTTTTAACTATTCGCATTCCTGAAGACTTGAAAGAGAGAATTGAAAAAACTGCTGCTACGCAAGGTGTTTCTCTTAATCAATTTGCTTTATATGCTTTTACAAGAGGCATAAGTGATATTGATACTGCAAACCTTCTCAAAAAACGAATTCAAGGAAAAACTAAAGAATCAATTGAAGATGGATTCAAGAAAGTTATGGGGAAAGTTGGAAAGAAAGATAAACTTCCTAACTGGGATAAACTCTAATCTAATAGTAGCAACCAGCGTATAACAGCGTCTTCCCGCTACGTTTCGGCATAAGGCCTCACTCGACCTACGGCAAATTCCCTTCCGGCACGCTTCTTGCTCCGCAAGAAGGCGCGCCGACGCTAACGCCTACTTCGTAGGCTCAGCTACAGGGAACTTCGAGAATCCTAGTTCGTTATGCGAAATAGAGGTAGTGTATGCCTCAGGACATGGGTAACACTTTTGATTAAATAATTAAAAGAAGAAAAAAGTGTCAAAAAAATAGTTGTAATTTGTTAAAATTTGTATATTCTAGAAATATACATGAAATTGCCCGATTTCACCTTGATTGAAGGTTTCGACTGGGATAAAGGAAATATTAACAAAAATTGGCTTAAGCACCAGGTAAAAGCCGGAGAAATTGAAGAAGTATTTTTTAATGAACCCTTACTTATCGCACACGATGAAAATCATTCAGAAATAGAAATGAGATTTGCTGCCTTAGGTATTTCAAATGATTCAAGAAGGCTTTTCGCAGTATTCACAATTCGAAATAATAAAATTAGAATTATTTCTGTTAGAGATATGAGTAAAAAGGAAAGAAAAATTTATGAAAACTATCAAAAAGAAAATTCCTAAATTCAAATCCACTGATGAAGAAATTGAATTCTGGGATAAGAATGATGCTACTGATTTTTTCAATTTTCAAAATATAGAGAAAATTTCATTCCCGAATCTCAAACATTCTACCAAAATGATATCTCTTAGATTGCCTGAAGCCCTTCTCGAAAGACTTAAAACTTTAGCAAATAAAAATGATGTACCATATCAATCACTCATCAAGATTTTACTTTCAGAAAAAGTGAACGAAGAATTTAAGAAAGTCAGTTAACTACCTCTACTTCGCATAACAGCGGCTACTCACTGCGCTTCGGCACTTACGGCCTCGCTTGGTCTACGACACATCCCCTTTCTGTCACTCGTTTGCATACGCAAACTCCGTGCCAGTCCCTAACGTCCCGTTAACGGGACTCAGGGTCAGGGAACGTCAGTTAGTCTAGTTCGTTATACGAAATCAGAGAAACAATTAAAAACTGTTCAAAATTCCATTTTTAAAACACAAAGTAAATATGCGTTTTGAATGGGATCAAGAAAAAGAAAAAGTCAATATATCAAAACACCAACTCACCTTCTCAAAGGCTTCTTTAGTATTTGCTGACCCAAAAGCCATTTATTTGCCAGATCCAGACCACTCGGTTGGAGAAACTAGAGAAATTGTCCTTGGAAAAATTGAAAATATTACTATTGCAGTCGTAATTTTTGTTGATAGATCAAATAAGAGTGAAGAAATAATAAGAATAATCTCCGCTCGAAAAGCTACTATAAATGAAGAAGCTCAATACTATTCAGAAGAGATAAATTAACATGAGAGATGAATACGATTTTTCCAAAGGTAAAAGAGGACTCTTTTCTAGAGACTTGAAAGACCTACATTTTCCAGTTTACCTAGATCCAAAACTTGAAGAATATTATCAAAAAATAGCGACTAAAAAAAACATAGATCTAAATACTATTGTAAATACCATTTTAGAGAAAGAAATGGAACTTCATGATACTCTTTCTTAAAAAATAAGAAAAAATCTACGCCAATTCCAAAAGCTTTAAGCAAATTCTATTTCAGAAGAAATAAAAAAAAAGAGATCAATAAATTAATTAAAAATAATTCTATAGATCTCTGACTTCGCATAACAGCATCTTCCCGCTACGTTTCGGGACTTACGCCCTCGTTCGGGCTACGCCACATTCCTCTCCGGCACGCTTCTTGCTCCATAGACTCAGCTACAAGGAACGTCGTCTCCACTAGTTCTTTATACGACATGACAAAAATGAATCATTAATATGAAAAAAACAAAATTAACAATTCTCTTACCCTTAATCTCTTTAAATTCTATGCTTTTATGCACAGTCAAGTAAGCAAACTCTCGAGACCGGAATTAAATTTCAAAAAGCTGAATTTATTCCCTTCGATTATAGCAGAAACTTTACTGATGCAAATCCCTATTGGAATATTAACATTAACAAAATTAAGAATAATCAGAAGACAATAAACTCGTTTTTCTTTATTTATAAAAATTTAGACAAAGGGTTTTGAATTGAATTTGAACATTCAAAAATTCAAATCGAAAGAGCACATTACGATGAAGATTATATATTCAGGTTTAATAATCAATTTTACTTTGATCGTAGTCGACAATACCTAAGAAACAATGAAAGAAGTGATTACAAACTAAACTTCTTTTTCTTCCCTACTCCTGAAATAAAAGACTATTTCGCAATAGGATTAGGAATATTTCTGAATACAGCTTTACTGCAATTGCCGCTTACGGACCTCAACTTGTCTTAAAGTCAAAAATACCAATTACTGATCAATTATCGTTAAACTTAGGCTTAGATTTTTACCATGTTCAGGGAAAAAGAACTTATCAATATTAAAACTCCCATCTATACAGCTTTCCATCTGGACTTTTTTCTGATTTTGAAATCATAAAAGGAAATGGAAGAACAATAGGAATTTTCCAAGGATATGAGGCAAATATTTCACTGAAATATAATTTTATGGAGAATTATAACATTGCAGTTGGCTATAATCAGAATTTTGCACAATTTAAATATGAAAATCTAAACGATTTTAGCTACTCTTACTCTACATTAAACAATAGTTTATTAATGCAAGACAGCAAACTATCGAATGGAAAAGAAATTATTAAAGGATTCTATATTTCCGCTTCAAAGGTATTCTAATTGTCACGCCGTATAAAAATGTGGAAAGACTGGGCTTCTAGATAGGAAGAGAACTCCAAAAAACTCACCCAAGAAGATTCTCGAACTCTACAAGAGACAGTTTCTATTTCTTAATTCTCCCGACAAATCAACTCTTGATCGGATCTTCAAAAGAGCAGGGCTTACTTTACCTAAGAAAAAAAGAAGAGTAAAACACTTCGGGGAAAGAATCTCTCTTCCTAAAAAGTTTACTCATTCTAATCACATTTGGACTGTAGACTTCAAGGGATGGTGGTATACTGCTGACTCAGAAAAGGTCAATCCGTGAACTATCAGAGATGATTATTCAAAATACGTTCTCTCAATCAAAACCCTGAGTACAGCGGAGATTCCTTCTGTAAAAGTTGAAATCATTCGCTCTGACAATGGACCTCCATTTACTTCTATGCAATCTTTAATCGGCCTCACGAAACTTTCTGTTTGGTGGCTCTCTATCTAGGCATTTAAATCGATCGAATCGAACCTGGGAAACCTTACCGGAATGGCGCTCATGAAAGAATGCAAAAGGATATGGTAAGAGAACTACAAAGTGAAATCGCTAAAAACAGCACACTCTTACAAAAGCTATTCGACAAATGGAAAATCGATTTTAACAGATTCAGACTTCATGAGACCCTGAACATGATGACTCCCGAACCAGTCTATTTGAAGTCAGAAAGACTATTTGATCCTAATGCCGATTAACCATCTCATATCCATACGGATTCAAGTAAAGACATGTCAATGACCGATGTTACATTAATTGGCTCGGGCATCCCATTTTGATCGGGAATCCATTCAATGGCTATAATGTCGGGATTAAGAAAGAAAACGAATATTTGGTTCGGATCAAATAAACTAGGCCTCATTGATCAAAATTTATTCTTGCTCATTTCTGATCCTAACTCACACAAAGCACTAAAACCAAGAAAGTTAACAAAAAAATATTACCCTTCTCCTGCAGCATAACCGCTGCCTATCTCTTGAAGTCATACCATAGAATTAGTTTAAATACGAGGTTAAAATGATTAATAACTACTGTGAAGTAACTACAAAAACGGCAATTGATTTGGCCTATGCGATAAGAGGGAAAAACACAAAAGAGAAAATTGAATTACCGAAATATCAACGGAATTTGGTTTGGGGAAAACAAAAAAAAGAAAAATTTATAGAATCATTAAAACTCGGTTTTCCCGTCGGTGCAATACTACTCCATAGACAAGGTGAAAAAAATGGAGTTATTAATTACCTTATTATCGATGGTTTGCAAAGAACCACAACAATATTTGATTACTTAGATAATACAACAAACTACAATTTAACAACCGACTTACAACACTGTAAATCAGAACTGGATGCGTTAATTGCTAAATTAAAAAAGTATTTGGAATTAGATAGCGAAACACTTGCAGATGTTATCCAAGAATACATCGGCTCAGAACTCGTATCAGGATTTGAAGAAGTAAAAGGATACTCGGCTTTTCAACTAAATAAATTTTTATCATCCAAATACAGTAAGGCATTAAATGAAAAAGCCTTACCTTTGGACTCATTAAACACCGAATATTCCAACATCCTTGCTAAACTAAAGGAAAAGGCAGACATTCATGATATTAAAATTCCAGTTATAGAGTATAGTGGTCCTTCCGAAAATTTACCAGATATTTTTACTAGGCTGAACACTCAAGGAACCCAATTAAACAAATATCAAATTTATGCTGCTATGTGGGAAAAAAGTAAAATTGAAATAAGAAACAACAACATTATCGAGCTAATAAAAAAGAAGTATGAAGACATAAACGAGAAAGGCTTAAGTATTGGCAATGATGAAAATTTGGATATAATAAAGGATTTCAATATTTTCGAATACTTATATGGATTAGGGAAATACATTCTTACCCTAGAGAATGAAAAATATAAAACCTTATTTAAGCCAGAAACAAGTGAAGACGATTTTCAAGATATTGAATCCTATATATTCGTAATTACAAACTATGTTTACCAGGCTTACGAGGATGATCAAATTGTAAAAATGGAGAATCTCGATAAGTTTATATCTAAGATTAATCAAAATTCTTTTGAAAATGCGATCATTCATTGTATCGAAGAAACTTACAGCATCCTCGCTCCGATACTAACTTTTTCTCTAAATCAGAATAAAAGTAAAAACTTAACTTTTGTTCCAATCAGCGAAATTCAAATTATTTCGTTAATAGTAAGTATATTTAAATTCAAATTCAACAAACAGTTAAAGCTCAAAACAATAGACAAAACCGAGTATTCGAAACTGAAGAGAAACATACTTCTATACTATTGGTTCGATATTTGCGATGGCAAGTGGGATAGATCCACGGATACACAATTAATTGAAACAATAAGAAATGATAGATATTTAAAAGATATTTCATTAAAAAGCTGGGACCTACTGATGGACAAGTATTTCAATGAACAATTATCAAGAAGACATAAAGAACGAACAAATATTAGCAAAAAAGATATTCTCTTTTTGAAATATCTTTATTCAAAAATTGTTTCCGCAAAATCTGAAAAATCTAAAACAAATTACCATATTGATCATATTATACCAGTTAGCTTACTTAAGAAAAAAGCACAAAACTTGGATTCAGCACTTCCGATCAGTGCGATAGGAAATTTATGCCTACTTAACGAAGAAATAAACAAAAACAAAGGTGATAAAACAATACAAGAGTATTTATCTGAAATACCAGATTCTGATGCCAAAAAAGTTTCAAAAGAATTTGAAAAATTTATATTCTTAAAGATTGAAAATTTGAACGGTATAGTTAGAAAGAATATATCAGAAGACAATTTACTTGAATTTCTAACAAGCAGACACAAAGAAATGAAGAAGGTTTTTTACGATTCTTTTGAAATTAAGTAAACGTCGTATAATAGCATGGAAACGCTGCGCTTCGGGACTTATGCACTCGCTTTCCTGCGCAAGTCCCTAAATTCTAGAAGTAAAATGGAAGTTTGGATACATAAAGGATCTTTCAGGAGACGAAATTGATCTGAGCTTACTGAATGCGCCAGAGTCGATTTGCATCTATCTATTGTCATAGTGGAATGGAGAAAAAGACAATTCCATATCTCTGGATCATTCCCCTCTGATTATATCAAAATTCATCAAATTTTATGAATTTCGATTTGTATATGGAATTTACAGGTATTCTTCTTGATAACTTAGAATTAAAAATGGTGATCCGAGAAGCGATATATTTTGCCATTCAATTGTTTTTAGAACTTGCGGCTGGTGGGTTCTAGAAAAAAGAGTAATGATTTCTGCCAAAGTCTGGCAGATTTGAGAATTAATTTTTGCTACTGCTTGGCGATTGAGAAATTTAGATAAAGAAAATCTTCAGATACCTATTCGGGAAGTTTGAAATTATCTTTCTGCTCGCTATGATTCTTGCTTTTCAATACATCCATTTGAAGATACTGTATCAAGTGTCTTCCGTGATATCGGCTTTTTTAGTGAAGCAACTACATACTCAAAAGATGGCGGAATAGATGTTATTCTGTCTGATTCAAAAAACCGGATAATTGATATACAAGTAAAAAGATATAAAAACAAAATTAAGGTTTAAAAGATTCGTTCCTTTTTAGGTGCATCAACTATCAATGAGTATAATCGTGGTATCTTTATAACTACTTCAGAATTTCAAAAGTGCACTGTTGACATAGCTAACACTATCACGAAATAATTTAGGCCGATCAACAAAATGGATTCTCAAAATTTTTTCGACGTAACAAAAATTACATAAATAAACCATTCCGAAAAAAATAGAGATGTCCTTTAAAGAAATTTTCCGATCCGGCAAATATTTTTATTTTTCAAGACCTTCACTTAAATTCATTATAAGGAATTTACGACGCCTACCCTAACAGCACCTTATCGCTCCGTTTCATCTATTAAGATCTAGTTCGTTAATCGAAAAGTGGAAATTTCTTACTGTCAACGCTTACATTTTTCAAAATATTTCTTCAATAAGGATTTGCATTTGCGCAGGCCAGACTACAATGAACTACAAAATGCCTTGTCATATTTGTCCGATTAGCAACAAGCCAATAAATATAATAAGCAATAAAAATACATATGACTAAATTAAATACTATACACACGATAGAATTTAAAACTCAAAATAAATTTGAGGCTTGGCTCAATAAGAATTACGACAAATCGAACGGAATTTGGTTAAAAATATTCAAAAAGGATTCTGGAATAAAAACTATCAGTTACTCAGAAGCCCTTGATGTAGCACTTTGTTACGGTTGGATAGATAGTCAAAAACAAACGTTTGATGAACAAGCTTGGCTGCAAAAGTTCTCCCCCAGAACAGCAAAAAGCATTTGGTCAAAAGTCAATACTGGACACGTTGAAAGATTGATCAATCAAGGTAAAATGAAACCTCCCGGTTTAATCGCTGTAGAAAAAGCTAAAACAGATGGTAGATGGGATAAGGCATACGATTCACCAAGTAAAATGTCGGTGCCAGATGACTTTTTATTAGAATTAAATAAAAACAAAGAAGCAGAAGAGTTCTTTAAGGGACTCAATAAAACAAATCTTTTCTCTATTGGATTTCGAATTCACACTGCAAAAAAAACAGAAACAAGAGTAAAACGTATAAAAGAAATTATTAAAAAATTGGCAGATGGAGAAAAAATTTAGCCAATTAATGTTTGCAATATTCAACTGATTTTGGTGTGTTATGTTTGAATTTTGCGCTGTCTGCAAAGAAGACTAAGAGTAATTAAAAATATATGTATTCTTGAAGGCCAAGTTACTTTTACAAAAGTTTTCAATGGCAAAGAAGATTCAATATAATGAATATTTAAGAAAGGCAGGAAAAATCAAAGCCTGCCTTTTTCTCTTTATGTAAACAATTAAGTTTCATCTTTAGATACCAGGATACAAAACCCATTGCAACCAAATTTACCTGCGGAAAATCATCTTCAAATTAATACCAAAGCATGAAATACTAATTGCAGAAATAAATCCAAAATGAATAATTCTTAACAGTTGAAAGAGAAATATTAAAATATAGAATATTCACCAGCAAGAAAAAGGGAACTATACAAAATGAGTATCAAACGGAAACTATCCCCGAAACAAGCAGAAGAACTTCTCACTATCTTAAAAGAACGATTTGAGGCGAATATGAATCGTCATGAAAATTTAAAATGGTCAGAAATACAAAAAAAGATAGAAACAAACTCCGAAAAACTCTGGTCTCTTTTCGAAATGGAAAGAACAGGTGGTGAACCTGATGTTATTAGGTATGACGACAAAAGGAACCAATATATCTTCTATGATTGTTCGAAAGAAACTCCAAAAGATAGGAGAAGTCTTTGTTATGACCGAAAAGCATTGGATTCAAGAAAAGAAAATAAACCGAAGAATAACGTTCTCGATTTAGTTAGTGCAATGGGGATAGAATTGCTTACTGAAGAACAATACAGGGAACTACAATCTTTCGGAAACTTCGACACAAAAACATCTAGTTGGATTTTAACACCAACACATATCAGAGATTTAGGTGGAGCTCTCTTTGCAGACTTTCGGTATGACCAAGTATTTATCTACCACAATGGTGCTGAATCCTACTATGCAGCAAGAGGATTTCGAGGATCTCTCAGAATATAGCAACTAATACTTATTGTTATAGAAAAAAAGAGAATATTCATGTCAAATTTGTTTATCAATCGATTGGTACCTATAGAGGATTATCGTTTGGAATGGAACAATTTCTTGGTGCCTGACACCACCTATAATCAAACTTACAAACAAAATGGTAAACTAGAACTTGCAGTAAGGCCAAATGATATCTTTTGGTATATAAGAGAAATAGAAAATAAAGTGTTGCTCTCCGCTGGAATATGGGGAACAAAACAATCGTTTGCAAATCGATTGATCACAACAACGCAATCTGAACATTTATACTCTTCATCTTTCTGGAAGAAATTCTCAGCAAATCGATGTTTGATTCCCATTGCATCCTATTTTGAATGGCAAATGCAAAGGACTGGAAAAAAACATAAGTTTAAAATTGAGTTTAAAGATAAAAACTCATTCTTTGGAGGAATTTGGGGGCCATTACCAGAAAATTTGACTTGGGTCACGATTCTTACGCAAACAGCAAATGGGAAAACGGCAGAAATTCATAATTACGGGGATAATAAACATAGACAACCCATCGTAATCAGAAAAGAAAATCAAAGGTTATGGCTAAACCCCAAAGTAAACTCTGAGGAGGAAATAAAAAAATTAATTACTCAGTTTCAGGCGAATGACATAACTACAGAAGATTTAGACTACGAACAAACATTATTCGATTGATTACGTAATCTGTAGTTCAATCCCAGGCATACTAATATAATTGGGCAGGGTTTCAATCCTACGCATCCATTTTTTTATATTTTTATATTCTGATAGATCTACCTTTCCTTGATGACACAGGGCGATATAAGGATACATAGCAATATCAGCAATACTCAATTCGTCCGTTGCTAACCAATTTCGCGAAGTTAATCTTTTTTCTAGCAAATTGAGAAGATTTTCTGTAACCTGATTTGCTTCTTCTAAATTAATTGTACGTCCAAGCAAATAGTGAACTCTTAATGCACTGGGACCACGAGATACTTCATTGGCAGCCGTGGAAAGCCAAGCTACGATTTCAGCTGACTTTGTAGGATCACCAGGAAACCAATGATCTTCTCCGTAAACACGAGCCAAATATACTAAAATCGCTTGGCTATCACGAAGGATCAAATTTCCATCCTTCAGCACTGGAACTTGACCAAAAGGATTTAACTCTAGGAATTTTTCCGATTTATGTTCTTTGTCTATTGGATTAAAAAGTCTACTTTCATATTTAAGATTTAAAAATGATAACATTAGCCTTATTTTGTAGCTATTTCCAGAAAGAGAAAATTCGAATAATTCAATCATATCCATTTCAATTCAACGTAAGATTAAGAGTTGGCAATAATTTTTTTAAATTATAAAAGAAACCTTAAGAACAATGCAAAATAACATTCGCTTTTTTCAAAAAAATTGTATCCATAGATTCTAATAAAAAATTATTTCCTTGTCTCATCGCCAAAAACCGTTCGAAAATCTTTCAATAGAATCAAAAAAGTCTTTCTGTTTTTTTCAGAAATTGCGCTCAGGAAAGGTTCAAAGTGTAATAAGATTTTTTTTGGTAAAACCGTTTCTAATGATTTACCTTTTGTGGAAAGACTGATCAGCGTAGATCTTTTATCAAGTTTAGAAACCTCCACCTGAATCAACCCCGCCAATTCCATACGACGAATCATTTTCGAAGCAGATGGTGCATCTTGTAGGGTCAATTCTATGATCTGTTTTTGACTCAGAGTACCCTTTTGCCAAAGCATTGCCAATACCTGCCACTGCTCAGGTGATAATTGGAAGCCTTTGAGACAACGTATTAATTCTCTTCGAAAGAGAAGCGCAACTCGGTTTAAATTAAAGCCGATTTGATCATCAAGTAAAAACATAATATTGATTAGGGTTCTATGGCCTCATTTACTTGTCTAGACAAGCAAATGGAAGTTCAAAATGAAACAAATTGATTTGGTTTTTCGTATGTTGTTAGGGATTATTTTTATTCTGTTCGGGAGTAGTAAATTTTACGCTTTTATGCCAACCCCACCAATGACACCCGCAGCAGCAAATTTTATTGCGGCCATCATTACCACTGGCTATTTATGGAAACTAGTTGGCTTTTTGGAAATTTGTGGAGGACTACTTGTCATCTTCCCAAAAACAACCATTCTTGGATTAACGATCTTAGCCCCTATCATTGTAAATATAATACTATATTTAGGATTTTTACAATATACGATTGGGCCGGCTCCGTTCATCATGATATTGTTTTTGTTGTCTAGCTCCAGTCTCCTAGCATGGCAAAGAAGAAAACAATGGTTAACGCTGTTTTACAATCATTCGTTGTAACAAAAAAAACTTTTTCATAACCAATGATTAGCAATCAGGGTAACTTAGAAAGAAACCCTGATTTTATTTAATTCAAGTCATCGATTTTTATATCGTTGGGCGATGGCCTACCCACTCCCACCTCAATTGAATCTCTTAAACTTAGCAAAAAAATTGCCCATTTCATACTACAATGAGCAGTAAATTCAGACTCTTTTTTCCAGTCTTGATGACGGAAGTAGAGAATTGTCATATTTCCTCCATCTGGAGCTTTGCCATTGTCCCACTGAAAATCAATGTGAGAACCAATCCAATCCTCTGGTCCAGAAATACATTCCCATAACACTCGTTTGGTACTAATTTCCTGAACTTTCATTTCCATAGCGTTTCCATGTCCAAATCCAAAAAATATGGAATCACCTACCAAGGATACCCCTGAGGAAAAACTACCATCGACTTCCTTGGTCCACCAATTTGATAAACCTACTTTTGTTGTGAGAGCATTCAGAACTTCTTTTTCAGAAGATCTAACGCCTATTTTGTGATATATTCCATTCATACATTCCCTCTTTTTATCCTATGATTTAAAAACCATTTCTATTGCTTATTTTTTGAGATATTCACCCATCCAAGAATCTAAACCTTCAAGAATGCAAGTCCAACCATGGTGATGCATTTTTACTTGGATATCAGTGACAAGTTCTTCTTGGATCAGAGTTATCAATGTTTTCGGTTTTTGCCTCGAATCATTGGTATTTTTTCCAAGATCATCAAATATTTCCTGAAATGTAATTGTTACCAGTGTATCTCTATTCTCAGTAGCTTGTGAACGCCAGGTAAAAACTAATTTAGTAGGTTCTTCTATTTTAATATACTCACCTTCATGCGGGAGAATTTTTCCATCGAGCGACATATTGATTAAAAACTTTCCACCTGGCCTTGCATCTAAGGTAACAGATTCGATACCTATTCCCTCACCCGATAAAAACCAACTTGAAAAATCTTCTGCATTAAGCCATGCCCGAAAGAGTTTTGATGGTTCAGCATTAATTCTTTTTTCTATTCTTAATACCTTTGGATTCATTTTCCTTCTCCTCTATAAATGCCTCAAGCCTTGCCAATTTGTTAGTCCAAAACTCTTGGTGATAAGTGATCCATTCCGTTGCTTCTGAAAGAGTCTGATTTTGCAGTTCCAAACGAAAACTACGACCATCTTCAGGAGCACGAACTTTTCGAATCAGTTGCGCTTCCGTCAGCACTTCTATGTGTTTGGCAACCCCAGCAAATGACATGGAAAAGGGTTCTGCAAGTTCAGAAATACTCAAGGATCCTTTTCTAAGCCTTGCCAACATTTGCCTTCTTGAATGATCAGCAAGTGCAGCAAAAACTCGATCCAGAATTTGTTCTTTCTTTTTTAATTCAACCATTTAGTTGAATTAATTTTAACCCTTTTTTTTAGTCAATTATTAAACCAGATAGTTGAATATTTTTATGAACCTGAACCGATTCTGACAAATTCTTGTACTTACAATATCGCCATTGAATGGAAATTGTCCGATGACAAACGACAAAGGATACCGTCGAAATGGTCCTTACGTATGGAGTTTACAACGAAAGACCAAATGAAAAATATACTCCAGGGAGTTTGTATGAACTGGATTTTCCTCGTAGTGGCCGGCCTTTTTGAAGTTTTATTTGCTTTTTGTTTAGGCAAGGCAAAAGAAACGTCGGGATATCAAACCTATTATTGGTATTTGGGTTTCTTTATTTCCCTACTTATCAGTATGGGTTTACTCATCAAAGTAACCCAAGACTTACCAATTGGAACTAGTTATGCGGTATGGACCGGAATTGGCGCTTTTGGAACAGTTTTGATAGGGATTATATTTTTCAAAGAGCCAATGGAATTTTGGAGGATTTTTTTTCTTTCTACTTTAGTAATCTCTGTTGTTGGACTTAAATTCGTATCACACTAAAGGCAAATCTTGAAACCAAAACCTCATTTTGAAAAAACACTACCGGCATTTTTAAAAAATGCACAAAAGGCATTATTTGATCCTTTAAAACTAATCATTACAAATGTCTCTTTAGAAGAAGAAAGTGCGGATTACAATGCCTGCCACTTTCAATGTAATGGAAAAAAAATAACCTTTCGAAGTGCCAAAGTTACTCCCAAAAAAATAGGACAATTTGTAACATTATGGAAACGAAGTCAAAAAGGACCCATTGAACCTTTTCACTATAATGACAAAATGGATTTATATATTATCGAAACTCAACATAATAATCATCTTGGATATTTTATTTTCACGAAAGAGATATTAAATGAAAAGGGAATTCTTTTTGGTAAATATGAAGGAAAACGTGGATTTAGAGTTTATCCAACTTGGGATCAACCAAACAACAAACAAGGAATGTCCACCCAAAATTGGCAATTGTCATATTTTCTTGAAAGGTCTGAAGATAAAAATGATTTAGATTCCCTGAGAAGACATTTAAAGATTTTTATAGAATAATTTACCAAATTGATTGTTGTTGGAACTAAATCGGCCAGGAGTCTGGCCTGTATATTTTTTAAATTCTTTTATAAAATGAGCCTGATCATAATATAAATCCAACAACCCCAGTTTTTGAAAATGAAGGATATCCGTTTTTGCCCAAGTTTTGTAGATAGACTGAAACCTTTCCATAGATGATACTATCTTTGGAGAAACACCGACATAAGATAAAAATAATTTATCAATGTAACGTTTGCTGTATCCGATATCTTCAAAAATATCCTGAATGAAATGCTGCCCTCTTTGTAACTGAATTTGTTCAACTACAAAATTCACGATTCGATTTTCTCTATTTAATAAATTTTTTGAGCAAATTAAGAATTCTTGAATGCAGTCTGAAATCTGATAAGGATCGTTACTTTTACTCAAAGTTTCTTCTAATTTTTCTGCTGACTTACCAAAAATATCGGAGAAGTATAAAATCTTATTGGTTGATTCATGTAAGGGGAACGGAAAGATTTGATAACCGCCTATAGTGGTAAATCGAAAAATAAGTGTATTGATTTGAAAATCTGATGATCGAATTGAAACTGGATGATCCCAAATCCCAGTAACCAAAATTTTTGATATTGGATATTCTCTCATTAAGTCAAATTCTTCTGTCTTTAGTTTTCCACGAACAGGAACGATTAACTTTGCACTACTGTGTGGTACAACAATTGAACTATCAGTCATTGGAATACCTACCTCACTCTCAAACCACCAAATACTTTCGATAATTTGGGCAAGTTCAGGGCGGATCTTAAGTGATAATATTTTCAAAAGTTAGTTCCCTTTTTTACAATACGTTTCCTCAATTCTATTGTAAACTAAAACCATAATTCAAATATTTCAAATCAAAGGAAGTTTAAAAAATGAAATCGAAATGGAGACTTTACGCCGCAATTGGATTAATGATTTTTTTTCTTATTGGTCATACAATCGGTAGTCTTACGAGAAAGGACTTAAAACTTGAAAACTCAATTCAAACCTTACATGCGATGGAAACTACGTTTGTCGAACTCCCGGGTGGTTTATCAGATCATTCTGTTGACGAATTTTATCAAGGAATGAGTCTTTCGTTAGATGCATCGATCCTACTTATCATCGGACTTTTAGTCCTTTGTTTGACTGATGGGCAACTTCAAAGTCGGTCAAAAAGCAAACTTCTTTTATTTGTAATCTTTTGGACCACAAGTATTTCAGTTTTAAGTTTTCTTTATATCTTTCCTGTCCCTGCTTTCACTTGTCTGATTTGCGCTGCTCTATTATCCTTAGAATGGTATATGGTTCAGTTTTTTCCCAAGAATGTTTGACAAATTAAGTTATTTTGAGAAGTCAAATTGGTTCCTGAATTTTTCTTTACCATTCTCTTAAAATCAAAAGAAAGGTGGAATGAGCCAAATTTTTCGTAAAACTTTATCTACTCGACACTTTGATTTGGACTGGAACCGCCATGTCACAAGTAGAACCTATGAAAAATTTGGTTATGATGCTAGGTGCGAAGTATTAAAAGAATACGGATACCCTATAGAACAAATGTTAAATGAAAACATAAGTTATGTTCCTGGTTCCACTTATGTTCGTTTCCTAAACCAACAATTTGTAAATGCAGAGATGACAGTAGAATCTCATGTGTACAAATTGGAAGATGGAACACTCCTTTGGAAACAATCGGTTTTGGGACCAGATGGAAAAAAAGCCTGTGAATTAGAAACAACTTCTCGTTTGGTTCAGGATGGCAAAAACATCCAAATCGACAATATTCCCAAAATCAATGTTCCTTCTTATGAATTTACCATTCATCCCAAACCGAGCACACAAAATACCGTAGAACATGATTATTACATTCCTTTTAGTGATATGAATTGTTTTTGGAATTTGCCATCGGATTCCATTTGGAAAATTTTCGAGGAAGGTCGTTTTCTTTTTTTTAAGGAAATCGTTGATTTAAATTTAATTAAAGAAACAGACTCCACTACTTTTTTTATGGGTGGTGAAATTCTCATCCACAAACAACCAGAACCAGGCTCTCATGTAAGAATCTTAAGTTGGATTGAAAGTTTTGAAAAAATTCGTTTTTATTTTAGGCAAGACATCGTGGATCTTCAAGGCAATTTATTAGTGAGCATGAAAGACGAACAACTGTTTGTCTCTCTTTCAAGTTCAAGGCCAAGGAGAGCACCTGCGGCTTTTTTTGATAAAATAGAACGATTTATTGAATGATTGGCGTTTTTTCTTTGAGTAAAGTTTCTTCAGCCAATGTAAGTTCCCGATAACAACCCAATGTAAGGGAAGGATCCAATTCCAAATTTCCCATTTTCATTCGTTTGAGATAAACAACTTCCTTACCTAAACTTTGAAACATTCTTCGAATTTGTCTATATTTTCCTTCTTTTAACCATACAGTGACAACGTTTGGTTTGTTTGGATCGGGTATGGCCAGTTTTGCCGGTAACGTTTTGTAACCATCATCCAAAACAATTCCTTTCTCGAAGGAAAGGATGTCCTCATTTGTGACAGGATCTGAAATTTCAGCATAATATTCTTTTTCAACAAAATGTTTGGGCGAAGTATAATAATGCGCCAAAGTTCCATCTGTAGTGAACAGTAACAAACCTTCCGTTTCTTTATCCAAACGACCCACCGGAAAAAGGTTCATATTCTGATGCCTTTCCGTTAAATAATCCATCACTGTTTTTTCCCTTGGATCTTCCGTTGCCGTAATACAATCGGGGGCTTTGTTCATCATGAAGTAGTAGAACTCTTTACGAATTAAAGTTTCTTCATAATAAGTGACTTCATCAGCAAGAGATACTTTAAAACCGGGATCCTTTGTTACAATCCCATTGACTTTCACAAGGCCCTGATGGATTTCCTTTTTGACATCTGAACGAGAACCAAGTCCAAAATTTCCAAGAACCTTATCCAACCGATCTTTTGCCATATTCTGTTTCAACTTCTAAATCCTAAAGAGATATTGCAATCAGGAATTCTAGGAGTTATCTACCGATTGAAACAAAAAAAGGTTTCGAAAACAAATAAGAAAAACAATCTAACTACTATGTTTGATACCTTTTTAAGGATTCTGAAAACTTCTCGCACTGCCTTTGATTTGGCCTACAAAAGTTCCCCGATTTTAACCGTTTTCATTTCCGTTCTTACTGTAATAAACGGGTTATTCCCTTCTTTACTTGTATGGATTGGAAAACTAATCATCGATTCCATCTTACTCTCGCAAACAGCAACAAATCATTGGATGGATTTATTACAATCAGATGCAGTTCAATTGGTTTATTTAGAAGCAATACTCACAATATTATTTTTCGGATCACAAAAAATATACAACATCTCTTATACCTTACTTCGAATTCGTTTGGGCCAAGAAGTCAATGAACGAATTCTTTCCAAAGCAATTCATTTGGAACTTACCCATTTCGAAGATTCAGAAACTTACGATAAAATGACGCAGGCAAGGACAGAAGCATCCTCAAAACCACTGTCAATGGTTACAAGGTTTTTTACAATTGCACAGTCATCCGTAACAATTATTAGTTTTTTTGGTCTACTCGTAAAACTTTCGCCACTCGCGTCATTCATCTTAGTTATTGCAGCCATTCCTTCTTTTATTGCAGAAACAAAATTTTCAAATCATAGTTTTCGTTTGTTTCGATGGAAAGCGAAAGAAACTAGAGAACAAATTTATCTAGAAACACTCATGGCGAGAGAAGACAATGCCAAAGAAATTCTACTGTTTAACTTAGGAAAAGAATTTTTAAATCGATACAAAAACAACTTTCAACGAATCTATACAGAAGATAAAAAACTAACAATCTATAAAGGGATTTTCAGTTTCCTACTTGGTTTACTCAGTCAATTTGCATTTTACGGTTCTTATATCTGGATTGTATGTTTGGCTTTGTTACACAAGATTTCCTTAGGTGAAATGACTATGTATCTAGTCATCTTTCGACAAGGACAAAATACTTTTTCCAATGCACTCTCTGCCTTTGGAGGAATTTATGAAGACCATTTATACATCGAAAACCTATTGGAATTTTTAGATCTACCAATCTTAAAACAATATGGGAACCACACAGGAAATCATAAAAAACTTGGAATTGTTTTTGATTCTGTTTCATTTCAATATCCTGGTTCCAAACAACCTTCATTATCCAATGTTAGCTTTGAATTAAAACCAGAAGAAAAACTAGCAATTGTTGGAGAAAACGGATCAGGCAAAACAACACTGATTAAACTTTTAACTCGATTGTATTCGCCCACATCAGGAAAAATATACTTAGATGGAATTAACCTAGAAGACTGGGATGAAGAAGCCTTACGTAAAAGGTTCGGTGTTATTTTTCAAAATTTTGTTCAGTACCAATTCAAAGTAGGTGAAAACATTGGAATGGGTGATTTACAAAAAAATCAATCAGAAGCCGAATGGATTCCAGCTGCAAAGTTAGGAATGGCCCATGAATTTGTAACAAACTTAGAACAAGGATACGAAACAAGACTTGGTAAATGGTTTAAAGATGGACGCGAATTGTCTGGAGGACAATGGCAAAAAGTAGCTCTTTCTCGCGCCTTTATGCGTTCCAGTGCAGACATCTTAATTTTAGATGAGCCAACCTCTGCCATTGATGCAGAAGCTGAAATGAAAGTTTTTGAACATTTCAGAGAACACACACAAGGAAAAACAGTCATTCTAATTTCTCATCGATTTTCCACTGTACGAATGGCAGATCAAATCTTAGTACTAGAAAATGGTAAAAAAACAGAATGGGGAAGTCATGAAGAACTTCTGATCAATAAAGGAAAATACGAAAAACTATTTCGATTGCAGCAAGCAGGATATCAATAGCGGATACAAAATATCCGATACTTTAAGAGTAAGTGAGTCGGTAAAACAAGGACTATACATGGAAGAAAGTTACTCTAATTTGGGGATGCGAAAACTAAAAGACCTGATCGATTCATTTGGAGAAAGATCTAAAGAAATCGGTTCTGTCGCAGCATCTATTCAACAGGTTGCAAAACAGACCAACTTACTAGCGCTAAATGCTTCGATTGAAGCCGCACGAGCTGGAGAACACGGACGTGGCTTTGAAATTGTAGCCAATGAAGTGACGAAACTTTCTTTTCAAACCTCAGAAGCTACCAAAAAAATTTCAGATATTTTATCTCGCATTAATATTGAAAATCAATCTGCCAATGCAGATGTCATGGAAATGGAAAAACAATCCATTGTTGAATACGCTGAACTTTGGACAAACAACATCGCAAAAGAACTGGAATCAAAATTTTATATTATGGCTACCTCGCTATATGGTTTGAAATTTTTGATTCAAAGTTTAGTCCATGCAAATATTGGAATGAAAAGAGAACATTTACTGCTCATTCTACAAGAATATTTGATTCAGAATGAACAACAACTGGCTTATGCAATCTGTTGTGAACCAAATGTAATTGATATTATGGATTCAGAGTATTCTGGGAAAGAAGGTCATGATTCTCAAGGTAGATTTGTTCCTTATTGCCATAGGCATACAGGCAGGATATCCATTGAACCATTACAGGGTTATGATATACTAGGTGAAAACGAGTGGTATACTCTCCCCCGAGATTTAGGTGAAGATGTTATGATGGAACCTTATGATTATCCAATCGAAGGTAAAACTGTAAAAATGACAAGCCTTATGACTAATTTATTTTTACATTCCAAATTTGCTGGTATTCTTGGCGCAGACTTTTCCCTAGAACAATTACAATCAGAACTATCACCAAAAAAACTTTTTGGATTTGGTACAACTTCACTTATCACTTATAACGGGAACTATGCCTCACATCCGGAGATCGATTTTTTAGGTACCCCTGCAGGAGCACTTACCGAAGAGGCCAAACGCGCAGTCCAGAGAGGTGAAAGTTTTACCTATATCGACAAATCGAACATAGCAAGAATTTTAAAGCCTGTTCGAATTGGACAAAGTAAACGACCTTGGAGTATCCTAGTAGAATTCAACTTACTTTCGATTCTTAAAAAGTAATCATACCTACCCTTCCAAGCTAGACGATTAGATACTTGATTCGCCATCGCGAATCAAAACTCTGGTTGTATGGACATTGATTCCTTGTTACAGGATTTAAAAAATCTTTTGGATTCGCCGAAGGAACTTGTGACAATTTCAGAGGAAAAACGCTTAGAACTGATGATCCTCTGCGGAAAAATATCTCGTCCCGACCGAAACGAAGTCCGCAAAAGAAACAAAACAGTTCGCATTGAAAAAAAACAAACTCTTAAAATTCAAGAAAAACAAAAAACTGCGTTAACAGGGATCAGGCGAGCAAGAGAAACTGCCGTTTTCAAAGCACCATTACAAATCTCAAATACTGCCGGATGGTCCTGGGACAAAGCCGAAGAACTAACAAATCCTAAACCATGTTACATCTGTAAAACTCCATTTACGAAACTACATTTTTTTTACGATGCGATGTGCCCTAACTGCGCAGAGCTTAACTATTCCAAAAGGTTCCAAACAGCTGACCTCCGCGGAACTGTTGCAGTTATTACTGGCTCCAGATTAAAAATTGGGTATCAGGCAACCTTACTCTTGTTACGTTCAGGTGCTAGGGTCATAGCAACAACCAGATTTCCCAATGATTCGGCGATTCGTTTTTCCAAAGAAACTGATTTTCATTTATGGAAAGACCGGTTACAAGTCTTTGGACTCGACTTACGACACACTCCAAGTGTAGAAATTTTTTGTAAGTTTTTAGAAAACCATTTAGAACGATTGGATATTCTAATCAACAACGCAGCTCAAACTGTCAGACGACCTCCCGGCTTTTATGGTCATCTGCTTGATACGGAAAAATTGTCTCTATCGGAATTACCTCCTGAGGCACAAAAATTACTCAGTTTTTACCAACATTGCAAACAAGAGCTAGATTCTTACAGATCAGACTCTGAGATGAAAGATACAGCCACTGCACTTGCTGTGAGTTGGAATCATAAAACACCAGGTGTAGGGATTCGTTCCTCGGCAGCTTTATCGCAAATTCCTTATTCACATGACAATTCCAATGAATTAGAAGCTGTATTTCCTGAAGGCCAGCTCGATGCAGACCTACAACAAGTTGACCTTCGCAAAACAAATAGTTGGCGATTGAAACTCGGAGAAATCAATACATCTGAGATGTTAGAAGTCCAGTTAGTGAATGCAGTGGCCCCGTTTGTACTTTGCAATCGACTTGTTGGCATTATGCGAAGGGACAATACAGGAAAAAAACATATTATCAATGTTTCTGCGATGGAAGGAAAATTCCATAGGTTTAAAAAAGAGGATCGCCACCCACACACAAACATGGCAAAAGCTGCTCTCAATATGATGACCCATACATCTGCGGAAGATTTTGCAAAAGATGGAATCTTTATGAATGCTGTGGATACAGGTTGGGTCACCGATGAAGATCCAATTGAACTTGCAAAAAGAAAACAGGATCTTCATGATTTCCAACCACCTCTCGATATAGTTGATGGTGCTGCCAGGGTCGTTGATCCCTTGTTTGACGGCGTCAACACGGGAAAACATTGGATTGGAAAATTTCTCAAAGATTATTTTCCTATTGATTGGTAAGTAAACACTTATCAACTACCTACCAAACAATACGAACTCAATCAAAACCTAATTCCTAAAATAATTGAATTCAACTACCGGTAGTTTATATCTTTCGTGCGATATAAAATTATAAAAAAGTTTGACCACACTCACCACTTGGCAAAGAAATTTGGCGTTCAAAAAAGAACGGGGTGAAAAAGAGACCTTACGCTCCGAACCAAATTCTAAAATTTTGCCCTTCTGAAGGTCTTTTTCCACTGCCAAATCCTCATTTCCTAACAAAAAGGACCTCAGGTTGCAACAAACTCAGTCTAAATTCCAACTGATCCCCCTCCCTTTCCGAACAAAAAAACTATACTAACTTTCTTAGAATTAATCCATTCACATTTTTAAACTTAAACACGTTGACTGACTGGTCAGTATCTTCGTTTATGGATAAAAGGGGTGAAAATGTATTTCGTACTTTTCATATTTCTTTCTACTTTATTTGCAATGACCCTCGGTATTCCCGATGCCACCTTCCCACAGGGTGACGAAATCATGCACATTCGTTCCATTCGAGAAAGTTTGGAAGCGGGAAGTTATACCCTACCTGTTTTATCTGGACTCCCAAATCCTTACAAACCACCACTTCTCTTCTGGATGGGAATGTTCTTTGATAAAATCTTTGGAATCGGTTATTTTGCAGAACGATTTGTTTCTTTTATATTAGGACTCGGAACTTTAGGTTTGTTTTATAAGCTTTATCTTTCCTTTAGTAAATCGCAAAAAGAAACAAAACTTGCTACGTTGACCCTTGCATTATCTTTCCTTTCATTAAAATTCTTTGGTCTTCTGATGATGGAAGGTGCGATGGTGTTTTTCACCCTTCTCTACATATTTCTTTTTTACCAATCAAAAAAAACAAAGAATCAAGTTTATCTAGTCTTAGGAAGTTTTTTGATTGGCTTTGGATATCTGCTCAAAGGGCCGATCCTTCATATCTATATCGTTTTATTTTTAATCAGTTACCTCTATGTAAAAATGATTCGAATCAGAAAGGGCCAATTTCATATATCTTTCAAACCAATCATCGATGAAAAACAAACTCTTCTTTTGTTTTCACTTTCCTTCATCATTCCCTTACTTTGGATTTCCTATTTGTATTTATTTACAACTTCAGGAAAAGAATTATTAAGATTCTTTTTTATTACAGAGAACATGGGAAAATTTTATGCAGCAAATCAATCTGGGCTTAGAATATGGGGAGGTTGGCTTCTTTATACAATCCCGTTTACCATTCCACTTCTGCATATCACTTGGCTGACTATTTCAAAGCCAACAAATGAAAAAAACAAAGTTTGGTCCATGGTAGTGATTGTATTTTTGTTACTTGTTACAATCTTTCATTTATTACCCAACCGTAAAGATCCTTATTATGTAACTCCATTTGTAACTTTATTGTTTTTATTACCTGCAATTAAAAAGACAAATTGGAATACATTGATACTTTCTAAACTAAATCAATTTTCAATTCCTTTCATTTACTTTCTGTTTGTTGCGGTTGCCATCATCTTAAGACTTCCTTTGTTATTTTTAGTCTCAATTTTAGGAATTATTATTTCTGTTAGTGCGATCTTTGCCTTCCAAAATCAAAAGTTACGTTTTTATGGAATTTTAATTCCTCAACTTCTACTTGTTCCAATCACAATGTTTTTTCTCATTCGGCCAATGGCAGATCCAGATATCACGAAACAACTCGTTGGGTTGGAAGGAAAAGAGATCTGTGTTATCGCAGAAAACCCTTGGACTGCTATGGACGTACAAAACAAACTGAAAAGTTCAAAAGTATATTTTGCATTGCCGCTCACTTACCGTGAGACCTGTGCTTCAAGCACTGTTATGGTAGCATTTCAAGAAACAAGTTTCGGCGAAGAATGGAAAAAGGATTCTTCTTGGTTCCAATGGAAACAACATTTGAACATAGATTCTAATCAAACAATAAAAGCCTTATTAAAAATGGATAAACGTTCTTTCCAATCGGAAGTGAGCGTTTGGAAAAAGGAGGAAAATCTATGAAAAAATACGGATTCCTTCTTTTCCTTTTAGCAATCGTTTCTCTTTGGGATATTTCCAAAGACAACGCTCCTAAATTTGGACAGAAGGCAAAATTAGAACAATCATCGGAATGCAAATTACTTTGTGAAAGGGCAAGTCATTGTTTAAAGGACGACCAAAAACAATTACAAGATCCTAAGATGTACCAATTTGCCTGCGAAATTCTTTGCACCAAACAATTCCAATTGTTTGGCGAATGTTCCAAAGCAATCGCGACCTCTTGTGAAAGTGGTGAGTTATGTATCAAAAATCAAACAAAGGGGCTTTTTTAAAAACAAAAGAAGTTAAATGACCAGTCATGCAAAATAAAACAAGTATTATACTCCCAACTTATAACGAAGCCGGTAATATTAAAAACTGTGCTGAAACCATCTCCAAAATTTTAGAAAAAGAATCTTTAGAGTTTGAAATTGTCATTGTGGATGATAACTCCCCTGATGGAACATTTGAAGTCGCCAAAGTCCTTGCAGAATACGACAAACGAATCAAACCCTTTGTTCGCACTACCGAAAGAGGACTGAGTTCTGCCGTAACGTACGGGTATGAAAAAGCTGAAGGTGATAATTTGGTGGTTGTGGATGCGGACTTCCAACACGACTATACCAAAATTCCAGATGTGATTCGGTTGCTAAACGAAAACGACATTGTTGTTGCGACACGACGCAGTGCCGATGGTGGTTATGGAAATTTTCCCATTCTAAGAAAGTTAGCAAGTCAGTTTGCAACCAAAATCTCTGAGTGGTTGTTCCCTGTTCCGATTTCTGATCCCATGAGTGGATTTTTTGGAATTCGAAAGTCAATTTATTTAGAAACCAAAGAGAAACTTCATCCCAGAGGTTATAAAATTCTATTTGAAATCTTGGGTTCAGTCCGTACGGAAAAAATCGCAGAGGTTGGGTATACCTTTGGCCTTCGCACTTGGGGACAATCAAAACTGGATTCGGGTGTGATCTTTTATTTTATTTGGGACCTAATTTCGATTAAATGGAATCAGTGGAGGTCTTCCCACTCTTTTCAGTTCCGTTCCAAAAGAAGAAATTCACATATCCATCCGTAATCAAACTTTAGGGGAAATTTGAAAAAAGTAGAGCTATAAAAAATATTTCGAATCGTTTTTCTTTTCCAAACTCTCAGGTATTTTTTAGTTTTACCGTCCATTGTTTTGTGAGGGAAAACATGGTCACAAAAACGGTAGAGGAAAATTGTTATCGAATTGAGTCCAATCGCCTGGATGTATACTCGGCCGCAAGTTTAGAAGAAGACATGGCAAGTATCTTAGAAAAAGGAGTCACCTCTCTCTACTTAGATTTTTCCAATGTAGAGGAGGTTTCTTCTTCTGTTCTTGGACTTCTTTTATACAAAAAGATGATCTACGGAAAACAAGGTGTAAGACTTTTACTCATCAACGTCAACCCGCAGATTCAAAAGATTTTAAAAATTCTAAATCTTAATGCCCACCTACTTCTTTAGTTTGGTTTCTAAAACAAGGCCCGAATGAGGAGGCAACTGAAATACATCCCCGACAACCGCTGCACCACCAAACTTGTACAATACCTTGGATCCTTTGATGATAGGCTCCAAACTTTCCTTCTCACCAAAGTTTAAATACACAGTGATTCCCTTTGCACCAAGAACCCTCTCAAAACACAATAGATCACTCTTGTTCGTATCTTTCGTTCTGACAGCCCCCTCTTTTAATACAGCTGATCCCTTTCGTAACTGAAATAGCGACTTGTAATGGTTCCAGAGAGAATCCTCTTTTTTTCTTTGGTCGCTTACGGTATCGGTATCTTTCACTTTGCCAATAGGCAACCAAGGATTACCTTTTGAAAATCCCGCATTTTCAACTGTGTCCCATAACATAGGCAGACGACAATTGTCTCTGTTGATATAAATCCCTAGAAGATTAGACAAAAACAAAGGAACAAAGCGATTCATTTTGGCAATGGGATCTTTTCCGAGGAAATTGGAAATCCTTCCTTCTTTTCTTCCAATTTCTTCTCCATAATACACAATGGGAACCCCTCTTGCTAAAAACTGAAAGGCTGAAAGAACTTTTGCCTTACGAATATCACCACCTAACCTATCAATATATCGTCTTTGGTCGTGATTACCCAAAACATAAGTAGGAGTGAACGGTGCCTGAAACTCTTTTTCGTTTTTCTCCAAGAGGTCTTTAAAAAATTTGGCATGATAATCAAAATGAATTAACTCAAATTGAAATACCAAATTGAGCCCATCAGCTTTTTCTCCCAAAAAGGATTTTAAAACTTGATCCGACCCACTCACCTCTCCAATGAGAAATGGTTTTTGTTTGTATTTGGATATATGTTTTCGAACTTCCTTTGCGAATTGAAACGATTCGGGTAAGTTGAGATTGTAAGTTTTTTTCTGAAAAAACGCCTCATCATGGTTATCTGGTGTGGGGAAGTATCGCAAACTAGAAGGATTGTCTCGAAAACTTTCATCTTTATAAATGGAGTTAAAGATATCCAATCGAAACCCATCGACTCCTTTTTTTAACCAAAAGTCCAAAACCCCAAACATAGCTTTTTTTACATTTGGGTTTCGGTAATTGAGATCCGGCTGAAAAGATAAAAAGTTACTATAAAAATACTCATCCGTGGTTTTGTCGTAGTTCCAACCAGATGTTCCCACCATAGAAATCCAATTGTTTGGCTTTTTCCCATTCCCCTTCCTCCAAATATAAAAATCCCTTTTGGGATTTTCTTTCGAAGATTTGGATTCTAAAAACCAAGGGTGTTTGTCTGAAGTATGGTTCATCACCATATCTAAAACCACTCGCATCTTCCGCTTGTGGATTTCTTTAATGAGTTTGTCGCAGTCTTCCATTGTCCCAAATCGAGGGTCAATGGCGGTGTAGTCGGAAATATCGTATCCAAAGTCTTCGCCCGGGCTTCTGTAGAAAGGGGAAAACCAAATGGTCTCCACACCCAAATCACGAATTTGGTCCAAACGCCCAAGAATCCCTTGTAAATCGCCGATTCCATCACCATTGGAATCCTGAAAGGACCAAGGGTAAATTTGATAAATTGAAGTTTGTTTCCACCATTCCATTTTGTTTTCCATGACTTTTCTAAAACTTTCTCGTTATTTCAGTTGCCTCTTACCTAAATACCGAATTTCTGTTCTTTATACAAGCAGGTAGCAATGGATAAAGAAAAAATCAAACTTTCCGGTTTCAACAATCTGACAAAAGTTTTGAGTTTTAACCTCTACGATTTTTGCATCACTTTGGATGACGAACAAAAAGGTAGATACGTAAGTTATATCCACGACAAATACAATGCTAGCAAAATTACAGAAATCTCAAAAGAGATTGTCAAACGAATTGATGCCAATATCCTTTCGGTCTCAGCACAAGACTACGATCCTGTAGGTGCTTCTGCTATGGTTCTTATGAGTGATGTCAAAGGTGGTGGCAATCCAATCCCTACGGCACAGGTCAGTATGCACTTAGACAAATCACATATCACTGTACATACCTATCCAGATGCAGCCGATACAGATGGAATTTGTTCCTTCCGAGTGGACATTGATATTTCTACTTGTGGTGAGATCATCCCACTAGACTCCATTAATTTTTTATTTGAAGCCTTTGAATGTGATGTGGTTTACATTGATTACGTAGTTCGCGGATACACTCGTTTGGCGGACGGAAGAAAAATTTACAACGACCACCACTTCAATTCAATTTTGGATTTTATCAAACCAGAAATCAAAAGAAACTATACTTTTCTTTCTGATATCAATATGCCACAAGACAATACTTGGCAAACAAAAATGATGATCCGAGAACTTGGTCCTGAGAATTATTTACTGAATCCTGCTGATATTTCCCATCCTGATGTTCCAAACAAAATGAAACTCCTGAGAGAGGAAATGAAAGAAGTTTACCACATGATCCACTAAAATTTGTTAATGGACATTAGACTTTATTTCTTTTTGAATTTCTAACCATTCTTTTTCTCCCAATTTCGGAATTAAATACATGATTTTGCGATTGGGCGGGACTAAAAAAAACTGAGTCCCATGTTCATCTCTTTGTTTTAAGGAAGGATGGATTGGCATATAAGCACCTAACTTTCGATAAAAACCAATCTCAACCTCTGAATCTGGTTTTAGTGATTTGATTTCTATACTTTTTTGGTAATAGGCCAAATAGGAGTTTATCGCCTCTTCTGATTCACCTGGATCAGTGACTAAAAAATAAAAGGAAGATTGGATTTCTGGAAATCTTTCTTTGAAACTACGAAGGGCTTCCAAGGCCAAGGGACATTTTTTCCCACAGCCCACAAGGCCCGGATAAATCCAAACCCACGTGTCTTTTGGTTCTTTTGAAAATTTTTCTAAACAGAAAGGACAATCAACAAACCGAAACTTCCCACCAAAGGAAGTGATGACAAAACTCATCACCAAAAGAAACAAAAGTCCAAAACCAAAAAGCCCGAACCTAACCAAAAATCGATTATGATTTGTCATCGTCAATGATGGCAGCTAAGGAATCTACGGATTCTTTCAATCCATTGAAGATCACATTGCCTTTATCAATCAGCCCAATCATATTGGCACAAGTTCCTAAATTTGTTTGTGTTTTGACATTTAGGTCAAGGATGGAATTGGAAATATCATCCATACTTGTGGATTGTTCCTTACTGGAAACTTGCATCTCTTGAGCAATATGATCTAACGTGAGTAAGGCTTGTTCTTGTTTTTCAAAAGCAGAAAGAGTTCCTGTAATTTTGACTGTGAGTTCTCGCATCCCTTCTTCCGAAGAAAGAATGGATTTCACAAAACTTTGAACCGTTTGGTTGATTTGGTTGGATTGTTTGAAACTAACTTGGATGGCCGATTTGATTTTTCCTGAGATGGCAGAAATATTCTTTGTAGCTTCTGCTGTTGAATCTGCTAGTTTTGAAATTTCAGATGCAACCACAGCAAATCCACGACCTGCATCACCCGCACGTGCCGCTTCAATAGACGCATTTAACGATAGTAAGTTGACTTTTTCAGCAATATCAGAAATTAATTCTAAAATTTCTTCCATTTTTTCTGAATCATCTACAGCTACTTCCATTGATTGGTAAAGACCAGTGAATTCTGTTTCTGTTTTTTTCACACTATCAGCGGACTCTTGGATTTTGGAACGCATCACTTCGAGGGAGGTGACAAATCCTTCACTCAAACTAAATAAATTTCGGTTCAACTCTTCGACCGTTTTGACTTCACCAATTTGGCGGTTGGATCCTTCTAAAATCAATTGGCTGGAAGCTGCTGTTTCTTCAGTGGCCGCAGAAATGGCCTCGATAGAAGAGGATTGAGTTTGAAAAGAAGTTTGAAATTCCTTAACCTTCTGGGAAAGGTAGTTGGAATTTTCAATAAAAGTTTTTGTCCCAGAAGAAACCTCATTCACAGCGGAGGTAACACCGGCAATCACAGTTTCTAAATTGGTCTGTGTTTCGATTTGTTTCTTTAGTTCCGAAACGGAACGAATGGAAAAATAAATTAAGATCCCTGTTTCAAATACAACAAACAAAGCATGGGTCAGAACGATTTCAAGTCCTGTTCCGTAACTATAAACCATCACCTTGGTTCCCCAAATCACGGTACCAAATTCTTGGACATAGTTTCCCACTAAGTGGTGTACGGCGATGGTGGCAGCGGCAACAAACAAAACTCTCCAATCTTCATAAACAAAGAGAATGGCAAGAGCACTGAATACGTGGAAGTGCATCTCGATCCGGCCAAACTGAGCCTGGATCATAAGAGCACTAAACATCATAAGTGTTGCCCCATTCCAAGCTCGTAAGAAAAAAGAACCACGAGCGATCTTATAAAATAGAAAGGAAACTAAGGAAATAACTACTGCAGAAAGGCTGACAATAGTTGTGGCACCATAACCTAAGGAAAGAAAAAATACAAGAGGAGTGTGGGCTAAAATGGCCCAAATAAAAAATGTATCTACTTTTTTTTGGCGTTCTGATAGAACCTCAGCCAATCGAATATCCATAAGCATATATACGAAAATAACAGATTCATTATCAATCGGATTATTAATAATTAAATGAATTCAGTCAAAGAATCCATCTTTCTTCACACAATCTACGGAAACTTACTAATAATCATAGTCAGGAGAACTTTCTCTCTTGCTTTGGGGAAAATAGATTTTGATACTTGTTCGCAGAAGGTATATTTTGGAACCATTTTCAAATCCCTCAGATTCAGAAACTCCACTCACAGGCGAAACAACAGATCCTTCTTTCTTTATCCAATTGCCTAAGAATATCGCCAGTTACTCCATAACGTCGCAGGCCATATTGGAAGAACTCCGAGTGCGCCATAGAAGACTAGAAATGCATGGAAGTGCTGAGATCACTCCTTCCCTTCTTTTGACTGTTGACTCCATCCCTGAATTACTTTCGAAACAAGTGCAACTCACAGAAGCCCAAAAATCACAAGTTGCCATTGCGGAAGCCTTTAAGGAACTTGCCGGTCTTACAGAGCATAACAAAGAACCAGTGGTTTATTTTTATCCATTTTTCTTGCAAGTGGACCAAAAACTCACCATGCGAATCAGTATGATTGCACCACAAAACAAAGAAAAGACGGACATTGTTCCTTTTCGTCGTGCCTGCTTCAAATACAGCATTGATTTGATCGATCTACTTTTCAAAAACAGAGTTAACCGAGAGTTTATTTTAGAAGAAGAAAATCCAGGTGCATCCCTCGTTCGAACGGACCAAAAAGGAAATACTTATTTTTTTCCTACCAAACTCAGTTATGAAACAGAACTCGAAATTATGATCCGTAAAACAATGGAGTCTTTTGGATACATTCCTATGAAAGATTTTATACAAGACGTGATCACAAGAGGAAAAGAAACAGCAAAACTGGTGGAGATCATTCCTGGATATCATTTGATTTTGCCCAATGGTTCACATAACCCAGAATATGTGCGCCATCTCGCCGTCCAACTGGATGGGCTTAAAAATTTTTCCTTTCCTTATCTCAAACGAATTGCCAATGAAAACAAATATATTGGTTTTTTAGAAAAACTCACCCAACTAGAAATTGGAATTCCAAACAGGACAGAAGAACTCCTCAAAATAGGAAGTAACCTTGTCCCTCAAATAACTGCGCTTCTAGAAGAATTTCCTTTTGATAAAATCACAAACGACGAAGGGAAACGGGTCAGTTTTTCTATCCGAGAAAGCCTAATCATTTTGGACAAACTTTCGAAACGACTGAGAGAACAAAAAAAAGAAGATGCCGAAGAAGCAGTCATAACTCTCATCAAACATTTGGGAACTAAAATCGAAGACAATACAACAAATACCCTCACCCTTACAAAAATAGATTTGAAAGCGGAAGTAAAACCTTTAGGCCTAAAAACTGAAAAGGAAATTGCAGATGCCATTTCTAAGATAGTTTCCTCACTATCCGAAACTTATGGTTGTTTGGAAATGAAAGAGGATACCTTTCATGTTCTTTTTGCCCTGGACCAAAAAAAACTTTCTAAAGTAGAAACAAATACCTTAACACTGGCAAAAACAGATTCGAATTATAGAAACGAACTTCCCATTCTCGACCAAATCCGCATGATCTTAAAGAACAGGTCCGATGAAAATATCGACAAAGAAGAAATCCCAGAAAATGAATTCGAAGAAGAAAAAGACACAAACCAAATTATTTCCAGTGAACCTCGGATCTCTTTTTCAGCGCTCCAAGAAAAATTCCATGTGCCCATTGGAGTTTTTAGTTTTTTAACATTAGCCTCTTTAATCACTGTTATCTCACTTATCATTGGTTCTTTGGAATACATTGTGAGTGGCTTTATCCTCAGTTTCCTTGTGGGACTTACGTTAGGTTATCTCTACAGAAGTGACGGGAAAAAGAAACAAATCCCAGAAAAACAATCTTTTCCAACCTCTCCCAAAGAGAATCGATCACAGAGTATCGCCAAAATTGCGGAAGGGTTTATTTATCCTAAAAAATTTAATAGCATTGCCGAAAAAGTTTATGATTTCAAACGCTTACGCAATCATATAGAAGACTGTGTAGAAGATATCAAAAACCAACTTCCTGCCGTTGATCAAAAAAAAGATTCCAATAAAATTGTAGCAGAGATTGAACATGCCATCTTACAAATCTCTGTAGTGATGAAAATCCCCGAAGCCATCCAATTAAAAAATAGGCCGAAGGAACTCATCCTTTCCAAAGCGGACTTTCGCACCATTTTATTTCGAACCCAACTTGCAGAATACTATCGAAAAGAAGCAAGCATTTATAAATCAGACCGAGACCAAATGGATTACATCCAGTTTATCATTCGAGAATTAGAATTTGGCTATAATAAATATCTGAAATGATAATTTTGGTTTTATGAAGTCTTTTGTATACGCAACACTTACTATTTTATTTCTAACATCCTTTTCCCATTGTACGAATAAAGATGTAGTCAATGCGGAGGAATGGTTTGAAAACCACAAAGAAGACCGAGTCCTAAACCTCTCGAATAAAGAAGTAGGAGTCCTACCTGCATCCATCGGGAATTTGACAAAGGTAGAAGAACTAACTCTCCAATACGACTCACTCAAATCAGTTCCAAAAGAAATAGGAAACCTCAAACAATTAAAGATCCTCAATCTTTTTGGAAACCCCCTCCCCACTTTACCAGAAGAAATCGGAAATTTGGAAAACTTAGAAGTACTCCTTCTCGGAAGAACGGAACTACGGGAGATTCCGCCGGTTCTTAGCCGTTTGCAAAAATTAAAAACTCTGGCTCTGGACGAAACCAAAGTGCAACTAACAGAAGCTGATGTGGAAGTGATCGCCGCACTCCCCCATTTGGAAATCCTTGACCTAAGCCTAATGCGAGAGTACAAAACTCTCCCCAAAAACCTGACAAAACTAAACCATCTAAAACAACTTGTTTTACAAAAAACCCTACTCGAAAAATCCGATGTGGTAAGACTACGGGACGAACTCCCCAATGTCCGAGTCAAACTCTAGGGTTACCGATTTTTTTCCGTTTTCTCTTTGGCCTAGACCACAAACATTGGTCTTACTATGGCCAAACCAGAAACGGAAAATCCCTATTCTAAAACGGTTCTCCTACCACAGACCAACTTTCCCATGAAAGCCGACCTGGCAAATCGTGAACCAGGTCAAATTAAAATTTGGAAGGAGAAAAAAGTCTTCCAAAAGATGAAGGAAATTCGTAAATCCAAACCTTCGTTTGTATTACACGATGGACCTCCTTATGCCAATGGAAATTTCCATGTGGGCCACTCTCTCAATAAAATTCTAAAAGATATCATTGTTAAATCCAAAACTCTTTCCGGTTTCCAAACCGATATGATTCCTGGTTGGGATTGCCACGGACTTCCTATCGAAGTACAGGTGTTAAAGAATCTTGGAAAAGAAGCAAGAAACACTAGCCCTAGTGAACTTAGAAAAAAATGCCGTGAGTATGCAGCTGAGTTTGTTGGAAAACAAGGGGAAGACTTAAGTCGTTTTTTATGTTTCTGGGAAGAAGATAAAAAGTATCTCACCATGGCTCCTGAATTTGAAGCAAGGATTGTGGAAGTATTTGGATCTCTTTTCGAAAAAGGATATATCTACAAAGGGAAAAAACCAGTGTATTGGTGTATCGATTTGGCAACGGCTCATGCGGAAGCGGAGATCGAATACCAAAACCATGTTTCTCCTTCCATCTATGTAAAGTTTGCAGTCAAAGGTGAAACCGACACTTACTGCTTGATCTGGACCACAACTCCTTGGACACTTCCGGCAAACCTTGCGATTTGTTTTAATGAAGAACTTGACTACTCTCTTTTCCAATCCGAATCCCACGGAAGGCTGATCTTGGCAGATGGATTAAAAGAAGCTGTCGAACAAAAAACAGGAATCACACTCACAAAGATCAAATCTTTAACGAGCGCCGAACTGGGAAAGATGACCTTCTTACACCCGTTTATCGATCGTGAATCCATCCCTCTTTTTGGAAATCATGTCACCTTGGATGCAGGAACAGGTTGTGTGCACACAGCTCCAGGTCACGGAACGGATGACTACCGTGTCGGAACGGCAGCAGGGCTTCCTCCTCTTTCTCCAGTCGATGATTACGGCCGTTATACGGACGAATTTGAAATGATGAAGGGAATTAAAATTTGGGATGCCAATCCTAAAATTGTAGAACTCCTAAAAGAAAAAAATTCCCTCGTGCATTATTCTGAATTCACTCACTCCTATCCACATAGTTGGAGGAGTAAAAAACCACTGATCTTTCGAGCGACCCCACAATGGTTTTTTTCCATCGACCACGCAGGCCTCAGAGAAGATTCTCTCAAAGCCATTGACAAAGTACAATGGATTCCCGATTGGGGAATCACTCGCATCCGTTCTATGGTGGAATCAAGACCTGACTGGTGTTTATCGAGACAAAGGAACTGGGGAGTTCCCATTCCTTCCTTTACTTGTAAATCTTGCGGATTCACACACCTAGATGACAAAACAATAAAACACTTCATCCAAATTGTCAAAAAAGAAGGGATCGAAGTTTGGTATGAAAGAGAAGCGAAAGACCTTTTGCCGGAAGGAACCAAATGTACAAAATGCGGCTCCGATGACCTAAAACAAGACAAAGATATTTTGGATGTTTGGTTTGATTCAGGCGTTTCCAGCTTTGCTGTGTTTGGTGATTCTCTTGACCATGAACCTGCCGATTTGTATTTAGAAGGTTCTGACCAACATAGAGGATGGTTCCAATCGTCTCTTTGGCCATCCATGGCAATACGCAAAAAACCTCCCTATAGATCTGTCCTCACTCATGGTTATGTGTTAGATGAAAAAGGTCACGCTATGTCCAAATCACTTGGAAACGTGATCAATCCCACAACAGACATCATCAACCAATTCGGAGCAGATATCCTTAGGCTTTGGGTTTCCACACAAGATTTCCGAGACGATGTTAAAATCGGAAAAGACTCGATCAAAACCGTAGCCGAAGCCTATCGTAAAATCAGAAATACCTTCCGTTATCTTCTAGGAAATACAAAGGCAGAAACTCTTAATTGGAATCTAAAAAAAGAAGACTTAGAACCGATTGATAGATATTATCTGCATAAGTTAGCCAAACTGAACGAAGATGTTAAAAAATTGTATGAGAACTACCAGTTCCATCAAGTTTATCATCGAGTTCTAGTTTTCTGTACGGTGGATTTATCCCAAGACTACTTTGAAATCATTCGGGACAGAATGTACTGTGATGGCAAAGATTCGAAAACAAGAAAATCTTCCGAATTTGTTTTGGCAGTCATTTTAGAAACCTTAACCAAACTCCTTTCACCAATCCTTTCTTTTACAACAGAAGAAGTATGGACAGAATTTGGTTTAAAAGATTCTGTTTTTTATTCTGATTTTTCAGACTTATCTTCCTTACTTGATTCCGACTTAGAATCCCAAATGGCACCAATCTTTGAAACAAAAGAAGTGGTGCAAAAAGCCTTAGAAGAAGCAAGGAAATTGGGAAAACTTGGGAAGTCACTGGAAGCAGAAGTTTTGATCTCTGGAGATTCCTTAAAAGATACAAAGTTTTCCAAAGACGACCTTAGCCTATTCTTTGTGGTATCCGAAGTGTCATTTGATCGCAATGAAATTAGTGAAGTGTTCTCTGAGTGGAAGGGAGAAAAAGATTCCATCCAAATTCGTAAACCTCGCCACCATGAATGCCCAAGGTGCTGGCGCCATGTTTCCGAAACAGAAGGAAAACTTTGTAAACGCTGCGAATCTGTTGTGTCCAAACTCTAAAGTTAGGTTGTAGGCAAAATAACTGCCTACAAGAAACACAAAACTAAAAATCCGATGGATGTTTTGAAAAAAGTCAAACCACCATCGGTTTTTTTTATCTGTTACGATTCTTTCGCTGTATAAAAGAAACATCCTCACCAATCAAAAGTTTGGTGTCAAATTCTTTAAGAGGATTTTTTTCGTAACTTTCTAAAAAACCTTCCCAAAATAATATCTGCTTCAGGTAGTTTTGTAATCCCTGCCACCGTAAAATAAATGATCACTGCTGGGAGAATCGAAACCACAAGACAAAGCCGACTCACATTGGCAAAACCAAGTCCTAACGTTTCGGATAGATACGAAACCAAGATGGGTTTTGTTACCCATTCAGAGAACACTAACCAAAGGAAAAGCCCAAAGAGTGCAGGCACCATTTTCAAAATGCGAAACCATACAGTTAGAAATGGAATTTTCACTTGGTGGGATTTCAAATAATACAATAATAAGGAAGAGGTCACAGAAGCACTCAGAGCCGAGGCCAAAGCAATGGCAGAATGTTTCAAAAAGAACATGAGCCCAATGCTCACCAAAATGCTTAGGAAAAAAGAAACCAATTGGATTCTTAATGGAGTTTTTGTGTCAGCAAAAGCGTAATAGGAAGAAACCAAAACTTTATTGATACTATAAAACGGAATCGCAAAAGAATAAAATACCAAAGGATAAAAAGCAGTGATCGTTGCTAAATGGTCCCAACGTCCCCCGAAATAAATCGAATCCAAAACTGTTTCCCCAAGAACCGCCAAACCAATGCTTGCTGGTAGTGTTAAAAAAAATGCAAACGATAATACATCAGATATTTCTTTGGGAACATTTTCTTCTCTTCCTTCTCGAAGGTCTTTCAAAAGGGAAGGCAGGATGGTCGTCGCAAGGGCCACTCCAATGATTCCAGTCGGAAGTTGGACAAGTCTTTGGGAATAATCCAAACTCACCACAGCCCCAAGTCCTGGGTTTTGGTTTTGGATGTAGTTTGCTAGGAAAATATCTACAAGAAGTCCAATTTGATAAAAGCTTCCCCCAAGGGCTGCTGGTAACATCAATTTAAAGATTTTACGAATGGCAGGATGTTTCAAATTCAAACGAAAGATTGGACCATATCCATTTTTGTACACATACCAAGCCTGGACGAGAAGTTGTAAAACCCCGCCTGTCACAATTCCATAAGCAAGAACAAAAACTTTATCCCGAATCTCATGATAAAAAGGAAATATAAAAATAAAAACTATCAAATAACTAAAGTTAAGGATGATGGGAGATAAGGAAGGAACAAAATAATTATGATGCGAGTTAGAAATCGACATAAAAATCGAAGACAAACTAGCAGTCATAATGAGAAAAAACAAAACTAACGAAAGTTCAACGACAAGTGTTCCATATTCAGGTGACCCACCCACAAGTGCGGGTAAAAAACCTGCAGCAAAAAACCAAAACAAAGCCACAAATAAAGACAAACAAAGGAAAAGGAAACTAAGAACGGTTCCCGCCATCACACGGGCATCCATTACACCTATCTTTTCGTATTCAGAAAAAATAGGCATAAAGGATTGGCTAAGAGTTCCTTCTGCCAGTAAGTTCCGAAACATATTCGGGAGGCGGTAGGCCACACTAAAAGCGGAAGCAACCATACCGGTTCCAAAACTAACAGCCATAAAATGGTCACGAACAAGACCCAAAATCCGGGATAAAAAAGTGTAAAACGAAAGAGCAAGTGACCGCTTGGCACTTGACTCATTTCCCTTGGCTTGTTTTGTCATAAGACCAGGTTTTAGATGGGATTCAATTTTTCAAGAAAACGGATAGAACCACTCGGACTCATTTGGAACTGCGTGGAACATCCGGGACATTCATGTTTTCCAAACTTATGGATTCGTAATCTTGTCCCACAAACTTCACATTGGATGATCCGCTCCACCGCCTCCATTTGTTTTGTTTTGGATTGGATATAACTTGGGATTGTGATTGGTTTTTCTTGGATTTCGGGATTTGTTTTATAAACCGCAAATCGCCTTTCTAACTCGTGGTTGAGAGTGTCTTTGATTTCCAACCGAAGGCTATTCAGTTTCTCTTCCAATAATGATTCCATAGGAGAAGAACTCTTTTGCAAAGTGTTCGGATTTTCCTCTACCTCGGGTATGGATTCCAATTGAGAAACCGGTTCTTTAGAACCAATCGAAGGATCACCGCCCTTAGATTTTCCAGTAAAATAAAACCTGATTCTGTTTTCTTCTTTGAAAGATGTGGGACTCGGGCCTAGTTCTGAATCAGATGGTTTTGGTTCCCTTGATACTGGTTGTCTTAGTTCTGCCTGTAATAAAAATGCTTCGGCTTGGGTATGGTCACGAAAGATCGGTAATTTATCAAAAAGTCCCACGAGGCCTAGGACATCTTCGATTTCCTGTTTCACTCCGTAAATAGAATACACGGCTCCCAGTTTTCTAGTTTGTTTATGAATTTTAACCAATACACTGATTCCATTGGAAGTGATAAAATCCAATGCCCCAAACTGAAATAAAAACTTACGATATCCCTTGTTCAGTTGTGATTCGAAATATCGATAAAAATCTTCCGCACTGGTTCCGTCCAAACCACCTTTCAACTGAATGGAAAATACTTTGTCTTTTGGTTCCATAATCTATCCTAAAAAGATCGCATCGCGAATCGGTGTTTGGTGGGAATCTGGAGAAACATTTGAAACAAGTGGTCCTTCAGACAAAATCTCTACACCACTCTCTTCTCCAGAAGTAGTCACCTGCCCTGGGTTTTCTGTTAAATCCACAATCGGTTCTATTTCCGAAACTTTTCTTTCGATTGTTTTTTTCTCAAAAAGAGGGAGATTCGTAGATTCTTTTGGGGTCACAGAAGAGTCTCTTGCCACTAACATTGTATAGATCACAAAAGCACCTGTTAAAATCAAACTGACAACAAAAGCAAAAACAACATAATTGAAAACCATCCATTCCACAAGTTTCCATTGGTTTTCAAAGAGTAAGCCTAAGTTTCCTCTTTCATATACTAAAATCACAAGCCCCGAAACATCAAGTGTTCCTGGTTTATAAAGTGGAGAAGTGAGTCTGACTGTGTTTGATTTGGCAAGTGGCAAATAAGAAAGTACCCATTCAAACCCAGACCTAACTTTCGGATCTCGTTTGGAATTTAGGATTGGGTTCTCTCCGTTTTCTGGTTCTGACCATTGCCATTTTTTCATCCGAATCCCTTTTTTGAAAAAAGTGGAATGAAGGAGTGCCTCATCGGGTTTTCTATTTTTTAATTCCTCTGGAGTGTAAATGGTATCCGTAGAAACAAGAAGAGTGGCATCCACAGAATACAAACTGATCTTTTTGATGTAAAACTCTTCGGGATCATTTTTAGATTGTTCCACATAACGATGGAACATTTTTTCCAGTTCCACATAACCTTCGTTCTGTAGCCTTTGTTCCGAACTTTTTGCCAACGCCATGGTTAAATCACGAGCTCTATGGTCAGAAACAAATTGTTCTTGGGTGAGAGCATTTTGCAAAGATTCATAAAAAGTCCAAACCACAGCACTGAGTGCCAAGGTTTCACAGAGGAAAAAGAAAAGAATAAAGGATAGAAAAAAACGTGAATATTTCATAGATCCCCCTTATACCTTTCGGCCAAATCCCAAGATTTACAGAGGAAAATACAAAGGAAATTAAGGGAGTTGGTCTATGAAGATTTGCGTAAAATTTAGGACAAACTCCTTTCGTTTCTTCGGGAAATCCTTATCTTTTCCCAACCGAAGGAGGGAGGTCATATCTTCTGACTTGGCCCCACAAGGATTGATGAGAGAAAAGGTAGAGAGATTGTTCACACCATTTAAGGCAAACCCAAAGCTTGTGAAATAGGACTTCGCATAGATCCCTTCCGAAACCAATTTCCGTTTGGGCTCCTCTACAGTATAAAGGCCAGGTGCTTTCGGATTTTCTTCCACAATCAAATCCCAAGTTTTTTCAATCGATGCCACCAAACTATGGTTTAAGATATGTAAAAAATCACCCAAACTTAAGTTCCTTTTTTTCAAATCGATATGTAAATACCCCACAATTTGGCCCGGTTCATGGGCCGTAAAATCTCCCCCTCGAGACAAAGTGACAAGCTCCACACCGAGAGAGGAAAGATGTGCGGGTGAAACCAAAAGATTTTCCGCTTTCGCACCAATGCCCCCTGTCAAACATGGACTGTGTTCTAAAAAGAGCATGGATTCCCTTCGATTTTTCCTGGAATTTTCCTGGAATTTCACGTATCTTTGGTACGAAACGATCGAAGGAAACAGGTAGGAAGGAAGTCCTTTTCGATGGAGAAACTTTGTCATGCGATCCTTTGGATCCTCGAAAAATCACCCAATGGGAGAGCTCGCCTGGATTTGGCGAAACTGCTCTACTATGCGGATGGTGTTCATTTCCAAAAACATGCGGAGATGATCACAAGAGGAGACTATATCCACTTAGAAGACTCCCCTTACCCCGTCAAACTGAACGAAGCACTTTTATTTTTGAAAGAAAATGGCCATATCGATGCCATTCCCAAAATTGAAGGAAATGGAATCCAAGGGTTTACTTTGCGTTTTTTAAAGCCGTTGGAAGGACTTGTTCTTTCTCGCGAAGACAAACGAGTGATGATGAAGGTGGTGGAAGCATTCCGTGGCCGAGTGGTAGATGAAAATCGCCATTATCCCAATCTTTATGAAAACTACGTAGTCACCCCGCTCTTCGATGCGATCCCATTTTCTGTGGATCGGATCAATACGAAAATCCATGTTCTTGTCCAAAAAAGCCTTTTGAATCTATCGGGCAAAATGTTTAGAGTTTTATTTGAGAGGTCAGAATGATCATCACTGTTTGCAAAGGCAAAGTCCATAGAGCCGTCGTCACTGAGGCGGAACTCCACTACGAAGGTAGCCTCACGGTTGACCAAGACCTAATGGACTTGGCAGGAATGAAGCCCTATGAACAAGTCAGCGTCGTGAACGTAAATAACGGGGCCCGGTTCGAAACCTATCTAATCGTGGGGGAACGAGGTTCGGGAACCATTTGTTTGAACGGAGCAGCGGCAAGGCTTGGAATGAAAGGGGACAAAGTCATCATCATTACCTACGGCCAGGTAGATGAAAAAGACCTTCCCGCAGATTACAAACCCAAAGTAGTTTTCGTGGATGAGAACAATCGCCCGAAAAAAGCCTAATTTCCCTAATTTTTCCAGGGCTTTTCTTCGATACTATCTGTATAAACCAAATTGGTAGTCGGAACATGAACAAAACAATATTTGCCATTTCATTCACCCTGCTCACTTGCGCACTCTTTGCCCAAGAATCGGGGAATACCCAAGGGACGGGGAACGCAGTTGCCTCTTCCAAAGACAACCGTGACTTGTATCCACTCTCTATGTATGATGCAAGGATTCGCCTAAAAGGTGTAAACTTTGTTAGGCGACATGCGGATACAGGAAAAGGTGAATTTTTGGATGTCCAAGTGGAATTAGAATCCAGAGTTCCAGAAAACAATGAATATGCGATCTATGTTCTTGCTGGATTTGAGGGAGACCGTTCCAATCCAGATGAAAGAAAACTAATTCCTTATCCTACTTGGAGAAAAGCCGATCCAGAAAAGGATGAAAGAACTTTATACTTTTCCAATGTAATGCCGACTCCTGTGACTGCCAAAGAAATTTGGGGAGAAGAAACTTATGCAAAGAAAAAAGCAGAAGTAGAAAAACGTCACTACGCAGGGTTCGAAGCAGAGATGCCAGAGCCAACGTTTACAGAAGTAGTGGATTATCTTTGTAAAAACAATGCAAAAGCACTTCCATTCACATTATTTGGTGAAACAGGTCCTTCCAAAGAAAAACAAGTGATGTATAACTATGTGGCACAAACAGAGGATGAGAAAAAACGCCAAGTGCATGAAACTCTTCCCAAACATACCTATACGATCTACAATAACAAATATCGTACAACCATTACAAGCCACCATTACACACAATACCGTCCCAACTTCCTTTCTTTCAACAAAGTGGCAGTTTTGGTTTTTGATACAAAAAAACCAACCAATAGCCTTCTTTTTAGAAAGTTCATCGATATCTCTGATTTAAGAATTACTTATTAAGTGATTGTTTCCAAGACCAGGTTTGGTCTTGGAGTTCCGACAACTGGCCATTTAAAATCCATTTGGATTTTTAGTGGTCAGTGCCTTCCGGGCGGATGGGGGGAAATTGTTCCGAAGCCCTCACCCTCCACTCGTCTTCCGGATGGTTCAAATGCAACCAACCGTTTGCAAAATCCCAACGACCATCCAAATCCAAAAAATCCCAGAAAATTGCCTGGTTCATGTATTTGTAGGTGTCGAGGAGATCGAGTAGATCCCTTTGTTTCCGTGGTGAATTTTCCATTCTATTCCAGTTTCGGTAAGTTACCCGCCGGGTCGACGTTTTTTATGGACAAATCCACTCGGATCTGCCGAAAATGATACCAGACCATGGCGATCACAAAGGAAAAAAAGGCTGATTTCAACGACAAACTGGTAGATTTCAAAAACTACCTAGAAGAACTGAAAAAAGAAGCCAATATCTTCAAGGCACAGGCCAAAAAAAGTAAGGATATGGAGCCTTATTTTAATCTCTCCCTCGCCATCAACTCCATCAAAACAATTAACACCTGTATTGTGATCAATGAACTTTCTACGGCGATATTAGAAATCAATAACAACAACTATTTGGAAACAGCAAGAAAGGAAATTTATAACTGTATTTCCTATATTGAAAAAACTGTGGGAAACAACGTAGACGGTTCTCTATCCGAAAACAAAGAACAATTGGCAAAGATTGAAAGGTTTACTCCTACTCAAAGACTGAACCTTATCAAAGGCCTAATCCAAGCTATGAAAAAGACAATCACAGCTTTTGGAACTAACTCCAAATGGAAATGGTCTTGGCCAGATATCAATTTCAGAGTGGCAGCTTGTACAAAAAATCTTTTTGACTTCATTGCTTATGAAAGAGAACAAGATTTAGAAAATCCGTATTACTATATTCGCAAAGAACATTTCAATCTTGTCATTGAACTTGCTAACCAAGCAGCCCAGGATTATAGGACAAAATTTGAAATGTCTACACAAGATTCCACAGATTTGAAACATTCTGTTGAAATGTTAGAGATGAACCGCAAAATTTTCCAAATTACTGGCGAAAATGAGGATTTGGAAAAAACAAAAACACTCATTGAGTCTTTCCAACAAAAAATTACCGACCTCGAATCAGACGATAAAAAGAAAAAAAAGAAACAATAATCGACGTTTTTCCCCAGAATCCCCAGTCTAGTTTATAGAAAGGGCAATACTTTTCAAAAGGAGATATCGAAATATGGCACTAACGGAAGTCACAGACGCCAATTTCAAAGCAGAAACTGCTAAGGGCGTAGTACTCGTGGATTGTTGGGCGGAATGGTGTGGACCTTGTCGCATGGTGGCTCCTGTTCTTGATGAATTATCACAAGAAATGGCTGATATCAAAATTACAAAGCTAAATGTTGATTTCAATCAGAAGACGGCTCAGGAATTGGGAATCCAGTCCATCCCTACCCTTCTTCTCTATAAAGACGGAGTTTTAGTGGATAAAGCAATTGGTGCTTTACCAAAACCACAAATTAAAAAATTTATAGAAAATCACAAGTAGGAAATAAATTATCCCCTAATGGTCAGTTCTGAACCGAATGGTTTTACCGCTCTCCCTAGAGGGGGATATTTAGTCGATACATCCGAAGGGTATATCCAAATTGGATCCCCTCCGGAAACAATTAAAGACACCATGGGGCTCGAAAAGAAAACCCCTTTGGTGTTTGTTCTTCCTAATAAATTCTTTCATGTCGAAAAAGGCATCTCCATAGCGGAGTTAGAATTCCCCATTTACTTCAATTTCTTCTTTCGGGGTGGCAAAAAGACTTTTATCGTTTGTTCTCCTGAACAAAAAGAACAGCTAACCATTGTTCTTGGGGAATCTCTTATGGGTCCACAAGAACTAAACCTCGCATCCGAGTTTATCGATGGAACCGAAAGTTTTGGTTTTCCCGATATCAAAGCAGAAATGGCCCATTTCCGGAGTTACAAAACAATGGAAGAAGTGGTTGAGTTTGTTCTCTTTGATGAAAACCACAAAGCCAAGTTTGGAAAGATCACCATTGAACAACTTCCCTCCAATGAGTTTCTCATTGTGGACGGAGAGAAACATATCAAAACTCCAGGTGAAGTTGACTTCCATGTGAAGTACGATATTGGAAAAAGACTCGAAGAACCTTTCCAACCACCACTCATTGGAATCACTTGTCTAGGACCATCGCACGGGTTTGATCCTACAGACAATACTTCTGGATTTATCATTTGGTTGAATGGCCAAGGGATTATGGTGGACCCACCGGTGAACTCAACCGAGTGGTTACGAGAATCCAATGTCAATCCGAAGTTTATCAACTCCATCATCCTCACCCATTGTCATGCCGACCATGATGCGGGAACTTTCCAAAAGATTTTAGAAGAATCTAAAATCACGATCTATGCAACTGCCACTGTGATGGAATCCTTTCTCAAAAAATATTGTAGTCTCACAAAGATTCCGCGCCGTGAAATCACAGACCTATTTGATTTTATACCTGTTGTCATTGGAAGGCCTACCATCATTAACGGTGGGGAATTTTATTTTCACTACGCACTCCATTCCATTCCATCCGTGGGATTTGAATTCTTTTTCCAAGACCAGTCCTTTTATTATACTTCGGACCACCTAAATGACCCAGATGCCTTGGATGAAATGTACAAAAAAGGGGTATTTCCAGAAACAAGATACCAGTTTCTAAAAGATTTTCCTTGGGATCGTAAAATCATTTACCACGAAGCTGGTGTTCCTCCTCTTCATACAAAGATTAGTTACCTGGCATCTTTACCAGAAGAAGTACAAAAACGAATCACAGTCTATCATATTGCTGCCAAAGATATGCCAGAAGGAAACCACCTTACACTTGCTAAGTTTGGAATTGAAAATACTTTGTATCCGGAAATCACTCCCCCTAAACACCAAGAGGCTTTTCAACTTTTAGAAATTCTTTCGCAGATTGATATTTTTTCAGGATTCCCGATTGAGAAGGCCAAAGAATTTTTACAAATCGTAAAGGAAGAAAAGTTTCGCCGAGGGGAACAGATCATCAAAAAAGGAACTCACGGGGACAGGTTCTTTATCATTGCTTCGGGGAATGTTCGATTTGAAGGATTGTCGGGAGATCCAACCGCAGTCAAACGATACGGAACTTATGAATACTTTGGGGAAGCATCTTTAATTTTAGATACGGCCCGCCAAGCGGATGTTTATGCAGAAACAGATGTCCTCGCCCTTACCATTGAAAAAACCAGATTTTTCCAGTTCATCCGCGGATCCAAACTCCACGAAAACTTAACTAAACTGAATAGTATCCGAGAGACCAATACTTGGAAAACCCTCACCGAGTCCCAAACATTCCGTGGACTTACCAGCTACCAAGTCACTCAACTCGAACTCATTCTCAAACTGGAAACTGTGAAAAAAGAAGCGGCCCTCATAGAAGAAGGACAAACCTTTCACAATGCCTTTATCGTTAGGTCGGGAACGGTTGTGGTCATGCAAAACCACAAAACCATCCGGGAGCTGGGTGCCGGGGACTTTGTTGGGGAAATCTATTCTCTCACCAAAAACCTTCCTTCCAATTTCAGCTTTGTGGCCTGGCCGGGAACAGAACTCTATGTCCTTTCCGAAGAAGATGCCATCCAATACATCAAGAAAAATCCCGGTGTCTACATGAAGCTGAACACTGTTTATAATTGACCTCAATTCGCCATTTTTGTAACATTTCCATATCAAGGAGTCACAAATCATATGGAGCGTATCCTCCCCTTTACTGAAGAACACCATCAATTCCGCGAGATGGCTCGGAAATTTTTTGAAACAGAAGTAAAACCACACCACGAAGAATGGGAAAAAAACCATATCGTACCCAAAGAAGTTTGGAGAAAGGCGGGTGAAAACGGCCTACTCTGTCCCGATGTACCCGCAGAATACGGTGGTTCTGGAGCCGACTTTCTTTATAACATCATCATCATCGAAGAATCTTCTCGTGTGGGAAATAGTGGATTTTTTATCTCCCTTCATAACGATGTCATCGCTCCTTATATCTCTGCTTTTGCTAGTGATGAACAAAAGAAACGTTGGCTTCCGAAATGCGCTACTGGTGAATCTATCTTAGCGGTTGCGATGACTGAACCTGGTGCTGGATCTGACTTAAAATCCCTTCGCACAAGTGCCGTCGACAAAGGTGACCACTTTGTGGTGAACGGACAAAAAACATTTATCTCCAACGGACAATTGGCAGATCTTATCATCACTGCAGTGAAACATGATAATGGAACCATATCCCTTGTGATGATTGAAGAAGGAATGAAAGGATTTGAAAGAGGACGTAACTTAGATAAAATCGGACTCAAAGCCCAAGATACTTCTGAATTGTATTTCAACGATGTGATTGTTCCCAAATCAAACCTCATCGGAAAACAAGGACAAGGTTTCCGTTACCTGATGCAAAAACTAGCACAGGAACGATTGGTTCTTTCTGTGGCCGCTGTGGAAGCAACAAGACTTGTCCAATCCTTAACCCTCCAATACATCAAAGAAAGAAAAGCTTTCGGTCAAAAGATTGGTTCGTTCCAAAATACAAAATTCAAAATGGCGGAAATGGCAACGGAACTGGAAATGGCACAAGTGTTCTGTGACAAAGTGGTCATGGAACATATGAAAGGCGAAAACACAACTGCCGAAGCCTCTATGTGTAAATGGTATACAACAGAGATGCAAAAACGCCATACCGATGAGTGTTTACAATTCTTTGGTGGATACGGTTATATGATGGAATATCCAATTGCAAGAGCCTACCTCGATGCAAGGATCCAAACTATCTATGCAGGAACCACAGAGATTATGAAAGAAATCATTGGTCGCAGTTTAGGACTTTAGTTTCCAACGAAACCAAAATTACCAATTTTCAAAATAGAATTGGCAAAAGTCTTTTTTAGAACCCGGCGCTTAACGCCCGGGTTTTTTATTTAGCTACTTAAAGAATACTCCAATGGAATCATTCTTCTTCGTTACCATTCAAATGATTTATTTGCTATTTTCCAATCTCTGGACTTTCTTTTAAAAGAAAGATGCAGCGATTTAGTTGGAAGTTTGTAGTTCTATCAAAAAATAAACTTAGAATTAGAGATATTCATTTATAACGTAAAAATCAGAAACGGTGGATAACCACTGCTTCTTTTATTCCCTAGAAGGGATCTTACCAAAACCCGATAGTCCCATTCAGGACTCCGGGCCAATTTACATCGGTTAGCTTAGCTCATCCAAATCCAAAAAAGCTTCAACCTATTCTTTCGATTCTACTGCACCCACTTCTTCTTCCGTTTCTTTTCGTAAGTCGGTAGTTAGCCGCATCGAACAAAAATGAGGGCCACACATAGAACAGAAATGTGCCTTTTTCATTCCATCTTGTGGAAGGGATTCATCATGGTAGGAACGTGCGAGTTCTGGATCAAGAGATAGTGCAAATTGGTCTTCCCATCGAAATTCAAATCGAGCTTTGCTTAGGAGATCATCTCTTTCTTTAGCACCGGGATGTCCTTTGGCAAGATCGGCCGCATGGGCTGCAATTTTATAGGCAATCACCCCGTCCTTAACATCTTGTTTGTTTGGAAGCCCCAAATGTTCCTTGGGTGTCACATAACAAAGCATAGCCGTTCCATACCATGCAATCATCGCAGCCCCAATGGCCGAAGTGATATGGTCATAACCCGGAGCAATGTCTGTCACAAGTGGCCCCAGTGTATAAAAAGGTGCTTCCATACAAATCTCTTCTTGGAGACGGACATTCTCTTGGATGAGATGCATGGGAACATGACCCGGTCCTTCTACCATCACTTGGACATCATCGGCCCAAGCACGTTTTGTGAGTTCTCCCAATGTTTTTAATTCGGCAAACTGAGCTTCGTCATTGGCATCATTGATACAACCGGGCCTGAGTCCATCCCCCAAAGAATAGGAAACTCCGTACTTTTGCATGACTTTAGAAATTGCATCAAAATGTTCATAAAGAAAATTTTCTTTTTTATGGTGGCGACACCACTTCGCAAGGATGGACCCTCCTCGAGACACAATCCCTGTGATTCTTTTGTCTGTTAGATGGATATAATCCCGAAGAACTCCCGCATGGATGGTAAAATAATCCACACCTTGTTCCGCCTGTTCTTCCAAAGTTTCTAAAAATACATTAATATTTAGATCTTCTACCTTTCCTTTTACCTTTTCCAAAGTTTGGTAGAGAGGAACAGTTCCAATCGGGACTGGAGAGTTTCGAATGATCCATTCTCTTGTTTCATGGATATTTTTTCCGGTAGATAAATCCATCACTGTGTCTGCTCCCCAATGTAAGGACCAACGAAGTTTTTCTACTTCATCATCAATAGAAGAAAGAATCGCTGAATTTCCGATATTGGCATTGATTTTGACCAAAAACTTTTTACCAATGATCATTGGCTCTAGTTCCGTATGACGTTTGTTTGATGGAATGATGGCCCGGCCAATTTTTACCTCATTCAAAACAAACCCTGGAGTCATCCCTTCCCTTTTGGCCACATACATCATTTCTTCTGTGATGATATCTCTTTTGGCATAATAGAGTTGGGAAAAATTCCTATCTCCTCTCGATTCTCTTGTTTGGATCCAAGGTTCTCGGAGTTTAGGAATTCCTTTTTTATAATCGTATTCATTTTCATGAATACAAAACATACCTTCCGTTCGGTAAGATTGAAACTTAGTATTGTTAGAAAGTGTTATGGTGGTTTCTGGAATGGTGATGGGATGGGTGGAGTTTGTTTCCATAATGAGTTTTCCTTAACCGGACCTAACCCAATGGACAAAACTTGAGAAAGCAAAAACAGAGAGAAAAACTCTATCCTAAAAAACTAAGGAATAAACCTTAATCTGAATTTCTTCATTTTTTCACGTTTCCCTTCGCAAGCATTACCAGGATCAGGTTCAAAAAGGGTATTTCTCAGCCAACCCCTGCCCCAATGATCATTGTGACAGGAAACAGCACCCCTAACGGTTATCTCTCAAATGATAACAAAAGTTTTTTTTGGCAAGTCAATATTAGCGGACCAAAGGAATTCAGGCAGGTTTCGTTTTATTGACCCGAGGTAGATACTTAGCTTTCATTTGGGTGTATTTGACCTTTGATAAGATACTTTTTTCCCAATCGGCCGGAAATTCATCACCGATAAAAAATCGAAACAATCGATGAAAAATGGAAACTTGTTTCCAATAAACTGTATTTTTTGCAACTTTATACAAAGTTTTAAACTTTCGATTGTTTAAAAAACTTTTTTTCACTTCTGGATGTTTTTCCATTAGCACCTCAAATATATAAAGTGTATGATCTCCTTCATAATATTGTTCGATAATTTTATCTAATACAATCAATGCGGAATCTAAATCTTTTGAAAGAAAAACCCAATAAAATGTCGAATTAAAATAATACTCACAGTGCATCACATCATCTGCACTTTTTAGTGCCTCAATCACGCGATCCCTTCCAGAATACAATGTTTGACCAATTAATAAAAATCGACTGATGAAATTATCTCCCATTTTCATCATCGTATATAAAATATCAAAATGTTGTTTGGCCTCTCTTTCTGCTTTTTCTTCAGAGATTTTTTCTGCTTTAACACAAAGTAAATGGTAAATTTTAACAAACTCCATTACCGGTGTGGTTTCTTGATAAAGAATCGATCCAACAGTTTCGGCAAATTCAATTTGAGGTAAGTAAGTTTTACTTCTTAGTTCATCAAATTTTGTTTCAGAAATTTTGGTTTTCATTAAATCGGAAGATTCTTTCAAAGATGGTTCTAATTCTAAAAGATAAGGTACAATCGTTTGTTCGAAAAAAGGAGAATATTCTGCTTCTTGTTGAATTGGGTCTGTTGTATCAAAATAAATCCAACCAACATGAGGGATAAAAAAATAAATTTCAGAATTAAGAAACCCTTGTTCCAAATATTCTATCAACTCTTCTTTGAATTCCAACTGAATGCCAAAGGGGGTTTCAAACTCCTCTAGTAATTGACGAATGATAGAATATGGTTTTGAATTTAAGACTTCTTTAGTTACTTGGAAAAAATCGGAAGCTTCCCACTTATAATTATCTACTAAAAAGTTTTGAAGATTTACAAAGGATCTGGTGGCAATTGCATTAAAGGCCAATGCATACTTTTCTTCGAACCTATCACCAGAATATGATACAACAGCCAATTCTACTTGGATGGGACCAATCGTTTGGGAAATAGATGGAATTATATTTGCAGTTTCCTCTTCCTCTACTCTGGTTAAATAAAAAATTGGCATTGCTAAATGGTTGTCTAATAAATTCTGGATGAATGAAACCATTGCCTTTCCATAGACTTTCAATTCATTTTCTTTTATAGAATCTGCATTTAATTGGAAGGCAAAATAACTTTGGTTTAAATCGGGTACACAAAGTTTTCTAAGTGTGGAAAGTACTTTAGAGGCTTGGTCTGTGATCATCAATTCTCGTTTATGAGAATCTTCTAAGTTTTGCAAAAATATCGGTGCGTATATTTTGAGTTGATCTAATCTAGAAACACCTGATAGTCGAAACATTGCCATACAGTTACCTCCAAACATTAATATATACTAACATTTGAAATTAATTGTAAATAAAAAATATTAGAACTATTCTAACCTATTTATCAAAAAATAAGTTTAAATAGTCATGTTGATTTCACAAAGGTATTCTATGAACAAATGGCCACTAACTAAAGTGCGGCTGGGATTATTTTACTTCGCGACCTTGACGAATCATACGATTGACGTAAACTTGCAGGTCTTGTTTTCCTTTGGGACCTATTTCAGTGAACTGAACCCCATAAAGCCCCGTTTCTTTTGATTTTTTGCCAATTTGTTTGATCACACCACGGGCTAAAAAGTCTTCCAAATCTCCTGGGAGAGCCACAAGGATTTCAACTGTTTCATTCATATCCCATTCATCAAAATGGTTGGGCGCAATGACCCCAACTCCTCCCAAACTTATGTCACTTGCTTTTAGGACATCCAGGAGGGCTGTCCCCATCAAATGGATTTCAACGGGTTCTTTTTCTAGTGGTTGTACTCGGACATGTTTCCGCTTTTCTTGGATGGGTGCCATGCTTCTATGTTCTCTACAAATTCTTGTCTGTAAACTAGGAAATAGAATGGGCTCCATTTGTTAAGAAAGCATAGACCAATCTCCGATATTTGGTATACTAGGGACGACATGAAATTCCGTATTGGTATCTTTTTTTGCACCATTTGTTTTGGCCTGATTCCAAGCGGTTCCGTCCAGGCAAAAGTAACCTGTACAGGGGATGCTTGTACCATTTTGCCCGCATCCATCCAATCACAGATCAATAGTTTGGACACAGCCCTCCAACTCCAATACACAGACAAAGTCCTTGCGACAATGTCTGAAGCGGCAGTGATTTCCAATATCAACTCCTCATTGATGGGACCAGGGCTAGTCAATCGATTCCAAGTGGGGGCGGGAATGACTGTCGCCGGCCAACAAAAAGAAGACATCAATGTGGCTTATCAAAATTTAAGTTTTCAAAAACTTCCCAACGTTGGGGCATCTCTTGCACCAAACTTTGTAGTGGCGGTAAATTTGGGATGGCTTATGGGAGGAGGACCATCCGATACAGAGCCAGAACTCAAAACCTTCCTCCATCGGTTCAATTTGTACTTACATGGTTTTAAATTCAACTTTGCACAAGGGGATGTCCAAAAGGCGGTTGAATCACAAAATAAAAACGTGGAACTTGGTGGAGACATTACCACTGGTGGATTCACTTTACGATTCCATATCATAGAAAACTATTCAGATGGAATTGGACTATTTGAATTTTCTGGGATCTCTATGGGGCTTGGGCTTCACTACCAAAGACAAGAAATCGATGTCACTTATAATGATAAAAAAACACAATCCCTAACACTTGGCCCAGCGATCGGAACTTGGGGTGGATCCACTACTTTCAACTACTCAAGTACGGTAACAAGCGTACCCGTTGACATTCGTACTGGATTTCGGATGTTTTATTTCTTTACGATCTTTGCAGGAGCCGGAGCTTCTATGAACTTTGGAAGTTCCAGTCTTAATCTATCTCGTTCTGGTCCATTGACTTTGGCTTTGGATTCTGCTGCCATTTCAGCTTCGCTTTCTCCGGAGATTGCTGCTCTCATCCCGGCATCTGCTCTCGGACAAACCAAAACGGGAACTCTTACCATGGACTTGAGTGGAAAGGCCCAAGCTCCCAACACCACAAACTTCCTGATCGCTGGAATTGAAATCAATGCCCTCATCACCAAACTCACCGTAGAAGCCATTGTCGCACCAAATGTCCAATCGGTGATGGTCGGTGCAAAATTTTCCTTCTAAGCGATACTTGGCATCTTTTTTGCAATTTCTTTAGAGAACGGATGTTTTAGAACCGGCCCGGGCATTTCCGGCCACCGATTGTTTACGTTCTAAGCAGAATGCCGATTTTAAGGGAGAGCTCTATGGCACAGACAATACAAGAAATCAAAAAACCCATCCTACACGTGTCTTGTGTTCCAAGAAAGGATACAACCCTACTGAAAATTTCTCTTTCACAAGATGATTTAGGGATCCTCTACCGGGTCACCTCTGTCCTCTACAACCATCGTTGGGATATTTTAGAAGCGGTGGCAGAAACAGCAAGTGATGGACATGTCCAAGATCTATTTGTGATCCGCAGTTGGGATGGGGGAGAAATGACAGAAGAACTTCTCTCTCAAATCAGAACCGACCTTTATTCTCTATTTTATGAGGGAAAAACGGTGGCGATGTATTTAAGAGAAAATGCAAAAGAAGAAGTCCTTGTTCGTAAAATTGGAGATTCTGAAGCAACACTCAAACTTTACAATCCCATCTCTTCTGATTTTACTGTTATGGATTTGCGTATGAAAGACACTCCAGGAATTCTATTTCAAATTACGGAATCTCTCTATCACTTAGGAATCGATATCATTAGTTTTACCGCCAATAGTTTTGACGGTAAAATCCGAGATAGTTTCCTACTCCGCACTTCCCTTACTGGTGAGAAGTTAGATGAGAAACTGATGTTTCCCATGCTTCGTGCCAAGTTAGAATCTTTTCTTTAAGTTGTTTTTTCTTTTTGTGTAAACAGTAAAAATCCAAATCCAACAAGAAGGACAAAAGATACAAAGAAGGCCAAGTTTGGTCCTTTTTGAAAGTATAACAAAGAGAATGCGACAGGAGAGACGGCTCTTCCGAGGGAACCAAAACTTCGAAAGAGTCCGAGGGATCGTCCGAGATCCCCTTTTCCGCTTTCTAATGAAGCAAAAGAAGATAATCCTGGATTGACGAGCGCACTTCCAAAAGCCAAAAAGAATAAGGAAACAAAAAGCCCTGGGAAATTGGTTCCAAAGGAAACAAGAAGGCCCATTCCTATCACGACAAGGACTGCCCCATAAAGAGAAATTCGTTTTTCTGAAATTTTTCCAGAAAGTCTCCGCACCACCCCACCTTGCACCAGTATGATGATGATTCCAATGTATAAAAAAGTAAATCCGATCTCTTTGGGAGAAAATTGAAAGGTATCAGAAAGAAAAAAATTCACAACAAATTCAAATCCAGAAAAACTAAGAACAAATAGTAGATTTAATAAAGAAATACGTACCAAATTTCGAGATTCTATTTTCTTTAAAGATAAAAATGGATGGATTTCTTTTTCTGGAACCACTTCCGGTTTGTTATGTGGTAAAAAAACAAAAACCAAAATGACAGTCAGAAGCGAAACAAGAATCGCAAATAAAGCAGAAGCAGGAAACACGACCATCGAACCTTCCTTATAAAAGGAGTCCAAAAAATTCCACTGCGAACTAATCCCTCCAAGAAGTGGACCCATCACAAACCCAAGACCAATTCCGGCTCCCAAGAACCCCATCCCTGCCGCTCTAGATTTTTCATCGGTTTGGTCGGCCATTGCGGCAGAGGCCACAGATAAGTTTCCTCCCATCATTCCCGTAATCACGCGGCTGAGAACAAACATCCAGAACTGGGAGGAAAACAACCAAAGGATATATCCAATGGTGTTTCCAAGGGTTGTAAAAAGTAAAATGGCGCGCCTTCCCGAGTGATCAGAAAATCTTCCCCAAACTGGTGCTGCGATAAACTGTAAAAAACTGTAAATACTCCCCAAAATTCCACCAAACAATACAAAGGTGTATTTTGTATCCCCGCCAAAAGACAAATGGTTTGCTGCAGAATAGAACATTCTGAACAAAGCATCATCACCTTTTAATAAGAAGAATTCTAAGGTTTTGGGGAACAAAGGAAACAAGAGGGAAAAACCCATCATGTCCGTAAAAACAATCAGGAAAAGAATGAATTTGATTCGTTTTGGGGACGTACTCATCTAGGCTACTCTCCAAAAACAAATAAAAAAAGCCACAGAAAACTCTGTGGCTTTTTTCTTAAATTTCCAGGACAAAAACGAAATATCTTATTTCGATTTTGCTTTTTCGATTAGGACTTTTAATTCATCTAACGTTTGTTTTAACTTTTCTTTCACTTGAGGAGGGATTGCCGTATCAATTTGTTGATAAATTGATTGGTAATTTGCCTGAAGTTTTGCAAGAACTTCGTCATAACTAGCATTTGTTTTTCCGATGGCACCTTGTGCATCAGCAATCGTTTTGCTTAAAAGGTCACGAATCTTTTGGGACTCAGCGGATTTATCCAATTCCCCTTTCGACTTTAGATCATTATAAACTTTTTCTAAATCAACAACTGCTGTTTTTAACTTTTCTTCTCCAGAACGAAAGAGAGCAATCCCAGCATTGACAACATCCATAACCAATTTTTCCATACAACTTTCCTATCGAAGGGCGAACGCACCTATTTTTGGAATCTAAGTTTAGGAAAATCGATATGGGATTACAATTAAAAAATTCGAATGTACGGATTTTCTATGTGACATAGTTAAGAGAAGAACGAAAGGTCAACTATTTTCGATGAGCTTTTTGATTTGGTCTCTGATCTTTGCTGCTGTTTCGTAATCTTCTGTTTTTAAAGCGTTCTCCAAAGTTTCTTCTAGAATTTGAAGATTTGATTTTGGCAGAGCTTGGATTTTTTTCTCAGAAGAAATACTATCCCCTTGGATTTCATCTTCTTTCATAATAATCCCAGTTTCGTCTAACACAGATTTAGCGATATAGATGGGAGCGTTGGCCCTTAAGGCAAGGGCAATCGAATCAGAAGGCCTTGCATCCAATGTGATGATCTCTTCGTCTTTACGGAGTTGGATTTTGGCATAAAACGTACTATCGATGATTTCTTCGATGGTGATTTTGAGAACTGTGGCACCAAGAGAAGTCAACATGTACAACATAAGGTCATGTGTCATTGGTCTTGGGGGTTTTGTTCCATCAATGACTGTGGTGATGGAATGAGTTTCCAGTGGTCCGATGAAAATGGGAACCACACGTTTGTCTTCCGAATCTTTCGGACGCAGGAATACAGCAAAACCCACATTGGTCAGGCTGATATCAGAGATTTTTACTTCATAAAACTCCATAGAATATCGTTACCTTTCCTGTTTTGTGGGCCCAGAAGGGCTCGAACCTTCGACCCGCAGATTATGAGTCTGCTGCTCTAACCAACTGAGCTATAGGCCCCACTGACTTCCAATCTTTCGAGGAAATAAGTAGAGACAAGCATAAAACAAAAGATTAGACGTTAAAGCGAAAGAAACAGGTTGGATTCAAAGAAGTCGGTAAGGTCTTTACGATCACTTTTCCATTGGATCCAGATCCACAATGCAGGTTTGGTATCCAGGCTAATCCAAACTTGGTTGCGAAGGGCATTTTGGTTACGAATTTGGTCGGCCTGGAAAACTTGGAAGTTGAGTTTCCCAAAAGTCTTTTGGATTTCTTTGGGTTCAATTCCCCGAGTAAAAACGGATTCTTTCCAAAGAAATTTGTCCATTAATGGTTCGTTCCAAGGAAGTGTTCGTACCACCATAAAAAATCCATCTCGTTTGGCAGGATAAACGGTGAGTTTTTTGTTTGTGGTAGATTCTAATTTTACCACCACAGGTTCGGGAAAAACAAAAGAAAAAGTCTCCCAAACAAACTTTTGATTTGGTTCTACAACTGTCTGTGAAAGGATCGAAAAGGTAGAGATTCCCAAAAATAGAATAACCATCCAAAACCCTTTCATACTCATGAAAATAGCAGACAAACAATCTATCTGGCAAGTCCGAAATTCCTATTTGGGAGTCTATGTCCACTTCCCCTACTGTTTTAAAAAATGCGATTATTGTGATTTTTATTCAGAGGGGATTGGAGCCGCACCAGCTAACGATGAACAGTCTCTTTTCCAATCATACCAAAAAGAAATTTTAGATAGGATCTCACATTTTCCTGAAATTAAAAAACGCACCATCGATACTGTATTTTTTGGTGGAGGAACTCCCTCGAAAGCATCACCTGAACATTGGAAAAACCTTTTAGATTTTTTACGTTCCGAGTTTTCTTTTTCGGAAAACCCAGAGATTTCCATCGAAGTAAACCCAGAAGATTTAAGTTCAGAACTCCTTGCGAATTACCATTCCATCGGGATCAACCGAGTGAATGTCGGTGTCCAAACCTTAGAAAAAAAGGGACTCGAATTCCTCGGTCGTCATTATGATGAAGATCGTTACCATTCTCTTGTGGATGTGCTTTCCAAATCTCCCATCAAACGAGTGGGAATCGATTTGATGTATGGAATTCCCGGTGTCGCAAAAGAATCTTTTTTATCAGATTTAGATCTATTTTTAAAAGCGGGCCTTCCCCATTTGAGTTTGTATTCCTTAACTTTAGAAAAAGGAACCCAGTATTCTCGTGATGTGACAGACCATAAAAAGTCGGAACCTGAAGAAAACCTCCAATCAGAAATCCTCACACAGTTACCCAACATTTTAAAAGAACAGGGATACCTTTGGTATGAGGTCTCCAATTATGCCAAACCAGGATTTGAATCCTTACACAATTTGAAGTATTGGACTTATGAACCCTATTTGGGGATTGGTCCGGGAGCGCATGGGATGATTGCAGGGCATAGGTATGGCAATCCAAGAAATGCTACTCTCTATCAGAGAAAAGAAACATCCACTAAGTATGAAAAAATCGATCCTTCTACAGAACTGAGTCTTACCTTATTTCGGCTCTTTTCTCCTTTTCGGTATTTGGATTTTATAGAAACGTATTTGGATACAAAATCAAAATCCAAATACTTAAGAACCATTGAAGGTTGGGAAAAAAAAGGTTTATGTTCGATTGAAAATGAAATCTTTCAATGGAAACCACAGGCATTACTCTTGTTAGATGATCTGATATTAGAAATTTCACTCTAAATTTTTCAGATTTCTTTCTTAAAATTATCTTAAAAAAAGATTGCCCATAGACCCCTCTCGAAAAATACTGTTCGTATCCCGGGCCTGTAGCTCAGTTGGTTAGAGCACTCGCTTGATAAGCGAGGGGTCACAAGTTCAAGTCTTGTCAGGCCCATAAAGAAACGGGGCGTTAGCTCAGCTGGGAGAGCATCTGATTTGCATTCAGAAGGTCATCGGTTCGATCCCGATACGCTCCAAAAACCCGTTTCCCTTTCCCCACCATCTTAAAAATTTCTTGCTATCTAGTTAGAATTCCTATAAACCTTGAGACATGTCCGTAAAAGATATTCTAAAAGACAAAGCGTCCTCTGTTCTTTCCATCGAAGAAGATAGAAATGTATTGGAAGCCACCCAAATGATGGTGGGTGCGAAAGTAGGATCTCTGATTGTTACCTTCCAAGGAAAATTGGTAGGAATCTTTACGGAACGAGATTTGATGCGAGTGGTTGCCAAAGACCATGCCAACCTAGACAAAATCAAGTTAAAAGATGTAATGACAACACAACTCACCGTGGCTGGACCCGATGAAGACGTGGATGATATCTTAAATAATATGATCACCAAACGTTTCCGCCATATGCCAGTGCTTGACGGTGATAAAATCATTGGTCTTATCTCCATTGGAGACGCAGTCAAAACCAAACTGACCAGGACACAGGCAGAAATGAGTATACTCAGAGAGTATATGTACGGGCCACACTAAAACAATCGATTTTCTGTTAGGCGATCAATCGTTTTTTCCAAAACAATTTCCAAGTTTTTAGTATCTTCTCTGTTGTAAGCAATTAGTTTTTCCAAAGCTTCTTTGTTATTTGTTCTTTGGTATTCAAACCATAACAAAGGGGCTTGCCTTCCATCCATCCCTGCAATCTCTTCTGGACGAACAAGACCAAGAATCACTTCTGATTTTTTTAATCCCCCTTTGATTCCAATAGAATGCAAAAGATTCATCAAATCAAGTTGGGGATTGCTGACGCGATAACGAAATTCCCTTTCTAAAAAGGGAACATCAAATCTTTTCCCATTGTAAGTCACAAGAATATCTTCTGGAGAAATGGAATCAAAAAGAAATTCTAAGTCCTTTCCTCTTTCAAACGTTAACATCCGTTTGTCTTGATAGAGACTCACAACCGTGGTGACAGAGGATTCGGAGATTCCTGTGGTCTCAATGTCTAAAAAACAAAATCGTTCAGGGAAGTTTTGCCAAAGCCTCCAGTATTCAAGGCTTGGAAGTTCATTGGTAAAAAAAGAAAAATTGGCTTCGGATAGTTCGTGTTCTAATTCTTCTCTTCGTTCCTCTAAAATGGAAACAGAAGGAAGCAGCGGATCGTTTTTTTGATTTTGGTATTGGAGGAGAGATGCCCAATCATATACTCCAACACCAAACAGTTGTTTCTCTTTTTTTTCACCAATTCCTGGAAACAATTGTAAACTAGACTTTAAATGAGATCCGTACATTCACTCCATCGCTTTAGGCCTTCTGCCATTCGCTCTTCCGTTTCCCCAAATCCAATCCGAAGGAAACCTTCTTCTTCAAAATTAGATCCAGGCAAAACAAATACACCTGTTTTTTCAAAAAGCCTATCGGCATATGCTTCAGAAGATATACTCGGCTCTAACATAAGCCAACCCACAAGTCCCCCTTTTGGTGTCGTAAAGTCTTTGGCATGGGGGAGTTCCTTCCATTGGGAAGTAAACTTAACAATATTGTTTCTCACCCGTGTTTGGATCCCAGGTAAAAACGATTCTTTGTTTTCCAAAAGTCCAAGGGCAATTTTTTCGGATATGGGGGAAACAGTATGAGTTAAGTAGTCTTTAAAAGAACGTGCCCTTTGTACAAAAGATTCTTTTGCGACAAGCCATCCGACCCTAAGACCTGTGACTCCAAAACATTTGGTAAAGGAACCTGTTCCATAAAAAGAATGATTGGGATCCACTCCCGTTTTTCCAAGAGAACCCTCTCCCGGTAAAAAACGATAGTGTTCATCAAAAAGAACTAGTTTCTTTTTTTCCCGAAACCAACTGAGGAGTTTCTCCCATTCGGCATCTGGAAAAGTTTTTCCTGTAGGATTGTGAGGATGGTTAAGGATATAAAGATCAGCTTCAATTTCTTTCCAAGTAGAGGCAAGGAATGCAGATTCATGTGGGACTGGGATGATTTCGGCACCTAGCATTTTTGGAATTTCATAGAGAGCTTGGAAGGCGGGCCAAATGAGTGCCACCTTGGTTTTGGGTTTTACCATCATATGAAATGCTAAGTACAAGGCCTCACCAGTTCCTGTTGTGACAAGCACCTGTTCGGGTGAAACTCCGGGATAGAGGTTGGCGATAGCACGGCGCAGTTCCAGGGAACCTTGGTTCGGTGCATCGTTCATGGGAAGGTCGAGAAGGTCAGAAAAAGAAATATTTGCCATCCCTAGCACTTCTTCTAAACGAAAAAAACCAAGCCCACTTTCACCTAAATTGCAAAATGCCTTTAAGCGAAATCGTTCCAATCGATCTTCAATGAAAAATTCTCTAGGTTCCAAAATTGATTTCCAGACTACTTAGCTTCAAAAGACTAGTATGTAAGCTATGTTGAAACCAGAAGACAATATCCTATCTTGGACGAAATCACCTTTTTCATCGGAAATCCAGAATGAAGCCAAAAAGGCTTACGAAGATTGGAAGGAAGGAAAGAGCTCCGAACTCGTAGATTCCTATGCTGTCCCCCTTACATTTGGAACGGGAGGAATTCGGGGGAAAATTGGAAATGGAATCGGCAAGATGAACCTCTATACGGTGGGTCGTGCTGCCCTTGGTTTTATCAGTTACTTACGAGATACACAAAAAGATCCATCGATTGTCATTGCTTACGATTCGAGAAGACTCTCTAAAGAATTTGCAGAACTCTCTGCAGGCATTGGTGCCAGACTGGGAGTAAAAGTTTTTATTTTTCCGAAAGTGACACCTACCCCACTTCTTTCTTATGCCATCCGTTATTACAAAGCCAGTGGTGGGATTGTCATCACTGCTTCGCATAACCCACCAGAATATAATGGATTCAAAGCCTATCTTGCGGATGGAGGACAACTGGTTCCCCCGGATGATTCTCTCATCATAGGAAGGATTAGTGGGATAAACGATTGGTCGACCATTCCCCTTGTCAGTAAAACAGATAAAGATTATAAAAAATTCGTAAAACCGGTAGGACCAGTTGTTTTCAAAACCTACTTAAAGGATTTAAAACAAGCAGGAATTCTATCTTCGGTCAAACCCAAAACAAGAAATGATCTGGGGATCGTATATTCACCGTTACATGGAACTGGTGGAGATTATATGAAAGAAATGTTAAATTTCTTTGGATACAAATCTGTATTTTTAGTTCCTGAACAAAAAAAACCAGATGGGGAATTTCCAACTGTAAAATATCCTAATCCTGAAGAAAAAGAAGCTCTCGCCTTATGTGAGTTTCACGCCAAAAAGAAAAAGGCTGCCACTTTCATTGCCACAGATCCAGATGCGGATAGACTGGGTGTGGGAGTTCGCCGGCCCGATGGAGAATATGAATACCTAAATGGAAACCAAATTGGTTCCATTATGGCAGCATACCTATCGGAACGAAAAAAATCGAAAACCAAAACCTATCATTTGGTAAAAACCATTGTGACTACGGACTTACAAGAAGCGATTGCCAAAAAAAATGGAATCAAAATCAAAAACGTACTCACTGGATTTAAATATATTGCAGAAGAGATGAAACAAATTGATAAAAAGAAGAACAATATCTTCTTGTTTGGTGGTGAGGAATCCTATGGATATTTGCCAGTACCCTTTGTTCGGGACAAAGATTCTCTCTCGAGTGCTTTACTTTTTGTAGAAATCCTTGCAGAAAAAGGTGACCTCCTTTCTTACTTGGATGCTATCTATTTGAAATACGGATTGTATCGTGAAAGTTTGTATTCACTTACTTTAGAAGGAAGTTCTGGCCAAGACAAAATTAAAAAATCCATCGAGACACTTCGGTCGGAAAACTTAATTGGGAAAATCATTGGTGGAAGAAAGGTTGTCGGAGCCCTTGATTACGAAACACAAAAAGCGGATGGAAAAGCTAAGGCCTCTATGTTCAAAGGAATGCCAAAATCCAATGTCATCCAAGTGGAACTAGAAGGAAATGCCAAACTGACCATTCGTCCTTCGGGAACCGAACCAAAGGTAAAAGTGTATTCTTCCTTTGCTTCTCTAAAAAAACCGAAAAAACAATCAGAAATCTCAGGACTTTGGGATTCTCTCGGACAAGAAATCTCTAGGGCAGAAACAGAGTTTTTACAATTAGCAGGTCTAAAATGAGTAACGATACAAAAACCAAATTTGAAGAAATCAAAAAACTTTCTGACAAGTATCTTTTAAACACATACAACCGTTATCCGGTTGCTTTTGAATATGGTGTGGGAGAGATGATCTTCGACCAAGATAGCAAAGGTTATATTGACTTCTTAGCAGGGATTGCCGTTTCCAATTTAGGACATGGAGAAGCGGATTTAATTGAAGCCATGCGAAACCAAATGGACAAAATTCTCCATTCATCTAATCTTTATTATTCGGAAGAACAGGCAAAACTTGCCGAGGTCATAATCGAAAATAGTATTCCTGGAAAAGTATTTTTATGTAATTCAGGAACTGAGGCAAACGAAGCTGCCTTCAAACTCATGCGTAGACATGGAGTGAAAAAAAATATTGATAAACCAGTGATCCTTGCCCTCCACTCGAGCTTTCACGGAAGAACTCTTTCTGCCATGACCATGACAGGAAACGAAGCCGTTCGTTCTGGATTTGGCGATTTGGCATCTGATGTTTACTTTGTGGAAGCCAATAACGAAGATTCTCTCATCCAAGCCTTCGAACAGTATGGTGACTCTGTTGCTGGAATCATTATGGAACTTATCATTGGGGAAGGTGGAGTCATTCCGCTTAGCCAATCGTTTGTCAACTTAGCTCGCAAACTCACAGAAGAAACGGGTTCCCTCCTTGTGTTCGATGAAATCCAAACAGGAATGGGTAGAACCGGAAAGATGTTTTGTTTTGAACATTACGGAATGTATCCTGATGCTTTTACTCTCGCAAAAGCACTTGGTTCTGGTTTTCCGATTGGTGCTCTTGTAGTAGCCAAAGAATACGAAGGTATTTTAGAACGAGGGATGCATGGTTCCACCTTTGGCGGAAACCATTTGGCCTGCGTTGCCGCCTACGAAACATTCAAAATCATATTATCACGTAACTTACTCGACCATGTGTCGACCATCTCAGAACAAATGTTTGCCCGTTTGAAAACCATGATGGAATCAACAGGAAAAATCAAACAAGTCAGAGGACGAGGTTTACATATTGGTGTGGAATTGTATTCCGAATCAAGACCCGTTGTAGAAGAATGTTTGAAACGTGGGCTTGTTGTGAATAGCACAGCGGGGAATGTCATTCGTATTATACCTCCTCTCATCTTAAGCATCGAAAAAGCGACAGAAGGATTGGATATTTTAGAATCAGTATTAAAGGATATGAAATGAAAAAAGTAGCAGTACTTGCCGGTGACGGAATTGGACCAGAAGTAATGGATGTGGCCCTATCAGTGGTCAAAAAAGCATTAGGAAACAAATCTTCCGAATTTACCTTTGAACATGCATTAGTTGGTGGAGCAGCCATCGATGCCACAGGATTTCCCCTTCCTGAGGAAACCCTTAAACTTTGTGAATCATCCAGTGCTATCTTTTTTGGATCTGTGGGTGGACCCAAATGGGAAACCCTTCCGCCCGATAGACAACCAGAACGTGGTGCCCTACTTCCACTTCGAAAACATTTTGATTTATTTGCCAACCTTCGTCCGGCGATCATCTATCCAGAATTAAAAAAAGCAAGCCCCATCCGTGGTGACATTATCGGGGATGGACTCGATATTTTAATCCTTAGGGAATTAACATCGGGAATTTATTTTGGAAAACCAAAAGGAAGAGAAGGGAGTGGACCCGAAGAATTTGCATTCGACACAATGAGATATTCTCGGCGTGAAATCGAACGAATTGCACGCACAGCCTTTGATGCCGCAAGAAAACGAAATAAAAAAGTAACCAGTATCGACAAAGCAAATGTATTAACCACTTCGGTTCTTTGGCGGGAAGTGGTAGTCGCACTTCATAAAGCAGAATACTCGGATTGTGTTTTGGAACATCTTTATGTAGATAATGCAGCGATGCAGCTCATCGTGAAACCAAAACAATTTGATGTGATGCTCTGTGAAAATATGTTCGGAGATATCCTATCGGACGAAGCTTCCATCATCACTGGATCCATTGGAATGTTACCTTCGGCCTCTCTTTCTGAATCAGGGTTTGGGCTCTATGAACCATCAGGTGGCTCGGCTCCAGACATTGCTGGAAAAGGAATCGCAAACCCTATCGCTCAAATCCTTTCGGGGGCCCTTATGTTACGATACTCCTTCGGATTGGAAAACGAGGCTGTGGCAATTGAAAATGCCATTCGAACGGTCCTAAAGATGGGATTTCGCACAAGAGATATCGCCGAAGAAGGCACATCCGTCCTCGGTACGAAAGAAATTGGTGTTGAAATCGAAAAGGCACTTGGCTAAACTACGGAAGAACTATTATGCAAACAGGCATCGGACCGACAGGCAGACCTTACCAAATTCTCATTGCTGAGAATTCCAAATTCCAATCAAAACAACTCCAACAAATTTTGGAATCGGAAGGTTTCAAAATCATAGGAGTTGCCGAAACGGGAAAAGAACTTTTGCAAATGTACAAAGACAATCGCCAACAGATTGATCTTGTGACCATTGAGATTTTTTTACCTGAGGTCGATGGTTATGCTGCTTTCTGGGACATGAAAGAAATGGGAGTTCTTCCAAGGATTCTTTTTATCTCCGAAGAAAACACACCTTCAGTGATCAAGGCACTTCTCGAAAATGGCGCGATGGATTATATTGTCAAACCTATCAAACGAGAAAAAATCCTAGAAAAAATTAAGGAAACTTTACTTAAGATTCCCAAAGTATAAAATTTAAATTCCGGCCTTCTTCTTTAGTTCTATGGCTAAAGTAAAGAGGGCTTTTGTAAACATTGATATGGGAATTTTTGATTCCACCTAAACTCGGAAATTTTTCTTTTACCCTCTTCTCTATCGCAAGTCCCACATCTAGTAAAAACTTCTCGTTTCCCTTGGGGAAGCACACCTCTTCCCCTATCTCAGAGAAAAAATTGGCAACGTCAATTCCAACTTCATAATCAGATCCTTGGATATAAGGACCAATTTCCATATAAAGCTCATCTTGCGCATAACCAATGTCGATGGCTCTTTCCAACATTCGTTCTGTAATGCCAAGGTTTGCGCCCTTCCATCCAGAATGAATGATGGCAACAAACGGTCGTTTAGTGGAATATAAAAATACAGGAACACAATCTGCTGTGCGAACCACAAGCAATTGATTCGGTAATTCAGTATATAACCCATCCCCTTCCCAAATGAAGTTCGATTTTGCCTCTTCTCCAAGTGAATCTGTACTGACTTGATGGATAGAATCACCATGGATTTGATTGAGGGTCACAATATTTGGCGATTTGTGTGTCCATTCCTTCTCTGCCCAATCTTCTGTATAATCTTTCCAAGATTGTGGATCTTTAGGGTAGGAGGGATAAAGTTCCTTTAATCCAACTAAACTTAGTTTGCCGGCCGTTCCCAATTTGATTTTCCCGTAAGAAACAGCGATTTCCCTATTGTAGTATTCCATTTTACTCCACAAAAGATTTTGGTTTGGTTCTGTCCCAATGATTCTTCTGAAATGTTTGGAATAAATCAGAACAATTCCAATGTTTACGTTCACAGAGGGATTCCATTTTTTCTGGGTTATAAGATAAAAGATAAAATTTGATCGGAATATTTCTCCAAGTATATTCGATATGAGGAAAAGTAAATCCATGGAGTCGATTGTCGAGTAAGATCTCGATCTTTCTGTCGAGTAAATCTTTTAACTCCAATTCACTTTCGTGGCCAATCCTTCCCCGAGTTCTAACTTTCTTTTTTGCAAATTCCCGATCTGTTAAACCTGATTCCGCTTCAAAGGCAAATAAAGGTCTTAGATAATAAATAAAATGAGCCTGCGCACCAAAAAAGGCTACACGGAAATCTGAAAGTGCATCTATATCATAGCCAGAAGTTCGAATCAAATGATCCTCATAAAACATTCGTTCTTCGACGATTCCATGCCAATCAGGAATCCTTGTTCCTTTTATTTTTAGAGGATCAGTGTATACTGCTGTTGATAAAATAAATAAAAATGCCACAAGGATTTGGTTTTTTGCATAGAATCGAAAAAATAATGTTTTTTTTTGAGATTCAATTTGAGAATCCATATCCCATTCATGAATTTTTCGAAATGCCAAATAGGAGAGATAGGGTAAAATGGGAATCCAAAATCGAATCCCCATAAAATCTCCACCCACATACAAAACATATAGGATGTATAAAACAACTGAGGAAAGAAGGAATCGATATTCTTTTCGATCCAAAAAGGTCTTATACATTTGAATTCCACAAAGAACAAATACGAAAAAATAAAGAGGATAGGACTTTAAGAAATAAAGAAGATAATAAATCCCTTGGGAAAAATAGGCTCCCTTATTTCCTTTTGCGTAAAAAGTATTCGGAAGGAAATCTCCATAATAAAAAAAACGAAAACATAAAAATCCTAAAAACAAAATACAGAATACAATGGGTTTCCCACTTCTCCTTCGATAGAGCCAATCAAGGGAGGCAATGGATAAAAAAAGTGCTCCTTCGGGACGAACGAGTGCGGAAAGGAAAAAAAGTAAAAAAAGAAAGTCACTTTCCTTTTCCCACAAAAGAAACCCGAAACAGACTAAAAATGTAAAAAGGGAAGTTTCTAATCCCGAAGTGGCAAAGATATGAAGGTGAAAAAATAATGCCAAATGCACCAAAAGGAGGGGATAAATTTTGCCGAAGGAGATACGATTCTCTTCATAAAAGAAAACCAAAAGAGTCATTAAATAAAAGAAAATCCCAAGGAATAGAGAAAGAAATTGAGGTTCTAGTTTTAAAAAATACCCTAGGGAAAGGATAAGAGTCCAAAGGAAGTTTGTATAACCCTCTACCCTTTCTCCTAAATTAAATACAAGTCCTGAGCCTTCATACAAATTTCTTGCGTAAACAAAACTAATATATGCGTCATCGCAGATCCACTTCCACTTGAAAGTTTGATAAACGGCAAAAAGAAAAAAAACAAAAGAGAGAATGTAAAAGGATATTAGGTTTCGTTTCAAAAACAACATGGATTAGTCCAGTTCGAATGATTTGATAAATTCTTCAATGATTTGAATGTGATCCATCTCTGGAGTTGGATTTTCTTCGGAAGGTTCATACAAATAATCATCAAAAACGTGAAAATCAAAAATTTTTAACTCAAAGTCTGGTAATGTGATGATGATATTTTCTGCATGAATATCAAAAATCAACTTTTCTTCTTCGGCCAAATACTTTGTAACTTCAATCACACGATTGAAGTCCACTGCGATTTTTTTTAGTTTGGATTTTGAAATGACACCAAACCTATGAGAATCAAAGTTTAATTTCCACTTGGGAAAAAATTTATCCAAAATTGGATTTTGATCCAATTTTTCATTGCGAATGGTAAATTCTTTTAAATGTTTACCGGCGAGTAATGGTTGTTGGTCGCAAGGTGTTAAAGTGACATTAGGAATTCCAAAGGGGTTGTTTCTAACTCGCATTCCCATAAAAAAACGAGTGGGTACCACTAAGTCGGGGATGAGGGACTTTAGTTTCCAATAATGTAATCTTTCTAGACCCAAACGTTTGAATTTAAAATCGATTTCATCTTTTTTGGAATCACGAGAGGTTTGGTTTTTTAAAAAATTTCGTAACTCCATCTCTTCCGGTTTTAAAAACCGAGAAAGGTCTTTGCCAACTTCTTTGAACAAAGATCCAAAAATTGCATCAGAAGGTAACTTGGACTTTCCAATTTTGACCACTTGGTTCCAGGGTAGTTGGTAAACAAATTTATAAGATCCGCGTCCAATGTATCCACTTTGAGACAAAGGCATAAAGTTATCTAAAAATTCACGATCATACCGGTAGGTGATTCGAAAAACATGGGAAACAGGAAAAAGTTTTTCATAAAGATTACGAAAAAAACCTGACTTTCGTAATACTTCATCGACAGGAAGGTCCTCAATGGGTATAGGGATTTCTTTTTTGTCAGGATCGACAAACAACTCTTTGTCGAGACCTTTCTCCAAAAGTTCCAAAAACTGGGGGATTTTTCCCCAGTTTGGATATTGGTTCCACAGTTGTGTGATCCGATCACGGATCCCCTTGATCGGGCCCTTTTTTTCAGACACTTCTAAATTCTACTTCCAACGAACAACAGCTTCGTAATCTGAAAATTTTTCCTTTCGAGAAACGGCATCTGATAATTTTTTATCTTTCTCTTCATCATACCACCAGTAGTCTGAAGAAAAACTTTCGTCCCCATATTTACCCAAAGGCAAATTAGGAACTCCATACTTTTGCCAATAAAGAAGTCTCGTGCTTGGTAAGTGCCATAACAAAACATAAGGGTATTCTTTATAAACAATTCGATCAATTTGTTTTAAGATTTCATTTCGTTTGGTAACAGAAAATTCTGTTTTTTGCCTTTCGATGAGTTTATCCACTTCGGGAATTTTTAATCCAGGTAAGTTTGGTTGCCCCTCTTCATCCGCATATTTAGAAAGCCATTGTGATTCAGGATCTTTAAATATACCGGACCCCCAAGCAGCCCAGGTCATATCAAAGTCATATTTATCCACTCGTTCACTCCAAGCAGCCAAATCCAAAGTGTCGATAGAGGCGCGGATTCCGACTTCCTTGGCCTTTTCTAAAAATACAGTGAAATACTTTTCTGTTTTTTTATCTCGATCTAAAATAGAAAACTGAAATGGTTTTCCATCTTTTTCTAGAATTCCTTCTGCATTCGGTTTCCAACCAGCTTCTGCCAAAAGTTTCCTTGCTTTTTCAATATTAAATTCTGTAGGTTGGTTTGGATTTTTTTCGCCACCTAAATAAAAATCAGGATAATAACTGTTCGTTGGATCATATTCACCATACGCAAGTTTGTCGATCATGAGTTTGCGATCGACAAGTAAATTCATAGCTTCTCTCACTCGTTTATCGGAAAAGATGGCACGCCTTGAGTTCATCGCCCAACCTTGGAATCCGATTGGTTTTAAATTGAAGATCCTTTGTTTGGCGATCCAATTTTTATCAAAAGCATCTCCTTTGGCTTCTTCCACCCAAACAAAAGCAGAGTAAACAGGATAAATATCGATATCTCCCTTTTTGAAGGCTTGGAGCGCCACAGCTTCTTCGTTATAAACCTTATAAACAATTTGATCAAAGTTATTGCGACCTTCATTGAAAGGATAAGCCCTTTGCCACCAGTCCCCTCTTCTTTCTAGTTTGATATAACGGTTCTTTTTCACTTCCGTGATTTTATAAGGACCCGAAACAACTGGAAACTCCATATTTTCCTTATTAAAATCTTTTCCCTCGAAATGATGTTTTGGTAGGATAAAAATGGACGAAGCAATATCATTAAAATTATTCCAGTGAACTTCCTTTGCTTCAAAAACAACGGTTAAATCATCTAACTTCACAGGTTTTAAAAATCTAGACAATGATACACGAAACACTGCTGTTCCATTTTTGGGATTCATAATGGTGTCATAAGTAAAAATCACATCATCAGCAGTCACAGCCTTTCCATCGGACCATCTCGCATTCGGATCTAAATAGAATGTAAATTTCTTTTTATCGGGAGAAATTTTCCACTCTCTTGCAAGATGAGGAATGGTTTCCAATGTCAGTGGGTGGTATCCAGTGAGTGGTTCATACAAACTGGTAAAGATCCTTGCAGTGGTTGTAAACTGGTCCAAATAATAATTCAAAGATTTTGGGAATTGATGAGAATAAATTCGAATCCTTCCCCCCTTCTTTGCCAAAGGGTCTGCCACTGGATTTTTCATACGAAGGGCATTGGGAATGGAGGCCACATCCCCTTCCCAAGGAAGATCATTTACCTTGGACAAGGATTCTTTTGTATCCTCTTCCGAACAATGGTGGAAAAAGACCAATGACAAAAGTCCTGTCAAACCAAACAAAACTATCTTGCGTAGGGAGGAACTATACTTGAATATTTGAACTTTGTTATGAAACATCCCTTCCATCAAATCCATTTGTACGAGATAGGCTCAAGGCTTTTTTGTACAAAAATGAAGGAACCTATCGAATCGGCTCTCCCATCCATAAAGAATTCCCTGCCTTTCCTTTGGGCTGATGAAATTTGGCTAATGGGTGTCTGGAAAAATAGCCCAAAGTCGCAGTCAATTGCTCGTTCTATGCCGGAACTGCAACCTGGATTCCAAAGAGCCAAACGCCCACTCCTTCCAGAAGATGTTTATGGATCACCTTATTCTATTTATTCTTACACACCAGATCCCTTAGTTTCCACTAATGACAACCTAACTCCTGTATATGAACTCATCCACCAGTGGAATAAAAAATTAATCCTAGACTTTGTGCCAAACCATATGGCGATTGATTCCCCTCTCATTGAATCAGATCCTCATTTATTTCTGATCGCCAGCGAATCTGTCTCTACACAAAATTCTTTTTTACATCCGAATGGGAATCGTTATGTTCATGGCCGCGATCCTTATTTTGATGGATGGACCGATACCATCCAATGGGATTTTTCAAATCCTAGTGTTGAAGATAAACACATTCAAATTTTAAAGGAAATCGCAAAACAATGCGATGGTGTTCGCTGTGATATGGCGATGTTACTCCTTCCTGATGTATTTGAAAGGACTCATGGAAAAAAATCAGTTTATGATTGGAGTCGAGTCATAAAAACAATAAGGCAAGACTTTCCCGATTTCAAATTTTATGCCGAAGCCTACTGGGGAATGGAAAATAGATTAATCGAACTAGGGTTTGATGCTGCTTATGACAAATCTATTTATGATGCTCTTAAAGAGAATCATTTCCCTTTTGTTTCTGAAAGTTTAAAAGAAAATGGAAAAAGAACCAAAATTAGGTTTTTAGAAAATCACGACGAAGAAAGAGCCAAACTCATGTTTGGTGAAAATTCAGAACCTTACTTTTGTTTACTTTTAGCGAGCGAATGTATTTTATTATTCCACGAAGGCCAAAATCTGGGTTTAACCAAAAAAATTCCCATCCAAATGATTCAGACGGATTCAGAAAATGTAAATCCTATCACAGAAGAATTTTACAAACGAGCATTAAAGATCACTGCCAAACGAAATTCGAGTAGCATCTCCTTCCAACCAAATTACAAAGAATGGAATGGTTTGCCCATTTTTATCAAAGCCATCCAAACGGAAAACCAAACGGAACTGATTTTATGGAATGAAACTAATAGAGAAGTCTCAGGTTGGATTCCTTTCCAAGAAGGGATCCAACCAAGAAAAACATTAACCGATTTAGTCACTGGTGTAGAATTCCCACAAACCAAATCGGATGAAGGAATTTATTTCAAATTAGGACCCAACCAAGTGCAGTGGTTTATTTTTTAACCCTTTCGGCAAAAACCACACCTTGGATCATCCGTAAATTTTCTAAAATTTCTTTGAGTTGGTCTAAATGGTCTACTTCTAACATAAATTTGGCGGTAAGTGTTCCATTAGGATGCGAAGAGGCCCCGGCTTCCAAAATATTAGTTTCTGTGCTGGAAATTGATTCCACCATCGAAAGGTAGATCCCTTGTACATCTTTTGCACGCACTTCAATTTGAATTGGAATGGGTTCCCCTGGCCCTTCCCAACGAACGGGAATGGTTTTCATCCACTCAAGTTGTTTGCTTGCCGTCGTACAATCTTTTTTATGAACGCTCACCCCCCTTCCCCTTGTGATGAATCCAATGATTTCATCTCCAGGGATAGGAGTACAACAAGAAGCCACGCGGACAGGCACATCATTCCAACCTGCAACGGAGATTCCAAATTCTTTGGATTCTTCTTGGTGTGGATTTGTTTTATGAGGTTTTTTAATTTTTACTTTTTTGATTTCTTTGATTGTGTTTTCATCAACAGCAGGTGTTTGCGTTTCCAAAACAGAACCAATGGTTTCTCTTTGTGAGTCTTCCTGTAGTTTTCGAAAATAAGCACGTAACTTCTGTCTGGCGCCAGATGTTTTTACAATCCGTAACCAAATAGGAGATGGTTTCGAACTTTTTTCAGTGATGATTTCAACCTGGTCTCCAGACTTTAACTCCGTACGAAGTGTAACCATTCTTCCGTTGACCTTACCACCGCGAGCATGTAAACCCACATCAGTATGGATTCGAAATGCATAATCAAGAACCGTTGCTCCTTTTGGCATCTCAATGATTTCACCTTTAGGAGTAAAAACAAAGACCTCATCTTCATGGAGATCATATTGTAGTTCCTCCATAAATTCTTTGGAATCAAGGCTTGGGTCTTGCCAAGATTTTAAAATTTCCAACCACTTCATTCGGAAGGCATTTTCTACACCATTTTGCAGAATGACGGAAGTTTTGGAAAGGTTGGTGGATTCTTTATAAGCCCAGTGGGCAGCCACCCCATTCTCTGCGATGGCATTCATGTCTTTGGTTCGGATTTGTACTTCCATTGGACGACCATCAGGCCCAAAGACAGTTGTATGTAAGGATTGGTAAAGGTTCGTTTTCGGAGTGGCAATATAATCTTTGAACCTTCCAGGAATGGGTGTCCAAAGAGTATGTACAATTCCAAGAACTCCATAACAATCTTTAATTTCATTGGTGATGATTCGAACCGCACGAAGGTCAAAAATTTCAGAAAATGATTTTTCTTTTGTGACCATCTTTCTGTAAATAGAATAAAAATGTTTGGCCCTACCATCAATTCGAGCATCAATACTTATTTCAGCTAACCTTTGCTTTAGGATAATTTTTATTTTTTCAATATATTCATCGCGTTCTGATTTTTTAGCTGAAACTCGTTTTTTAATTTCTTGGTATTCTTCCGGGTGTAAAGATTGGAAAGCCAAATCTTCCAATTCAAATTTAACTTTATAAACACCCAATCTTCCTGCAATGGGCGCATAGAGGGATAAAACCTCTTTCGCAATCCGTTTCTGTTTTTCTTCTGGTTGGAATTTTAATGTGCGAACATTGTGAGTTTTGTCAGCAAGTTTGATGAGCATCACACGCACATCTTTGATGGTTGCCAGTAACATTTTGCGGATATTTTCGGCCGCTTCTGTTTCCTTGGACTGGGATTTGATTTCCGAAATTTTGGTCACACCTTCCACAAGGGCGGCAATATCTTCCCCAAACTCACGGGCCATATCTTCTTTACTATAACTTGTATCTTCTACAACATCGTGCAAAAGTCCCGCAGCAATGGCTCTTTCATCCAAACCAAGTTCGTCCAAAACGGAAGCCACATTCATAGGATGGATGATATAAGGTTCTCCCGATAAACGTTTTTGGCCTTCGTGCATTTTGTCCGCAATATTGTATGCCTTCTCAATTAATGTGGCTTTTTCTGGCCCAAGTCGTTTTTGGACTGCTTCGAATAACTCCTGTTTATCTTTGATGTCTTGGTATAATCCCATTATTTAATATCCAAACTTATATCTAAAAATTTTACGGTATGAGTTAAGTAACCCATACTCACACCTATATCTTGAAATTTAGATAGAAATTTTAATTTACCAGGAGTGATTCCACCTGAACATTCAATACGAATTTTTGGTGATTGCTCTTTGATAAGTTCAATTGCTTTTTCTGTATCTGAATCGGAAAAATTATCTAACAAAATAATATCAGGATTTGAGGCGATAGCTTCACTTAATTGTGATAGGCCATCGATTTCTAGTTCTATTTTTTTACCTGGATTAGCATTTCGAACAATTTGTACAGCGGATTGGATGGATCCAGCTTTTGCTACATGGTTGTCTTTTAACATCGCCATCTCAGACAAATTTAAGCGGTGATTGGCTCCCCCACCTGTATAAACCGCATACTTAGCAAGTTTCCGATAACCGGGTAAAGTTTTTCTAGTATCTAAAATCAGGAGATTCGGAAATTCTTTTGCCACCTTACTAGCATTTGTTGCAATTCCAGAGAGGTATTGGATAAAATTTAATAAAATCCGTTCCATTTTCAGAACGTCTACAAGTGATCCTTCCAAAGTTCCAATGATAGTTCCTTTGGAAAGGGCTGCGCCATCGGAAAGAGTTTGATTCCATTTCACATTGGCCCCGGTTTTTCGGATGAGACAAGGTAATACCGCAAGCCCACACAAAACCCCTTCTTCTTTGGCAAGTAATTCTGCCTTACAAGTTTCACTCGAGTTGAATAGAGAATCTGTGGTGATATCTCCCGTAGGTAAATCTTCTTCTAAGGCAAGCGTTACCAATGCCTCAAAGTCTTTTTCTGAAATTTCTGTGACAGGTGTTGTGTATCCTCTGATCATATTGTCCTATTATTTAGACAAAAAAAAAGCTGCCCTTACGACAGCTTTTTTTCCATTCACCTAAACCATGTTTATTGTTTAGGAGCTTTTCCGATTTTCCCTGTTTTTGGAGGGATATTCAATTTTTGTTTTGGATAAATCAAATTTTTGTTACGAATTGATTTACGATTGGCTTCAAAAATTCTTGGCCAGAGTTTTGCATCACTATAGATGTCTTCTCTATCAGCAATTCTCCAAAGGCAATCAGCAGGGTTTGATTTTTCAACTGTGTAACGTTTCCAGCCGCCAGAAAGTTCTTCTACTTGTGAAGAAGATGCTTTCTCTGTTGTCTCTTCGGTGGTAGTGGTAGTTGTTGTTTCCGGTTCTGTAGTTTTGCGATCTTTTTTCGCTACAGTGGTTTTTCCTTTCAAAGTTTCGATTTGGTCAATCGAAATCTCTGCCAATCGAATGGCCTCTTCCGATTGAGAAATGGAATCATCAAACTTTTCTTGCTCCAAAAGATTTCCGGAAGCTTGAAGGGATTCATTGGAAGCACCTAAGTTTTCTTGTGTGCTTGCATATGATTCTTTTGCATTTGATTTCAAATATGTTTCGGCATTCAATTCACCAAAACGCGCATTGGCATCTTCCACTACTTCACGAGCTTGTAAGTTGCGGTTTTTTGCGTGGTCTTTGACTGCAGTGGCAAGTAAAGAGGCAGAAGCCAATCGAGCTGTTTTAATTTTTTCGTCAGCAGTTTTCAAACGTCCAGCTTCAATGTCTTCACGAGCAGAAGCAACTCTAGCTTTTTCTTCATCGATGGCAGGATTTCCACCTTTGGAATAAGTATAAGCTTTTTCTAATACTGCATCCACTTCATCAGCTGATTGGCGAACAGAACCCGATCTGTCGAGAGCTACTTTTTTTGCGTTTTGGCTGATCTTCGCTGCTTCCACAAAATTATTATGTGCATCTTCATATTCTTGTAAGGCAACTGTTCGTTTTAGTTCTTTTGCGGTTTCGTCTTTGTCTTCACGTAAGTAAGAAGCAAGGCTTGCATCTGCTTGTGCCAACTTAGATTCACCTGCATCACGTGCCGTTACAGCTTTTTTAAATTCTTCAGGAGTGTATTCAGAAGCGTAGGCTTCATCAGCTGCATCAATGGCAGTCACTGCTTCTTCGCGAGATTTTGCAGCAAGTTTTGGTAAGGTTTTTTCTAAAGCATCGTAAGCTTTAGAAATCGCATAGTCCGCACTTTTTTTAGAATCAGATGCTTTTTCTTCAGATGCATATTCATTCGCAGACACTAAACTTTTTTTGGCTTCCGAATATTCTTCAGGGGCATATTCTTCTGCTGAAAGTCTTTCTGCTCTTTCTACTTGCGACTTCGCAAGCTCCAGTTCTTTTAGTGGTAGTTCTTGCGCACAATTAACAAATCCAATGGAAAACAATACCAAACCAGAGAGAAAGACTGCTGTCTTTTTCTTTCTTAACATAACAAACTCCTTAAATTTTTCTTCGGGGGATTTTGTAAGAGAGAAGCGCAAAACACGCTTCCCCAATTACTTGAAAGCTGTGACGGCTTCGTCTTCGCTGTCGAAAATTTCAAAAAATGAAGTCAACTTTGTGAGTTCAAATACCTTACGAACTGAACCAGCTACGTTGATGATTTTAAGCCCACCTTGGTATTTCTTCAAGTTGGACAAACTTGAAATTAAAGCTCCAATTCCGGAAGAGTCGATGTAGGAAACCTTCTCGAGATTGATGACGATGCAATATTTTTGTTCTTCGATCAATTTGGCGATTACATCCTTGATCTCAGGCGCGTTATAAAGGTCGATTTCCCCGTTAATATCAAGGACTACGATTTTATCTTTTTCCCTTCTGGTGATTTCCATGTGTGTCTAGAGACTCCTCAATGAAGCTACAATCAATGTAGAAATGACGGTACAATTGCATTCAAAAAAAAGAGATACGTCAACCTAATAATTTTAGCTACCAAACAAATTTTTCCAATGGTCATAAAAACCCTGAAAATTGCCTATTTCTATGGACTTTCGCATCTTTTCCATGAAGCTTTGCATAAAAAATAAGTTATGGTACGTTGAGAGCGAAAAAGCAGTCAATTCTTTCACTTTATGTAAATGCCGAATGTATCCAAGGCTATATGTTACACAAACTTTACATCCACACTCTGGGTCAATGGGGCCATCTGACAATCGATGTGATTCATTCCTTAAATTGATTTTGCCCAAAGAAGTGAACACTTGGCCGTTCCTCGCATTCCTTGTCGGCAAAACACAATCAAACATATCGATTCCATTCTTTACACCTTCCAAGATGTCAACAACGGTCCCTACACCCATTAGGTAACGAGGGCGAGCTGCATCAAAAAATGGTGCCATACATTCTAAAATTCGAATGTATTCTGGCCTGGGTTCCCCAACACTTAAGCCCCCAATGGCAATCCCTGGAAAATTTATATTTTGTAATGTATCTAAACTTCGTTTTCTAAGGGATTCGTTCACACCACCCTGGACAATGGGGAATACATTCTGTCCACCTGGGTTTTCCATCCAATAGTTGTATGATTCTTTGGCCCAGCGGTGGGTACGATCCAAGGCCAAATCCAACCGTCCCAGATCACTCCCATAGGGAGCACAATCATCCAAAACCATCATAATATCAGAGCCTATGGAACGTTGCATATCAATGACTGAGGAAGGAGTGAATTTATGGTGGCTACCATCGATATGAGATTGGAACCGGACTCCATCTTCTTCAAATTTGAAAAGGCTCGCAAGACTAAACACTTGGAACCCACCCGAATCCGTGAGTAATGCCCGTTTGTATGACATGAAATTTTTAAGCCCATGGAAGTGGTCCAAAACTTCTTTTCCTGGTCTTAAATATAAATGATAGGTATTGGCAAGGATTAAGTTATATCCCAACTCATCAATGTCCGAAGAGGAAAGAGATTTGATACTCCCTCTCGTTCCCACCGGCATAAAGATGGGAGTTTCAATTTGAATTCCGTTTAAGTGGAGAGTGCCGGTTCTTGCGTAAGATCCAGGGTCCTTCGATTTTTCTTTAAAAATAGAGGACACTATTTTTTTGTTTTATGTTCGCAAGTGGCAAAATTCAAACAATTACCAAAAATATTCAAACTATGTCCTGTGATGGTAAATCCATTTTCAGAAGCCGCTTTGTTTTGTAGTTCTTCAATTCGTTCATCTATGAATTCAACAATCCGTCCGCACTGCATACAGATAATATGATCATGGTGTTCGTGACCAATGATATGTTCATAATATTTATAATCTTTGCCAAAGTCATGTTCTTCGAGTAATCCCGCCTCTACCATAATCGCGAGGATTCTATAGATGGTTGCCTTGGAAATTCGATCTTTATTGTCTTTTAGTTCATCCAAAAGACCTTCGGCAGTAAAATGATTATGTGAAGAAAAAATCTTTTGCGCAACTAACAAACGTTGGTTGGTGATTTTTAGTCCTTTTTCTTTGAGATACTCTTCAAAGGCGAGCATCTCTTTTTTTGTGTCGTCGCTGGAAATAGGATCGTTTTGCAAGGTTTATCTCCTAATGATTCAACTTAATTCAAAACTCCAGAAAGAGAATAATACCATGCTCTTTCTGATTCTTCTGCAATTCGAAGCGCCATCACCCGAAGTAGGCGATTTTGAGCTTCTAACTCTGATTCCCGAAATCCAACTTGGGTCGAAAAATGGACCCTTCCAGGAATTTCACTGCGTTCCATAGGGATTTTATTTCCCGTCTCCGCCTCAATGATTTCCACTCGAGTGACTACGAATAGTTCCGAGGTAATTTGTCTGTCAGCAAGATCCATAAGATCTCCGACTTGTTGGTAGTGGACAATCTCTGCATACAACCGGTATTTCGCGAGAGTTTTTTCACGGGTGGTGATAAACCTTCCCCGTCTGTCAATTTCTTCGATGATCATTTGAGTCAGACGAGTGTGCATTCCCGGGGAATAGGTATTGTTTCTGACATTTTGGATGTAAATCAAACGTTTAGAATCAGGGATAGGAACCCCGTCAATTTTGGGAGGTCGGCCCGGTTCCTTAAACAAAAAGGCACAACCAGAAAAGGCGAAAATGAAGAAGAAGAAAACAATGCCTTGTTTCATACAAAAATGTTCCCTGTCATCTTAGGTCCTAAGTCTAGTTTGTCAAGGGAATCGAAACGAAGGGAAATTCTCTGGGTTTCGGGAAAGGCATGACAAAGGAAGTGGGAGGATTCTGATTCTCCCATGAGGTTCTCTCACTTGCGTAATTTGGCGGTCCTTCTCTTTTTTTCTTCCGGTCTTCTATGGGGTGAGTCAAAAATTCCAGACATCCCTCGAGACGAAGTGGGTTTTCCACTTCCCTACTATTCTCCAGTTTCTGGAACCTTTGCTGAAATCCGAAATCACAACTTACATTTGGGTTCTGATTTTAAATCCTATGGACTAAATGGTCATAGCATCTTAGCCACGTTTGACGGATATATCGAAGAAATTAGTTATTCGAAAACTGGGTATGGACTTTCCCTAAATCTTTATAGTCCCAAATACAAACTCAAATCAAAATACGCCCACTTACATTCCTTTGGCGGGAGCCTAAATGATTTAGAACTCCTTCGACGGGCCATCCTTCTGATGGGAGACCCCACTGGGTTCCAACTCAAACTTCCACCAGGAATGTTTGCGGCAAAAAAAGGAGTTTCCCTTGGCAAAACAGGAGAATCGGGATCGGGGATTTCTCACCTCCACCTCGAGTTTCGTGCAGAAAAAGGAATCATCAACCCCCTATACTTTCCCGAAATCCACCAAAAAGATAAAACTCCCCCTACCATCCTTTCTTTGTATTTAGAAGGTGATCATTTAGAAAACCCGATCCTTCTCACTGCAAAAGAAAAATCAATAGGTAAGTATGATTTATATACTGATAAAGGGGATTTGTTTGAGTCCATAGCCCTCACGGGTAAGGTTCGCATTCGGATGAGTGGGTATGACTTCATTCGTTCACGCAACAAAAACAATGTTTACGGAATGGATTTGGCAGTGAATGGAAAAACGACCTTCAGCCGTAATTTCGATTTTTTAGCTTATGAAGATGGCTCCAAAAAACACCAGTTCTACGACATCAATAGGTCATCACTTGCCCCTCCTGTTTATTTTTATCATATGTATGAACAGTCCAAAAATTTCAAAGAAGAAGGTTTTTCCTTAGATTTGGATGGATACAAACCAAAGGAAAATTTATCTTTAGAAGTTTCCCTTCGTGATGCCACAGGAAACAAATCTTCTGTTTATTTCACTGTTATTCATGAAAAAGAAGAAAAAGTCAGCGATAGGTTATCGAAAAACAAAAAGTCCGGAAACATTTACAATTCTTTAGATGGCAAACTAACGGTTGATTTATCTAAGGTAGAAGTTTCTGGAGATGGATCTCTACAAATTACTGAAATCAACTCGCAAAACATTCCTTTTAAAATTCCAAGTGGGCTTCCCCTCAAAGGAAAAATCTACCAATTGGATACAAAGAAGCTGAGTTGGAAGGGTGAAGGATCAGGAGAATGGAACCTAGGTTACCAGGTCCCAATAAAAGAATCTCTTTATTTCTATGATTCTTCCATTGGAAAATTCCAATCAATAACCCAAAAAAGAAAATCAAACGGATTTAGTTTTAAACTCACAAAACTTGGTTTTGTTATGGTTTTATCTGACGAAACACCTCCCACAATTTTTCCAATGACATCTCTTGCTCGTTACATTGAACTTCCAGAAATCAGAAACCAATGTTTTGAGGAAAGGTATTATGTTTTGGGTGATACGGGAAGTGGATTTCGAACAAACGTAGAACTCACGATTGATGGGCAATCCTATCCATATGAGTATGATCCCGATAGGCGAGCCATTCGAGTGACCATTCCGAAAAGCTTACAAAAAGAAAGGCCTTATCTTCTTTTGGAAGCTAAGGCCTTTGACTTTGCCGGAAATGTTTCCGAACCGTTTGTGGATTTAATTTCTACTCGCGGATGGAAAGAAGAACTTCAGGCCTCTTGTCCTGTCATGGAATAACGAGCAATATCCAATACTTCGTAAACAGTCTCAGTTGCACCGAATACCAATGTTGCTTCGTTGCCTGAGTGTTTTCCAAGTAGTGATTTTGCGAGCGGAGATTGGTAAGAGATGATATTCTTTTCTGTATCCGCATCCCATGCACCAAGGATGGAATAAGTCACCACTTCCCCAGTTTGTTTGTTTTTCAAACGCACTGTGGTTCCAATTCCTACTTTCTCAGTTTTGACATCACTAAGGTCGAGAATCCTTGCACTTTTTAATTCAGCTTCCAAACGTTTGATGGCCGCTTGCAACTGAGCTTGTTTTTCCATAGCTGCTTTGTATTCTGCGTTTTCTCTTAAGTCCCCTTTTTCTTGGGCCTCTCCGATATCACGAGAGTTTTCAGCCATTTCTACATTCACAAGGTGTTCAAATTCAAGTTTCTTTGCATTGAAAGCACGACGAGTGACAAGTACAACATCACTTGGAAGGTTTGCCAAAGGATCATCATCTGCATCTTCTTCCGAATCGTATTCATCCCAAACAATGTTTGGTTTGAGTTCGTTGATGAGAGCATAGAGTTGGTCTTTTTCCAAATCAGTTACATAAGGAACTTCTTTGAATAATGCAAAAAGTTTACGAACGTATTCATCATCTGCATTGGATAGAATGTCACGAAGAAGACTATTGTCTTTTCCGAACAAAATGTCCATAGCTTGGTTTTTCAGTTTGGTTCCCTTGTCTTCAATCTTCGCAAGAGGTTTTAAGATACGGAATACACGGAGAACTAAATCTTCTTCGCTTACCTTTAACCAATCAAACTTCCAAGTATGAGATAAAATCGATTTGGCAACCCAAAGGAAAACTTCAGGGTTTTCTTTAGATTTGTTACAAACTGTTTCCACAAACAAATTGAGTTCTGCAAACTTATCATCTGATACAAGGTTTTGGAAAACAGAACGATTTACTTTGACAGGAACTTCAAATAGAAGCCCAATCAAAATATTGATAGCTTCTGGATGGTGGGTACGAATCAGATCCTTGAATCCTTTTTTGATATCCGTGTTTTCCAAAGCTTTGGATATTTTTAAAGCATCCTCTTTGGAAAAAGATTGGATGAGAGCCTTTAGTTCAGGATCACGAATTTTATGAGAAAACTCTTCTGTCGGCCATGCTTTCCCTGCTTCTTCTAAATACAAATAAGCAGAAAGGCGACGAATTGGATCTTTAGCCGATTCTTCTTCGTTATAATGAGAGATAAAAAACTCACCTGCTTCCGCTGCTTCATCAGCATCACGAACTGCTTCCATCGCAATTTCTAGTTTTTTGTTAGCATCATTGCTTGCTTGAAATTTTTGTGTGAGTGTTTCTGAATGTGTGATTGGTTTTTCGTGATAAACCACTTCATCTTTTTTCTTAGGGTTCATTCCGATGTTCGCTTCTTTTTTCAGAACCGATTTCACCTTCGCCCACCATTTAGACCATTCGTCAGCTTTTAAGAAGGTTCCGATAAGTTCGTTCTTCATATCAGCAATGATCATTCGGTTGTCGTAAGAAGTAAGAAGTTGTTTTAAGAACTCTGCCAAGTTCTCAGCAAACATTGTATTGATGGCTTGTTTGTCTTCGTAATGTTGCACCCAAATATGATCTTTCTTCAAAGGTTTGAGTGAAGTGATCGCCATTTGGATAGAAAGTTTATGGTCTTTCTTTTCTTCAAAATCAACAAAGATAGAGTCACCAGTTTGGGAGATCGAAGTGATTTTACCCACACCCCAATTTCTATGCATTACATAGTTACCAGTATCAAATACAATATTTCTTTCGAAGTTAGTGATACAAAGTTTAACAGGTTTACGGTTGTTACCGAGTTCACTCATCTTGAGGAAATCTTCAAGAAGTGAGTGTGCAACGTATTTTTGTTTGTAAGCACGAATGAGTTCGTTTCTTGCTTTTTGAGAAGCAGGTTCGTGTTCTAAAATTTTCTTAAGGAAGTAGATCACATGATCCCAATCTTCCATTGCCTTAAAAGGTTCTACGATTGGATAAAGAAGACCAACTAACCGAGTCTTTTCTCTTTGGCCAAGAAGGATACGTTCAATTTTATCGAAGAAAGAAACATCCTCGTAATTGTTTTGAACGATGGTAGGCCAAATCTCCTCCATCTGAACGTATTCTTTATTTTTGGCATACATCTCAACTGCGAGTTTGAGATAAGAGATGGCTTTTGGTTTGTCCTCTTCCATAATGGAAAAACCATATTTTTTTGCAATCTCAGGGTTCTTACGATCTTGTTTTGCTAGTTTTTCAAGAACAACTTTGAGTTCTTTGTTTTTCTTGAGTTTGTCAAGGGCCTCTGCTTTCACACGGAGGGCAAGTCTATGATCGCCGAATCGTAAAATAGAATCTGTAATGTATTCAATAATAGTCCATTTGGCGTGAGATTTGAAAGAATCCAAAATGTTCTTCACCAAATTGGCATCTCCCATGGAATCTTCCATGAAAGAGATAATCATTAACATATATTTGGCGGAGATAGACTCAGGATGTTCTTTGAAATGGTCTTCAATTTTTTGTTTAGCTTCTGCTAAACGATTTTCTGCCTTATATGCATCAATGACATCGTCAAAGATTTTGAATTTAGAAACGGGAACCGTTCCTGCATCAGCACGTACATAAATTTCCTCATTAAAAAGAGGAGTTAGTTTGTCGTTTTCGGCGATTTTGTTTGATTTGTCTTCGGTGATAGTATCAGGCATGAAAAGAATCTCCCTCTTCGTATTTCCAATAAAGGGTGTTCATTGTTCCTATAAAGTTGTTACGGTAAATTTAGCGATGAATCCGCAAAAAGAACAGTCCTAGAGTTCATTTTTCAGGTCCGTTCGATTCTGTAAAGTCAAAAAACCCAGCCGATTGACTGGGTTTTCTTTGGTTCCTTAGGAACCTTTCTTTAGAGTGAGTGAGGATTCTACTTGTTTTGGGACGAACCGTTGCTTCCACCACAATCACGAATTTTTGCTCCTGTGGAGATGGCTCCGGACTTCTGAAGCATTTGCTCCATCTTAACTTTGCTTTTACAATCTTCTTCATCAAAGTCAAGGTTTGCCCCATCAAAATGAACTTCAAACGTATCCGCAAGGACTCGGAGTTCATCAAAGAAAAGGTATACTGCTTCAGGCCCTGTGTTGTGTCTGGAACGAATTTTGAACTGCTTGAAGATAAGGTTTCTTGTCGCAGGGAAAGCATTCGCCTCTTGCGGAATTCCTGGAGGGATGATGATGTGGAGAGGTCTCCAACCCACAAAGTCCAAAGATCCGAAAGGGAAAATATGGCTATTGCCATTGTAGTCTTCGATCCAACCTTCTAAATCGTATTCGTTACCACGGCCAAGAACCCAAACAGAAATTGCTTTTACATTTCCTGGAGCTTCGATTCCGTAAACTTTTTCGATTTTCTTCTTGTTGTCTGCATCGATATAAGGTCTTGCACGAGTGACTTCATATTCTGGAGCACGCGGAGGGCGAACCGTTACTACGTTATTTCCAGGAAAAGTGAATTGAAACTTCACAGCTAAAACTTTTGCATTTCCTGCATCTACGTTTTTCACGTCTCCCGGTTTTCCAGGAATCAGTTTCACTTCTCTCATCACAAGTGGAGATTTCACAGGGTCATTGAGAACAGGTGAATATTTATTGTTCTCATCATATTTCATGTCCCCTGTACCATCTTTGTTCACACCATCTTTATCGGTGAACACTTCCCAGCCAAATGGCGCAGAAGAAACGGGAGAGTCCCAAGATTCAATTGTAATTGCCTTGAGTTCCAGTGCTCCAATATCGTTACCAATCGGTGTTGCCACTCCATTGGATACTTTGTATTGTGCTTGGGCAAAACCAATCAATGCGATGGACGATATAGCAAGTAATGTTAGGATTTTTGTTTTTTTGTTTTCCATTGTTCCTTTCTCCCGCTTACCAATTGTCCTTAATTTCAGATCCAGGGTATTTAGCTTCGGATCTGTCGGTTCTCACTTGGAGGTCATCTACATAAAAGTAAAAGTCCCCTGCTACTTCGTGAACATCAGATGTCACAAAAAGAGAAACGAAATGAAGGTTTTTATCTAAAAGTGCAAATCTTGTACTTTGTGGAATAAAACCTGGAATGGTCGCAGTCAGTTTTCTCCATCCGAAGAAATCCAAACGACCCAAACGGATATTATGTGTTACGTCTTTATAATCTCTAAATTTTGCAAATAAAGTATGTCTGTATTTTCTTCCGAGAACCCAAACAGAGATTTGTCTTACTTTCCCTTTGATGATGTATTCATGTGGAGGGGATAATTCAACCCGATCCAAACCTTTAGCAGCAAAATGTGTTTTGACTCCTAAAATATGGTTCTTTTCGACTTTATCACCGCCATCCTCTGGAACAGTTTTTTCATCGAATACATCTTTGATGAGCCCGCGTTGAACGAGTTTCAAAGTTCTTGTTTCTCCGAGTGGAGTGGTAGCTTTTACTCTCCAATCCTCAGCCTCTTCAAAATCATCTAAAACGATTTTTCTAAGAGGGCTATCCTCATCATTTGCAGTGTTAGCTGTATTTTGTCCGCCAGTATCTGCCTGTGCGTACAACATTCCTATTGAAAGGAAGAGGCCTAACAACAGTTTGGTCATTCCTAATTTCCCCATGAAACTCACTCCTAAAAGGCTCCTAACTCCGGGTCTTTCGTATTCTCATTATCGGATATCCGGCTTTTAAATTGATTCAAGATTTCGATCATTCGATCGATTCCTTCTGCCGGAAGAAAGATCGAGGATTTTTTGCTATTCGACCATTCCGATACTTTCAGGTAGAATCCAGCCTGGTTTTTCTTCAAATCCACCAAGAAGGTCTTATTTTGTGTTACGATCTTCTCGGTTAGGATTTCGGGGTCCACCATGCATTCCTTCTCCCTGCCTACGTAAATAGTATCGGATTCCGAAACCCATTCCTTAGCTGTAATAAGTAGAAACTGAGGAATGGAAAAGGTTTTTTCGATAGTAGTCGATAAAAAATCCCGATTTGTATGAATTTTGTCTCTTTGTGGACTTACGCGAATCGTTTCCGAAGCTCCCGAGCATATGCCAGGTCATGCGTTAGCTTTCGGAGTCTTCGGATGTAATAATGGGTCACTTCTTTATAGAATTTGAGCTCCATTTCTTTGTTTTTGGAAAACATATCGTGTAAATCAGCGTAACGGAGTTCATAGAGTTCGGAATTTTCTTTGGCTTCTACTTTTGCGGAACGTTTTTCATCATCAAAAAAAGGCAATTCCCCAAAGTGATCCCCTTCTCCGAGGGTGATGAGGTTCACGTCGTCCCCGTGGCTTGTGGCTGTGGAAATTTGTAAAGTTCCATACTTCACAATGTACATGGACTCTGCATCTTCGCCCATATCATACAAAACATTTCTAGGAGGCAGGTGGACTTCCCGAATTTTTTCAGCAATGTGTAACAGTTCGTCTTGGTTTAACTTTTGGAAGAGATATATTTTTTTGAGACTCTCTACTTTAGTATTCATTCATACTCCTAGGATTTCTCTGAAAATGGGGGAAATTCGCGAATTTGCAAGAGAAAATTAAGTAGAATGACCCATGATTTTTTATGGACAAATGGGACGGGATAGTACTAATATTTTCAATTCTCCTCGTCTACTAGGGGGAAACGCTAGGGACAAAAGGTTCCTGGTTCCAAACAAAGGGAAATTTATGACACCTAAAAAGAAGGTATTACTGGTTGAAGACCACGCCGTTACGCGCGTAGGCGTAAAACATGTTGTGAACTCTTCGACTGATTTTGAAGTCGTGGGGGAGGCGGAACATTCGTCTCAAATTGCCCCTCTCTTAAATGATACTAGGCCCGACTTTGTCCTCCTCGATTTGCGAATCCCGGGTGAAAACGTGCTCAATATGGTGAAGGATTGGAAAAAAGAACATCCCAATTTAAAAGTGGTCACCCTCACGATGCTTGATGAACAACCCATTGTTCATTCAGCCATTGAAGCTGGAGTGGATGGATATCTTTTAAAAAGCGATGACCTTAGCAGTTTAACAAAAAACCTAAACGAAATTGCATCTGGAAAAACTGTATATTCCAAAAATCTAAAACTCAGTTTCAACCGGAAACCCCAAGATGGGAAAGTGGCAAACAAAAAGGAAAAACAAATTTTGACCCTTCTTGGACACGGAAAAACCTACCAAGAAATAGGAACAGAGATTGGCCTTTCCAAACGAACAGTGGAATACCATGTCGGCCGCCTCAAAGACCGGTTCAATGCCAAAACAGTAGCGGAACTCATTGGACGTGCCAAAGAACAGATGTTAATCTAAATTTCTAGGTCTAACAGTCGTTTTACAGCTTCTACCATTTTTTCATCAGGGGATGTTTTTGTTAAAAAAGCATCTCCTCCAATTTCAATCACTGTTGTTTCTAGTTTATAACCAGTGTTAGGATCTGTATGGGAACTGGAAACGAGGAGAGAACGAATTTCTTCCATCTCCGAGTTGGAATACAAATCACGTAAAAAATCGAGGCCGGTTTTTTCTGGCATGGAATAATCCACGATGATGAGGTCAGGTTTCAAGCGGCCCACGGACAGGAGGGCATGGTCTGGGTATTCCTCTTCCCAAAGGATACAAGGTAGATCTTTTAAAACCTTTCGGATTTGTTTTCGATAACCTGGATTGTCGTCCAAAACCAAAACAATCTTCTCAAAGTTTGGAAGGAGTAACTCAACTGAAGTCCCATGGTCTTCTTCTGAGCGGACAATGAGTTCGGCTCCGTGACGTTCTGCCACTTCTTTGCAAAAAGCAATCCCAACACCGGCTCCCATCTCATCTGCAGTACCTTTCCTGACAAACAGGAACCCTTCCTCTAGAATGTGTTCTGCCCAATACGGAGGCATTCCAATCCCCGTATCAATTACCTTCAAACTCCAATGTTTATTGGATTCTGTTAAAGAAATTTCAACGGTTCCCGATTCTTTTGTGAATTTTACAGCATTGGTGAGTAAATTCCAAATCAGATGTTCGATTAGATTGGGATCTCCAATTCCAATGGAGGATTCTTCCATATGAGTGATGATGGAGATATTTTTGGGACCAGCCATTTCTTGGACTCTTTCGATCAGTTGGTCTGTGATTTGGCGAAAATCAAAAAGTTGGTAATCAGGAAAAACAGATGCGTTCTGAAACCTTGAATATTTGATCAGTTCTTCAACCATACTCAGGATATTTTTGAGTCCAGTAGACGCCTCACCGAGCACCTGCTTTGCTCTTTCAGGAGAAAGGGAAGGAGGAGATTCTGTGAGTAAATTGAAAACAGATGAAATTCCAAATAGTGGAGAACGAATGTCATGAGAAACGATGGAGATAAATTTATCCTTGAGTTCCCCTGTTTTTTCAGCTTTTTCTTTTTCTTTTTTTAATTCTAATGTTTTCCATTCTACTTCTTTTCGTAAATTCAGTGTTAGGTATTCGGCGGTTTCCCAAGTATGTGCATTTTGTTTGGAAATCACGATGGCAAGGCACATACAAAAAATAGCAAACCCAAGTTCTGTAAGCATGGGCAAGTCCCATCTTTTGAAAAAGACAACAGAGTCATAAATTGTTGCAGAAAGAATGACAAATGTCCCAAACAAAATGATACTTCCGATGTATCTGGTTTCCTTTTCTAAACAAGAACGAAAGGAAGCAACCATCGCTAGTGTAAGAATGAAAGCCATGTAGGCTTGGCTAAAGATAAGAAGTTTTGTGTACACAGCGTACGGTGTGGTCAGAATTACTAAAAATTCTATGAGAATTGGCAACAAAAGATACCTTTTGTATTTTTGAGGAAAAAAGTTTGTTTGGTTTTGAAAGAAAAACAAAAGACTAAAAACTTGGATCCCACAAAAGGCAATGTATTCCAACCGGATCTGCAACATCTCAAGCCAATCGGAAGCCACAAACCAATCCCTAGACACTCGATCAAAGAGTAAAATACGAAGAAGCCAAGAAAGACAAAGTAAGGAAAACCAAAGAGGAGACTTATCTTTTTTACGATGGATAAAAAGAAACAAATGAGAAAGTGCCAGGACAAAAAACGTCGCAAAGAAAAATGCTTTTTTTCGTTCTTTGAATCTTAGATACAACAGGGTTTTTCCCACTTCACCAAGTACAGGGGAATAATAAGGACCACCTCGTGAGTAAAGGTAATTGGAAATTTGTAAGTAGATGACTGTGGAAGGAGTGGCTCGAAATGACCGCGCAGTTTCTAAATAATAACCAATCGACCCTTCTTTGGTTTTGGAAACCTTTCCAGCAGAACCAAGTAACACAAGTCCTCGTTCAACGTTATGGTAATAGGCCCGGTAGGCAGAGGAAGTTTCCCTTAAATAAAACATTAGGTTGATTGGTTCGTTTACCTTTAGTTTTAAACGATATGTAACAAAACCATGAGCGGGGAGGTTTTGGTTCACCCAGTATGCGGGAACTGCTAATTTTGTAGGTTCCTGATTCTCGAGAGCTTTGAATTCTTCTTCCGTTTCGGGGAGTTCTCCTGGAAATGCATCCCACTCACCAGCAAGGGGAAAGGGATCCAAAGTTTTTGGGTCTTCCTTGGAAAGATCAAGAACACCCGCAGAAATGTTCTTCGCTTGGGCCAAGGAAGGTATGGAGCGATTGCATTGGACAAAAACAGAAAAAAAGAGAGGGATCAGAACGTATTTCGAAAGAGAAACGATAGGGAGACGTACCACATCCAAACCTTAAAAAGAATTTCGAAAAACTCAAATCATATTAGTACGAGTACGAGAAATTTATTCTTTCTGCCCCGAATGTTTCGATTGCTTCCCCTCATCTCCTCCGCCTTAGAAAACATTGACGAAGGATTCGAAACCCCTAGGAATAGAGGATTCGGGGGAAGTAATGGCTAAAAAATCAGATGCATTTGTTTCAAAAATAAAAGAAGGGTATCCATCTCAAGGGGCACTCTACCTAGGTTCCGGAGTGTTTGATGGAGAAACATTTAAGGAAGCAACCGTTTCCATCCCCCTCTCCACTCTCAATCGGCACGGACTGATTGCTGGGGCCACAGGAACCGGCAAAACCAAAACCCTACAACTTTTAACAGAGGGTTTATCTGCATCAGGAGTTCCCGTGGTTCTTATGGACATCAAGGGAGACCTTTCAGGCCTTGCCGAGGCTGGCGAAGAAAATGATAAAATCAAAGAACGAACGAAGGCCCTTGGATTCGATTGGAAACCTTCCTCCTACCCGGTAGAATTTTTATCTTTATCCAAAGAACCTGGGGTAAGGCTTCGGGCCACCATAGCGGAATTTGGCCCTGTCCTCATTTCACGAATTTTAGAATTAAATGATACACAAGGCAGTGTGGTCTCCCTTGTTTTTAAATACTGTGATGATTTGGGTCTACCCATCCTCGACACCAAAGATTTTAAAAAAGCCCTCCAATACATCAATGATGCCGGAAAAGAAGAATTAGAAAAAGAATATGGGACCGTTTCCTCCCAAAGTATTTCCATCATCTTACGAAAACTAATCGAACTCGAAGGCCAAGGGGGCGAAGTTTTTTTTGGGGAACCATCTTTTGATGTGAATGATCTTATGCTTTCAGAATCCAAAAAAGGAAATGTGTCTATCATTCGCCTAACAGACATTCAAACCAAGCCTCGACTTTTCTCCACTTTTATGTTGTCCCTACTCACAGAAATTTATGCGACCTTTCCGGAAGAAGGAGATTTAGAAAAACCGAAACTTGTTTTATTCATTGATGAAGCCCACTTAGTTTTTGATGAAGCTTCGAATGATTTACTGAAACAACTAGAAACCATGGTGCGACTCATTCGTTCCAAAGGTGTAGGGATTATTTTTTGCACTCAGTCTCCCACAGATCTACCCAAAGAAATTTTAGGACAATTGGGATTAAAAATCCAACATGCACTTCGGGCCTTTACAGCAAACGACCGCAAGGCGATTAAAACCGCTTCTGAAAATTATCCTGAAACAGAATTTTATGACACCAAAGAAGTGATCACCACACTGGGAATTGGGGAAGCTTTTATCACGGCCCTGAGTCCCAAAGGAAGTCCCACTCCCCTCGTCCATACCCTCCTTGCTCCACCGGCTTCGCGAATGGGAACTTTGGATCCTGACGAACTAGCTGCCAAAATTAAAAAATCGGATCTTGTTAAAAAATACGAGACCACTCTCGACCGCGACAGTGCGCACGAAATGCTTTCTAAAAAAATGGAAACCATCGCTGAGGAAACCGAGGCCGCCGAAGAAGAGTCAGGTGAGAAAAAAACCAAGTCCAAACGGGCCAAAGAAAAGGAAGATCCTAGTTTTGTAGAAACCCTTTCGAAAAACCCTCTGGCCCGGGAAGTGGGTCGCACGGTTGCCAAAGAGGTCACAAGAGGACTTCTAGGAATGCTCGGGGTCACTCCCAAACGAGGCTCCAAACGCAAAAAAACCGGACTTTTCGGGTTCTAACCCCGAATTAGCACTCTTTGGCTCAAAGTGCTTGACGAATCCTTGGCCGAATCATTTTATGGTGCTAGAGTTTAGCACTCTTTTTGGATTGTTGCTAAACTCGGAATCATTAGTAGATTGCATACAAGGAGTTACTCATGGCATCAATCAAACCTTTAGGCGACCGAGTGGTCGTAGAGCCAAAGAATGAGTCGGAAGAAAAAATCGGATCCATCATCGTACCGGACACAGCGAAAGAAAAACCACAAGAAGGGAAAGTCATCGCTGTAGGACAAGGTCGTTATGAAGACGGAAAACTCGTTCCTTTAGAAGTAAAGGTAGGAGATACAGTTCTCTACGGAAAATACTCCGGAACTGAGATCAAACAAGGCGGACGTGATTTACTCATCATCCGTGAAAGCGACATCCTCGGTGTTGTGACAAACTAATTATAGAAGGAAATAATCAATCATGGCTAAAACAATTGAATTTGATGAATCAGCACGTAGAAAACTTCTTAGCGGAGTAAACAAACTTGCTAACGCAGTAAAGGTGACTCTTGGACCAAAAGGTCGTAACGTAGTCATCGACAAAAAATTTGGAGCACCTACCATCACAAAAGACGGTGTGACGGTTGCTAAAGAAATCGAATTAGAAGACGCAATCGAAAACATGGGCGCGCAAATGGTGAAGGAAGTTTCTACAAAAACTAACGACATCGCTGGGGATGGAACAACAACTGCTACCATTCTTGCACAAGCCATCATCAACGAAGGTTTGAAAAACGTAACTGCGGGTGCAAACCCAATGGCTCTCAAACACGGGATTGACAAAGCAGTTCTTGCAGCTGTAGAAGAAATCAAAAAACATGCTATCAAAATCAATAGCAAAGCAGAATACGCAAACGTTGCCACTATCTCTGCAAACAATGATCCAGAAATCGGTAACCTCATTGCGCAAGCTTTTGACAAAGTAGGTAAAGAAGGTGTGATCACTGTTGATGAAGCAAAATCAATTGAAACCACTCTTGATATCGTAGAGGGTATGCAATTTGATCGTGGATATGTTTCCCCTTATATGGTAACAGATCCAGAAGCAATGATCGCTACTTTTAACGATCCATTCATCTTAATTTACGACAAAAAAATTGCTTCGATGAAAGACCTTCTTCCAGTGCTTGAAAAAATTGCACAAGCGGGAAGACCTCTTGTTATCATCGCAGAAGAAGTAGAAGGCGAAGCTCTTGCGACTATCGTTGTGAACACACTTCGTAAAACCATCCAATGTGTGGCTGTAAAAGCTCCTGGTTTTGGTGACAGAAGAAAAGCAATGCTTGAAGACATTGCCATCCTCACTGGTGGACAAGTGATTTCTGAAGACCTCGGAATGAAACTAGAAAACGCTGATGTGAAGATGCTTGGTCGCGCGAAAAAAGTGGTAGTGGACAAAGAAAACACAACCATCATCGAAGGTGCTGGTGCTTCTAAAGACATCCAAGGCCGAGTCAACCAAATCAAAAAACAAATCGAAGATACTACATCTGATTACGATCGTGAAAAACTCCAAGAACGCCTTGCAAAACTTGCTGGTGGTGTGGCTGTGATCCACGTTGGTGCAGCGACTGAAGTCGAAATGAAAGAGAAAAAAGCTCGTGTAGAAGATGCTCTTTCTGCAACTCGTGCTGCTGTGGAAGAAGGAATTGTTCCTGGTGGTGGACTCACACTACTTCGTGCACAAGATGCAGTAAAAGCTCTTAAACTTGTTGGTGACGAACAAACAGGTGCCAACATCATCTTACGTGCGTTAGAAGAGCCTATTCGTATGATCACTTCCAATGCTGGTCTAGAAGGATCTGTGATTGTGGAACAAGCTCGTGCCCGTAAAGGTAACGAAGGATTCAACGCACTCACTATGGTTTGGGAAGACCTAATCAAAGCTGGTGTCGTTGACCCTGCAAAAGTGGTTCGTTCTGCACTTCAAAACGCAGCTTCCATTGGAGCAATGATCCTCACCACTGAAGTCACCATTACTGACAAACCAGAACCGAAAGATGCAGGTGCTGGCATGGGTGGTATGGGAGGAATGGGTGGTATGGGAGGAATGGGCGGCATGATGTAAATCATTCGCACATTCTCTTTCCAGGTTCTGTTGATCTCTTATCGAAGTCGGCGGACCGAAAGACCAAAGCCTTGGAGTCAAATCCAAGGCTTTTTTTATGCTTTTACATGCAAATGAATGATTGTGATATCATCATGCGGTGCCCCAGAAAGGCCTGTAAAGTAATGAAAGTTTTCTAGTAAACTAGTCATGGGATTTATCGATTGTTTGGCGATCGTTTCCAAAAAGGATTTGGCAAGACGTTTTTCTCCGTACTCTAACCGGTCGGCATTTTCTTCTTCCGTTAACCCGTCTGTATAAAATAAAAACTGATCACCAACCTTAAATGGATATTCCTCTTCCCCATAGGTAAGTCCAGGCATAATTCCGAGTGGTTTTCCTTTGGGTTTGATTTCGACAAGTTCATTTGATTCGGATTTCCAATGAAAAAAAGAAGGATGGCCGGCACTCGAAACCATAAACTTCCTCGATTCCAAATCGATATAAAAGTAAGTGGCAGTTGTGAATCGACCAAAAGATTTTTTCACCAAATCCTCGTTCATTGCTGATAGTAAAAACGAAGGGTTCGACCAATGTTTGTATGCTTTAAAAAAAGCAAATTTGGAAAGAGAAGCAATGATGGAAGCACCGAGTCCATGCCCCACTACATCAGCAATCAGAATTCCAAATTTTCTACCACCTAATGCTTGAAAGTCGTAAAAGTCCCCACCGACTTCATGAGATGGTTGGTAGTGGACAGAAATATCCATTTGGTCCCAATGAGGAGCGGAAGGAGGAAGGATGGCACTTTGGATTCTTGCCGCTGTGACAATTTCTCTTTGTAGAGTTCCATACTTTATTTCCGAATTCCGAAACAAATTTTCTCCATAAAGTGTAAGACAAACCACAAAAATAAAAAATCCCCAGTGAGATGCTCTTGGAACTGAATCTAAAATTCCAAGCGAGGATAAAATATCGTGTGCATTCAGGACAAATAACGCCGATGCACCAATGACAAGTAAACTGGCTTTTGGTTTTCGTAAAACAACTTGCCCCCAAGCCACAATGATCTGGATGACCAGGGTTGGCAAACACAACCAAACAAATGTTAATATCCCAACGGACATAGAAATCGTATCAGTAAATGCTAAGGTTAGAATCACAATAGAAAACAAAACATGAAACTGCCACATCATCCGAATGACATTCCAACGACCCGATCCAACCAACTTTTCAAAAAAATACAAACAACTGATGGGAATTAAAAACAAAGTAAGGATAAAAATGATAAAACTAGGATGAATGGAATCGTAATAAAAAAGTCCAAAAAATCCAGACTGGGATAAAAAATGAATTCCTGAAATGGACGAAAACCAAGTGAAAGCCAATAATTGTTTTTTCTTTCTCCTTTCATAAAGATAAAAAGAAAAAAGGCCCAAAATCAAAAAGAAAAATCCAAGTGAAGCAAATGACTGAGTCCGATTGGCAATTGCTTTGTAGTGGTCAGTGGGATCACCAAACAAAGGAGGTTCGGAGAAACCAATCGGCAAAATTCCATCTGAAAAAAAGACAATATAAATATAATTTCCCAAACATTCTTTGGGCAAAGGTACAATAGGAATAAAACTCCGATTGTAAACAATCAAAGGTTGGGTGGTCGATGGATCTTGGGATGGGACACGAAAAAACTGGGTTTGTAACTTCGTCTCTCCACAATAGGAATCAAAAAAAGTAACAAGTCCACGCAATAACAGTGCTGGTTCTTCATACCCAAAACGATCCCGGAAACGGATCCGGGCAGAAAGATATTTGGGCATTGGTTTTTCCAAACTGATGTAAGGAATAGAATAGTGTTGGTATTCGAGAGAAAGATCTTCTATGGCCGGACGAAAACCAACTAACTCCTCTTCTGTGAGAAATCGAAATTCCCATTCATGGGACCATTTTAGAGATTGATAAGGGAGAAATGAATCAAAACAAGATACAGAACAAAAAAAGGGAAATAGGGAAATGAAGATTCGTTTTACATAGGATCGTTCCATTCCAGTTTTTCTTTCTCCAATTTCTTTTTGATAGCCTTACGATATTTGTTTTGTTTTTTCTTACGAAGTTTTTGAATAGAGGATTCAGACTTTGTTGGATCCAATTCTCTTTCTAATTCCAAACATAACAAATCTCTCGCTTTATAACGATTGAGACCTTGGGTTCTATAGACGGAACATTTGATTTGTTTACCCGAAGGTATATGAACCAAATGCACTGCCGTGGCAACTTTATTTACGTTTTGTCCACCCTTACCACCGGACTGAATGAATCGTTCGTTTAGATCTTTTTCAGAAATTCCTAGTACTTCCATCCGTCTCTGTAGTGATAAATTTTTTTCAACAGAAACGGGAAAGGTTAAGGGCATTTAGGATAGGCCTTAGAGAAAATTGGTCAAGAAATTTTTTTCCTAAAGAGTTAAGGAGATGTAGATTCTATTTCTAAAATGCGTTTTCGCAAATCAGAAGCAGTTTCATAATTTTCAATTTGAATGGCGTTAAACTTTTGTATGTATAATCCCACTAGTTCATCTCCCATCTTTCCTGGAACAGACAATGCTTTTTTAAAGTTATCTATATCAAGAGTGGGATGGTTGTTATGGAAGTAATCAACGATACGTTCCATCTTAAGCCTAGTAGCTTCCCTAGCAATTCCAGAAGTGTTTCGAAATTCTAAAGAGAGACTTGCTAAAGTTTCTAAGGGTTCACTGACTTGGTCTAAATGTTCTGTGAGGCTTGTGGTTTGCGTTTTCTTTTCTTTGGCCTTACAAAATTCCACATAACGCATGACCATTGAATTGAACTGTTCCATCCTCTCTTGGATGTACTGATTGGCCAACTCTTTGTTTTCAGGCATCTGAAAGTCTGGGAGTTGTACGACATCATAAAGATGGATATTGTCCGAAAGAATTTTCATGAGTTCCTCTTTAGAAGGTAAACCCACAGGAGGAAAGGTGACCACAGGGTAGTTGTCGCCAATCTTTAAAAAACTTACGACCACATTCGATGCTATGATTTTACCACCGGGTGCAATCGGATTTTCACCGAATACATGGCAGTATGCGATCAAGTTACCGGTAGGGTTTGGTTTGGAACCGCGTTCAAAATTCATAGTGTATCTTTTAGACTAAGAAAAAGCTCTGAAGAAACAAGTGATTTTTAATCTTCCCACTCGGCGATTTGGTTTTCCAAATTTTTTGCAATGCGGAAATATGCTTCTTTTAAAGGAGAATCCCCTGCTTCTAGGAGTGCCGGTTTTCCTGACTCACCAGAACTCATGACGTCTAGTGTCAATGGAACTGAGCCAAGCTCTGGTACACCGACTTGTTTGGAGAGTTTTTCCCCTCCTCCTTTCGAAAAAACATCCGTTACATGACCACATTTCGGACAAGCAAATCCAGACATGTTTTCCACAATTCCAAGGATTGGTACTTTTACTTGTTTGAACATGGCCGCAGCCCGCCCTGCATCAAGAACCGCTACTTCTTGCGGAGTTGTCACAATCACTGCCCCGTCCAAATCAATGAGTTGGGCAAGAGAAAGTTGGACATCTCCTGTTCCTGGAGGTAAGTCGATAAAAAGATAATCCAACTCTCCCCAAACAACATCGTATAAGAACTGTTCGATGGCCTTACCAAGCATAGGCCCTCTCCAAACCACAGGTTGGTCTTCCGTCACAAGAAAAGAAAACGAAATGAGTTTGATTCCATGTTTTTCAATTGGATAAATTTTATCTTCTTCGGATTTTAAAGCAACACGACCATTGATTCCAAACATTTTTCCAAGGGAAGGTCCGTAGATATCTGCATCAAGAATTCCCACCTTTTTTCCGTTACGTGCGAGGGTAGAAGCAAGGTTTGCAGTGACAGTTGATTTTCCAACACCACCTTTTCCGGATCCAACAGCGATGACTTTTTTAACACCGATGATACGATTTCCATCTTCCATTTTTAGGTTTTGGTCTACTTCGAATTTGATTTTGACCTTACCTGCTCCTTCGATTTTGGAGATGAGCTGTCTTGTTTGTGCTTCCAGTCCAATTTGTAATCGTCTGTCCGCATTTGGAGTTTTGATTAAAATTTCGATTCCATCATCAGTTGGTGTTACTGATGCGACCATTCCCAAACTTACGATGTCTTTTTTTAACTCAGGGTGTTTTACCTGCATGAGTTGTCTTTGGATGGATGTTAAATCAACTTTTGAATTTGCCATGGTTTGTCCTTTTAAATGACTCCTTCCGATTCTTCATAAAAAATTGGATTGGTCTCAATGAATTTGTCTTCTGAATAAATGAAACGACGGTATGAAATAGACTTTTCCATCTCTATCAAATGAAATCCACATTCGTGATTCCGATCGGAAAGTCTCGTACTGGATGCTGAGTTGACAATGGGAAAAGAAGCACTAGGTCCAGGAAGTTTGACCCAATTGGTATGCGTATGTCCATGCAAATACAACTCTGGTGGACAAACTTTTAGTTTATCAACCACTTCCGTTCGGTTTGTCATTTGGTGCGCTTTGGATTCGATTTCTGTTTTGGGATTCCAAAGTGGATGGTGACAAACAAGTACATAAGGTTCCTGAACCAAATGTATCGTTTTTTCAATCACTTCAGGTGCAACATAACCATTGGCTGTGATGCGAGGGATGGCATAATTGGAATCCCAACCAATAAAAAGTTTTCCACCAATTTTTTTGGAGCGAATGTATAACTTTGTATCTAGAGAGTCTCCCATCCATTCACTAAATGTTTTTTCAAATAAGGGATTTGGACCAATGGCTCGTTTTTGGTAACGATCATGGTTTCCCGGGATTAAAAACGTTTTGTCTGTAAGAAGAGGACGTAAAATTTCTTTGGCATTTTGAAATTCACCAGGATGTGAAACATTTGTCAAATCGCCCGAAATGATGAGTGCATCATATTCTAATTTACTAATGGCCTCAATCATTGCCGAAACCAAGACAAGTGGATGTTTTGATTTTCGTCTCAACCGATAGCTGAGATAACCGACGATTGCCTTTCCACGAAGAGAAAACAAAGGAAGTTTCTTCGGGAAATGTAAATCGGAAATGTGTAGGATTTTCATTCGTTAATATCCATGATTCCGAGGATATCTCCTTTTTTCACTACAGATCCTTCTTCCATTATGATTTTTTTTAAGATTCCCGAATAGGGAGATTCGACGGGGAAAGCTGCTTTGTCGGTGACAAGTTCGATCATTTCGTCCCCTTTTGACACGGAATCACCTACCTTTCGGAGCCAACGAACCAATTCGATCTTTTCTGTATCACCCAAATCAGGAGTTTTTAAGAGGAATTCTTTCATGGACACAATCCTTTGCCACGGAATTGAAAACTGGTTTACAAAACCATGTTTTCCCGTTTTTTTAACATAAAAGTTTAGCGAACCTCAATGGGAAACGAGAAAATCAAATATAAAGGCACCGAAATCATCGAAAACTTGGACCAATTGATTCAAAAGGACTATTTCCATTTTGAACTAAAAGGACTCACCAAGTCAACAAGAGATATCGTCAATGAAGTAGTTCAAGGAATCTTAAACCGAGTTGGTGCAAATCCACTCACTTCATTTCATTTGTTTAGCGGTCTAATGGAAGCCCTATTAAATGCTGTAAAAGCAAACACACGTTTTGTGATTTTTCAAGATGAACTTTTGAATAAACTTACAGCACAGGGACAAACTCCAGAAGAAGAAGCAGAAGAGTTACTCGACATTATTTTAGAAACAGAACCACTTCGGGATGCAATGCAACGTTACATTGTTCCTGATAAAATCAAAAAAGTGGTTCAAAAGATTCTAACTTTATCGGATAAAAAAAGATCAAAAAAACACAACCTCTCCATCGACGAAAAAGAATTCTTAACAATCGTTAGAGAAAAAGTAAAAAAATATGATCTCAAAATTTCAATGAAAATTGAAATCAGACCTACTTCTGTTTACATCAGAATCCGGAATGATTCCCCCATTATGGGAATGGATCTAAATCGAATTCGTAAAAGTAGAGAAAGACATGCGGAACTTGCAAAACAAGGCAACTCAGCAGAATTTTTCAGGCCTGACTTTTTGGATGAAAAAGAAAGTGCCGGGTTTGGGATTGCAATGATTGATGAAGGTTTTTATAACTTAGGACTTGATCCATTGGATTGTTTTGATATCCAAACTAGTAAAAAAACAACTACGGTGTACCTCAACTATCCGTTAGAGGCTCTCCAAAAGATGGAGTTTTGATACAGGTTTTAGAACTTACTTGGGAGTCTTTTGAAAAAGAATACCGAAAAATTGGAGGTTTTCTTTTTGAAGATTCCCGGTCCGAACCAGGTTATACTCTTTGCGATTGGTATTTTGACTTACAAGAAGAAATAGAAATCCTCTATACAGAAAAAGAACCAGTCGCAGAAACAATCAAAGCCAACTTATCCAAGTTAGATGACTATAGAGAAAAAGGATTTTATCCTTGTGGTGCCCTTTTTTTCGAACTTGGATACTTTTTTATCGAAGGATTGGATCTAAACAAATCTCCTCTTGCAGAAGGGACTCCCCTCCTTCAGTATTCTGTTTACAAACAAAAAAAAAGAATCAAATACCCCAATCCTTCTTCTCTCAACCTTGGGAAACTAGAATTAAAAAATATTACTGTCTTATGGGATAAAGAAACATACAAAGAACGTTTCGAAAAAACAAGAGAGGCACTTTTACTTGGTGAAAGTTACGAATTAAATTTATGTTTTCCCGTTTCGATTTCTATCGAAGGGGATTTGTTTTTGTACTACCATTCTCTAAAGGCAAAACAAAAAACCAAATACTCTGTTTATTATCCTTTTTTAGATACAAGGACTTTATCTTTATCACCGGAATTGTTTTTTGAAGTCAAAGGTAACGAGATCCAAACAGAACCAATGAAAGGAACCAACCTTCGAGGTCTTACATCCAAACAAGATAAAGATAACAAAACCATCCTACAATCATCTGCCAAAGAGAGAGCAGAAAATGTAATGATTACCGATTTGTATCGAAATGATTTAGGAAGGATCGCCAAACAAGGAACAGTCCAAGTCACTGATCTTTTTATTGTAAAAGGTCTGGAAACGGTTTGGCAGATGGTTTCCAAAGTGGAAGCCAAATTAAAAAATCCCTTTGCCTGGTTTCCCGTCCTTAAGGCTCTTTTTCCTTCTGGTTCTGTGATTGGAGCTCCAAAAAAAAGGTCGTTTGAACTTTTAAGAGAATTGGAAAATACAAACAGAGGTTTGTATACAGGATCCCTATTCGTCTCAGAAATGTTAGATGGTGCCCCATGGATTCGTTCCAATGTTTCCATAAGAACCTTAAATCTAAAAAAAGATGAGAATCTCTGGACAGGGAATTATGGAGTGGGGAGTGGAATTACAGTTCTTTCTGATGCCGAGGCAGAATACAAGGAATGCCTATCAAAATTAAAATTCATCACAAACCCCAACCTTCCCAGTTTTGAAATTTTGGAAACATTACGATACCGTAATGGACATTATTTTTTAAAAGATCTCCACTTAGAAAGAATGGAAGAAACGGCAAATCGTTTTGGTTATCCCTTTTCTAAACAAAAAGCCGAATCCACTTTAAAAACTCTCACAGATGGATCCGATGATACCTTACGCATTCGTTTGTTACTCGGAGAAAGGGGAGAATTTCGCGGAGAAACATTTTCTTTTTCGAATCCAAAAATTCGCCCCACCATTCGACTAGGACTTGCGGATCACCCAATCGATTCCAACGATTTGTTTTTATACCATAAAACAACGAACCGTTCGTTTTATCAAAAAATGTTAGAAGAATGTAAAACCAAATCCATAGATGATTGTATTTTGTTTAATCGGGATGGACGGATTCTAGAAACCAATATTAGAAATCTATTTTTGAAAAAAGGAAAGTTTTGGTTTACCCCAACTCTCGAAACAGGAGGTCTCCCCGGTGTGTTTCGGGAAGCCCTCATCCGAAAAGGCTGGGTCAAAGAAACGGTACTTTTCAAATCAGATTTGTTAGATGCGGACGAAATCCTTGTGGGAAATTCCCTTCGCGGATTTGAAAGAGTGGATCTGATTCTTTAACAGATAAACGTTAATAGAAATCGAATGAGGCAAATGGTGGTTTGCCTCAATTCAAATTATAAAATGAAACGGCTTAAGTCCTTATCTTCGATGATTCCTTTTAATTTGGAAGACACATAACCTTCGTTAATGACAACTTCTTTTTGGTCTGCAGGCAAGTCAGGTGCATCAAAACTTGTATCTTCCAAAAGTTTTTCCATAATCGTATTGAGTCTTCTGGCACCAATGTTCTCATTTTTTTCATTCATCTGAAACGCTAGTTTGGCGATCTCGGCAATCCCGTCAGTTGTGTAATTGATTTTTACACCTTCTGTGGCAAGAAGAGCTTCATATTGTTTGGTGAGAGAAGACTTAGGAGTGGTAAGGATTTTAATAAAATCAGATTCTGTTAATGTTTCCAGTTCCACACGAATGGGAAACCGACCTTGGAGTTCCGGAATCAGGTCAGATGGTTTTGTCATATGGAAAGCACCTGCCGCAATAAAAAGAATATGATCGGTTTTGACCGGACCAATCTTTGTATTCACAGTAGATCCTTCGACTATCGGCAGTAAGTCTCTTTGGACTCCTTCCCGGGATACGTCGGCACCTTGTCTTCCTTCCCGACCGGCAATTTTATCAATTTCATCTAAAAAGATAATTCCCATTTCTTCCACACGCCTGACGGCTTCCGATTGGATTTTGTCAGCATCGATCAGTTTTTCTGCTTCCGATTCGGTGAGAAGTTTACTAGCATCCAAAACCTTTACCTTTCGTTTGCCGGTTTTTTTAGGCATCAAATCACCGAGTAAACTTTGTAATTGGTTGTCCATATCTTCCATATTCCCAGCACCAAACACTTGCAACATGGGCATTCCTGCAGGTGCCGAAGGTTTGGGAATATCAATTTCGATTTCTTGTTCATTTAAGACACCCTTACGAAGTTTTTCTCTAAACTTTTCTCTAGATTCTTGATAACTGGACTGCCTTTCTTTTTCCTCCGGATTTAGATCTTCCTCTTTTTTATGGAAGATGGGTGGTAAAATGGCATCGAGAACAATTTCTTCTGCCTTTTCTGTGGCTTTGTCTTTGACTCGGTCCCGAAATTCGGATTTCACCAAATTCAATGCACCCATGGCCAAATCACGAATCATGGATTCTACATCGCGACCAACATAACCTACTTCTGTATACTTAGTGGCTTCTACTTTTAAAAAAGGTGCACCACATAACTTTGACAGACGACGTGCAATTTCGGTTTTTCCAACACCCGTTGGCCCAATCATAATGATATTTTTAGGATAAATTTCTTCCCTAAGAGACTCATCGAGTTTACGACGTCTGGAACGATTCCGAAGCGCTACAGCCACAGCTCGTTTGGCTTTGGTTTGTCCAATGATATGTTCATCTAATTTTTCTACAATTTGACGAGGGGTTAATTCCTCGGCTGGATTTTGAGATCCGGCAACTTCTGCGATTATAGTAGGGTATGTCATTTTATAATTCCTCAATCACCAAATTATGGTTAGTGTATATGCAAATATCAGCAGTAATCCCCATTGCTTTTGTAATGATATCTTTTGGATCCATATCCGTATTTTGTACAAGAGCACGAGCGGCCGAAAGAGCAAAATTCCCACCAGAACCAATGGCAAGCACTCCATCATCCGGTGAGATCACATCTCCTGTTCCTGAAATTAAAAAAGATTCATTGGCATCACAAACAATCAGAAGTGCCTCAAGTCTACGAAGCATCCGGTCCATCCTCCATTCGCGTGCAAGCTCCACTGCAGCCCGAGAGACTGAGCCACCATGTTCGATTAATTTTTTTTCAAAGAGTTCAAATAGAGTAAAGGCATCAGCAGCACTTCCAGCGAATCCGGCGATCACCTTACCGTTGTAAAGTCTTCTGACTTTTTTAGCGGTATGTTTCATCACGGTATTTCCCATTGACACTTGACCGTCACCACCTACGGCTATTTTACCGTTTTTACGAACAGAAAGGATGGTCGTTGCGTGAATTGTTTCCATACGGATAAAATTCCAAATTGGTGAGTGTTGTCGAGAAAAATGGAGGTTACTTTCTTTTGATGAGAACCATCTGGTTCCCTACTTCAAAAGATTGGTCAAGAAAATAATAGTCGGTGAGTTCTTTGATCATAAAAAGTCCAATCCCATGCTCACGGTAATCACTGAGATCAAAACTACGAAGTTCGCCTGGTTCCACTTTTTTTCCATAATCCCTCAACCGAATTTCCACTCGGTCTTTATCAAATTGGAATTCAATAAAAATGGGTTTTCCTGTATTTCCGGAATAGGCATGGCGGATGATATTGACAATGGCTTCCCCGATCACCAGTTTCAGGTCGAGAGAATCAAAAAGAGAAAATCCATGTTCTAAACAAAGATTAAAAAAATAATTACGGGTGTGAGAAACAAAACGGGGGTTGGAAGGAATTTGGATACGGACTACTTTTCCGTAGTCCGTGGGTTTCTTTTGGTTCGACATTATCCTCTCGGATGGAATTTCTTATGAACTTCCTTCAGAGTTTTATTTGCCATATGAGTATAAATCTGAGTCGTCGAAATATCGATATGACCCAAAAGTTCCTGAACCGATTTGAGATCTGCATGGTTCTCAAGTAGGTGAGTAGCAAAAGAGTGGCGAAGAGTGTGTGGTGTTACTTTTTTCTTTATTTTTGTACGTTTGATGTAATGATTCAAAAGGCGCCAAACCGACTTACGGTTGATATACGATCCTTTTTTAGAAACAAAAACAAACTCACAAGTTCTTTTTTTCAAAATTTCTGTGCGGCTTTCCGCAAGATATTTTTTTAAAATTTCCAATGACTTTTCACCAAAAGGAACGAGGCGTTGGCGTCCCCCTTTTCCTTCTACAGTGATCGTCATGTTTTCCATGTCGATATCAGTCATTTTTAAATTACATGCTTCTGAGATACGAAGCCCAGAAGAATATAAAAGTTCAAAGATACATTTGTCACGAAGTTCGTACAAATTGTCCTCTTTGATGTTACGAAAGAGTTCATCAATTTCGGTTTGAGTTAAATAATCGGGGATGGTTCTAGCAACTTCTGGAGTTTCAATTTTTTCAGTTGGATTAGAATCTAATCTTTTTTCGTCTCGTAGATACTTATAAAACTGTCTGATTGCCACCACTTCGCGAGCCAGTGTTTTTGCAGAGATTTTGCGTTCTCTTTCTTCTTCTAAAAAACGCATAATGTCGTTTGCTTTTACTTCTAAGAAGTTGATATGTTCTTTTTCCAAGAAGATCGCAAACTTATTGAGATCGTATCCGTAGGAATATATCGAATTATCGCTCAGTCCTTTTTCTACGGACAGGTACTCTTGGAATGTTTGTAAAAGCTGATTTTGAGAAACTGGCAATTTGGAACCCATCTTTACTCTCTTATGTTACTTAAAGAGTCGGACAAAAAGCTTAAAGAGACTTATTATTTTTTTTGCCACAAATGGCTATGTCAGGAAAAAAGGAGATGTGGTTCATAGAAACTCCCTTATTTTTTTACTCACGTTTGCTGCCCTGTTAGTCGTTAATTGCGGTCGAAAGGAAAGGTCCCTTTTTGAAGAGGGAAAAAAATGGGAAATGGTGGGAGAAAAAACCAAAGCCCTCTACTACTACGAACTGTCTCTCCGTGAAAATCCTGAATATGACCCCGTTTTGAAAAGAATGGGACTCCTTCTTGCAGAAAGTTACCAGTCCATTGCCACAGCCATTTTTTATTTGGAAAAATATCACAAACTAAAAAAAGACGACACGGAAGTACAACGTGAACTCTTCCGGCTTTATCTTACCACAGGTTACGAAAAAGAAGCATTGGAAATTTTGGAAGAAATTCGTTTCCAAGGGAAAAAAGAAACTTTGGAATTTTTCGAAACCACTTACCTTTGCCTAACCAGAGGATTCAAACAGAAGGACTATCTTTTGACCTTGGAAAAAAGCCCACTTTCCGGGGATCCCTACTATGCACCTTGGGTCCGGGCTTGCGAAACAAAATAGACAGGAAACCTGGAAATCCCGTCTAAACAATAAAGAACAAGATACAGAATAGGAGAAATTATGAACCATAAAGTTGTCATCATCGGATCCGGTCCCGCAGGACATACCGCAGCCATTTACGCCGCAAGAGCCAATCTAAACCCGGTGATGTATGAAGGATTTATGGCAGGTGGAGTGGCTGCCGGTGGACAGCTCACCACCACAACGGAAGTAGAAAACTTTCCCGGTTTCCCAGAAGGAATCGACGGGACCAAACTCACCCAACTGTTCCGCGAACAATCCTCTAAATACGGAACCACCATCCACACCCAAACCATCACCAAAGTGGATTTTTCCAAACGCCCTTTTACCATCTGGTCAGATGACGAAGAAATCAAAGCGGAATCTGTGATCATTGCCACAGGAGCCACTGCAAAACGGATGCACGTCCCAGGGGAAGAAACCTACTGGCAACGCGGGATCTCTGCCTGTGCCGTTTGTGATGGTGCCCTCCCCATCTACCGAAACAAAGCACTCGCTGTTGTGGGTGGAGGTGACTCTGCCGTAGAAGAAGCAAACCACCTCACGAAGTTTGCATCCAAAGTGTACTTAGTGGTGAGACGGGACCAACTCCGTGCTTCCCAGATCATGCAAAAACGGGCAATGGAACATCCAAAAATTGAAATCCTTTGGAACCAAACCGTAGTTGAAGCCAAAGGTGGGCCCGCAGGTCTAACCTCCATTGTTCTCGAAAGCACAAAAGACAAATCCAAAAAAGATTTAGAAGTGGGTGGACTTTTTTATGCGATTGGACATGTTCCGAACACACAAGTGTTCCAAGGACAATTGGATTTGGACGAAACAGGTTATATCGTTACAAAACCAGGAACCACACAAACCAATGTGGCAGGTGTTTTTGCTGCAGGAGATGTTCAGGACAAAGTGTACCGCCAAGCCATTACCGCAGCAGGTAGCGGTTGTATGGCGGCACTCGAAGCCGAACGTTGGTTAGAAGGTCACTAAGGAGTGATTTGATTTCCGCTTGCATCCAAATATGATTTGGATTCCAAATTAAAAAATATCACCGAATCTCCTTTCGGTGATATATATTGTTTTTTCCCACCTTCCCATTCAATCAAAGTAAAGTTTGAACCTCTGTAAAGAATTTGGTTTCCGGGAAACACATTGGCTTCCCAAGAATCTCCATACCAACGGTAGTTTCCTTTTTTCCAAAGATAAAAATAACTGGAATTAGGTCCTAAAAAATCACCTTCCAGTTTTCCTGAAAAAGATTCCACATGAGCAGGAAAGATTTTTTGTAAGTCGGGAAGTTCAGTATAGGTTTTGATATCCAATGCGGATTCGGGGAGTTCAAAACCTTTTTCTAAAAAATTTTTAAACTCGGCGGGAAACTTTGCATTCATAGTGGAATAACCGGAAAGTTGCAATTTTTTTCCCATTTTTAAAATAGGGTCTTTTTCTTTTTCAAAACGCAATAAACTATCTTTTAAAATTTGGTCAGGTGAAACTCCTGTTGCATTTTGTAATGCAAGTGATGGAGAGGTTCCCAAACATGTGTCCTTTTGATAGGACATGATGGCTTCTTTTCCATAGGTTTCATGAATGTGTTTGATAAGAACTGGTCCAATGGAATAAGGAATTAAATCTTTATATTTTGCATCTAACAATGATTTGAATGTTTTTGGAACTTTATTTTCTCGAATTAACTTTTCAGCATCATTGTATATATAGAATTGTTTTCTTTCGAAGAATTTTGCTTCGATGTAACTTGCAAGTCCCGCTTCGAACCATGGATCGGAGATTTCAGCAGGAGGAATTTTTCCCGTTTCTGACTGAATTTTAAAACAACTTACTTGTTCTAAATTATGAAGAGCAATATGGTAAAAAGTCCCAAAATGAATACGACGAAGTGCATCTGAATCAAACTCTATGTCCCCTGTGGTTTGTGGCATTTTTTCGCCGCAGCAAAGAGTCACAGAATCCCTTCCCCCAAACCCTCCATCTTCAATTCCTCCAGGAATTTCAACACCTACGTATTCCTTGGAATCCTCATACTGATCGAAAAGTAAAACGGGAATTTTTCCTCGATTTTCCAATTGAAATTCTGATTTCACATATTGTAAAAAAGATTTCATTTTAAAATTATCACCAAACACACGCAAGTATTCCTTCCATTTGTCTGATCCATAAAACACATAATTACCAAATTCTAATTTGGGTTTTCCGTATTTGATTTCATCAACAAGGAGGTAGTTTTCAAAGTTATGTGGTTTTTGGTAAATATAATCGTATTCCTTTCGATGCGAAATCCAATACTTTGTGATTTTGGTTAAATCCGGATAATTCCATACGAGAGTCGACAAACATCCGTTACAAGACATGGGTGCTGAAATAAAACCAATACCAGAAGGAAAATCCAACTTAAAAGTTCCGTTGGCCCATTCGGTGTAAACACTTCCATCCGCACGTTTCCATTGGTAGTGGTTTTTAGACCATTGGTATACTTCCCCACCGTCTGGTCCGTTGAAGTATCCGGGAGTTGGATCTAAAAAACCTAGTTTTAAATCTTCTAGTTTTGGTTCTTGGAGTCTTTCCACTGCCAGAAACGAGGTAGGAGCCGTTTCTCCGAAGTCAAAATACAAAACATCGGAACCTTGCCCTCGTTTGAGAGGAATGGTCAGACGTTCAGATTCAGCGTAGATAACAATAGTTAGGAGAAGAAGACAAAATACAATTGATTTGCGAACCATGGAGAAACATTGACCCACTTAACGACCCAATGTTTTCCCCAAATTTGGCCACTGTCAAGTGGATTCTAAACGGAGTTTTGGTTTCGATAGGCAATGGCAATTTGGCCAGTACGAGAAATCTCCCGAATTCCAAAGGGTTTGAGAACTGAGATGATATTACTTACTTGTCTTGAATTTCCAGAAAATTCAATGAGAAGGGAGTCTTCTGTCATTTCTAAAATTTTGACATCAAATCCATTACAAATCGTAAGAGCTTCACTTCGATTGACTTCGGTAATCGAAAATGAAATGAGCACCAGTTCTCTTTGTACGGAACTAGCATAAGCCATATCTTGGACTTTTAGAACGTCTGGAAGTTTAAGGAGTTGGTTTTTTACCTGACCAACGATAAAATCATCTCCATTCAATACAATGGTCATAGACGAAACATCAGGGTTGTCAGTCACACCAACAGCAATGGAATCAATATTGTATCCGCGACGTGTAAAAAGTCCAGAAACATGGCTCATCACACCTGGATGGTTATTTACTAAAATACTTAGAGTGTGTTTCATTTTTTCATTTTCCCCAAGTCTTTGAATTCGATTAGATCTTGTTGAGATTTTCCTGCAGGGATCATTGGAAAAACTTTTTCTTCTGCGGGGATCATTACTTCAATGAGAGCAGATCCATTGTCTTTTAAGAAAAATTCAACACCCTTATCAATTTCTGATTTATGTTCGATTCGCATGGCTGGAATCCCATATGCATCAGCTAATTTGACAAAGTTTGGATTGTAGGTCCATTGTGATTCGCTGAATCTCTCTTCATAAAATAGTTCCTGCCATTGGCGAACCATTCCAAGAAAGTTATTATTAAAAAGTAAAATCTTCACACCTAACTGAGATTGTGCGATAGTAGCCAACTCTTGGATACACATTTGAAAGGACCCGTCTCCCGTCACACAGATGACCATTTTATCTGGGTTTCCAAATTTAGCACCAATGGCTGCAGGAAGTCCATACCCCATTGTACCGAGTCCCCCTGAGGTTAACCAAGTATTTGGTTTATCAAATAAATAATACTGCGCAGCCCACATTTGGTGTTGGCCCACATCGGTAGAAACAATGGCTTCTCCTTTGGTTTTGGCATACACTCTTTGTAAAAAATCTTGTGGTTTGATGCTGTCCCCACTATTGTCAAAATCAAGTGGATGGTTTTTCTTTAAGGACTGGATGTTTTCAATCCAAGAAGTTCGGTCCCCCCCTTTCACAAATGGAAGGATTTCACGAATGGCATCTTTTAAATCTCCATGAAGGATATAATCCACATTGATTCGTTTGTTGAACTCAGCTGCATCAATGTCTACGTGCGCACGAACTGCATTCGGTGCAAAGTCTTGGTATTTGGCAACACGGTCATCAAACCTGGCACCTAAATTTAAAATATAATCACATTCTAACACTGCTTTGTTGGCATAAGCAGTTCCATGCATTCCAAGCATACCTACAGAAAGTGGATGAGTTCCAGGAAAAGCACCAAGACCCATAAGAGTGGTAGTGACCGGGGCATTTGCCTTTTCTGCGAGTGCCTTGATTTCTGCAGACGCAAAAGAATTGATAGCACCACCACCAACATAGAGTAACGGGCGTTTGGCCCCATTTAGAGCCTCCGCAAATTCTTGTGGATCCCCTTTTACTTTTGGCCTTTCATAATGATGGGGAGCAATTTTGAGCGAAGTTGCTTTTCTGACAGTTGTTTTTTCTAATTGCACATCTTTTGGAAAATCCAAAAGCACAGGACCTGGTCTTCCTCCCATTGCAATTTTAATGGCTTCTTCGAAATGACGAGAAAGATCGTCAGCTTTTTTGATCAGTGCATTGTATTTGGTAATGGGGATTGTGATTCCAAAAATATCAGCTTCTTGAAAGGCATCGGTTCCAATGGCATCTGTTGCCACTTGGCCTGTGATGGCGAGGATGGGAATGGAATCTAATTTTGCATCGGTAAGGCCTGTGATCAAGTTGGTAGCACCGGGACCGGAAGTGGCAATACAAACACCTAACTTACCTGTAGACCGAGCATACCCTTCTGCCATATGGATGGCACCCTGTTCGTGTCGAACCAGGATATGTTTAATTTTTTTACTATGATAGAGTTCGTCGTAAAAAGGGAGGATGGCCCCACCAGGGTATCCGAAGACGATTTCCACACCCGCTTCTTCCAATAATTCGACCATCAGTCGGCCGCCAGTAATTGCTTCGGTTGTAGATGACATACGTTTCCCCCTCTTTGTCATTTCTGCAAAAAAGAGCCTGTTGTCAATGTTCTCACGTTTTTGAGTCGATTTTTACTGTCTAAAAAAGAATGCTGAAAATTGGACAGGGATATGGAAAATACAGATATTGAAAAGCCACAAGAAGATGAAAAGTTCACAAAAATAAAAGCCCTTGCAAAAGAGGCCTATCGTTTTCTTGATCAGGGACGTTTCAAAGAAGCAAAAGAACGATTAGACATATTACTTGATGAAGACCCTTCCAATACATACGGCCTTGTTGGCCTTGGTGATTATTACGCAAAAACCAAACAACCAGAACAGGCAATCCAATACTACCGCAAATGTTTGGCAGGAGATACAACCAATAAGTTCTCACTTATGGGACTTATGAATGCCTACAGAGATTTAAATAGCCTCAAACGAATCATTGAAGTAGCGGAAGAATTTCACCACATAACAATCACAGACGCTAGTATTCTTTCCCGAGTGGCCGATGCACATAGAAAATTAAAAAACTTCAAAGAATCTGAAGTGTATTATATGGAAGCACTTCAAATCAATCCAAATGACCAGTATGTAATTGTGGGACTTGGACATTTATACTTTGCATGCCAAAGATATGTGGATGCCATCCAGTGGTGGGAAAAATTACTTTCAAGCCAACCAAACAATATCAAAATCCTAACAGAGATTGGAAACAGTTACCGCAAAATTAAAGACTTCGATAAAGCCATTCTCTATTACGATCGCGCCAAAGATCTCGACCCAAAAAACTTCTTTGCCCTCTATGGCCTTGCCGAATCTTACCGTGGTAAAAAAGATTTTAAAACTGCCATCACCTATTGGGAAAAAATTCTTGAGTCCGATCCTGAAAACAAACTCATCATCAACCGGTATGCGGATTCCCTCCGAGGTCTTGGAAATTACGACAAAGCTTTGGAATGTTTTAACAAAATTCTTGCCAGCGGCGACGATTACTTTGCCCTATTAGGAAAAGCTGCCGCCTTACGTTTGATTGGTGACCTTGAGAAAGCAGAAGAAATTTATTTAGGACTTCTCACCAAATCTCCAAGCGATCCAAGGCCTGCATTGGAGTTATCGGATCTTTGGGACATTATGGGTAAAAAAACACAAGCCGTGAAACTCCTGGAAGATTTAGCGAAGAAAAATCCATCTAACGAAGCCATCCGAGAAAGAATCGAATACTTAAAAGATTAAGATTCTGAATTTTCGGAAATCTTTGTCGTTAAAAAGTATAAAAAAACAAAAAGAGTAAACACTCCCAAACTGTTTTTGATATGAATTTCAAAAACGAAGGGAACCACCCTCCTTACGGAGCGATGGTTTTGAGTAGGCTTAAATCTTCTTTTTTAAATACCTTAATGGTGGTTTTATCACCTTCTTTTGGTTTGCCGGTCACATAAATTTTGTCCCCAAAAAAAGTGAGTTCTGAGTTTTCTTCTACTGCTTCTTCCGTTCTTTTTTCAAAGGTTAAGTCTGATTTAAAACGGGAAACATGGTATTTGTCTTTTACCTTTTCAATCACATAGATTTTATCTTCGCGATTGATCATTGGTGTTCTCCAAAAAATATCCGCAGACTCACTTGTTTTTTTCACACCGAGTTTATCTGGATCAAGTAACACTAGTTTGTGTTTTCTGTTTTCGACTTTTTCTCCGTCATAACCTAGAACAAGCACTCCTTGGTTGGCGATTTCTTTAAATTCCTTGGAACAAATATTGTTATAGGAACTTTTATAAAGAGCATCATCTTTTGCAGGATCAATGGCCCAAAGTTCATTCGAATAGTGACCATCTGTATCATATTTAATAAACTTCATAAAAAGAATTTTGTTGTTCACAACATTGTCACTTTGTTCTTCTTTTTTCTTCAGTTCTTCTTTGGCTTGTGTGAGTTCCGTTTTTAACTCTTCTACTTTTGCTTCCGCTTTTTGGACAGTATCCTCTTTTTTAGCTGTGTCACCTGAAGTGGTTCCGGTTCTTGCTTCTTCTTTTTTAGCGATTTGTTCTTCTTTTTTACTGAGTTCCTCTTTTTTGGCTTCTACCGCTTCCGACTTTTTCTCAGTGTCTTTTTTTTCTTGTTCGATTTGTTTGACTTCTTCTGTTTTCTTTTCGATTTCTGCTTTGTTTTTGACCGGGTCTTTTTTTAACTCATTAAGACTGGCAACTGTTTCTTGTTCCTTTTTCTTCAATGCATCTTTTTTGTCTTGGAGGTCTTTTTGTTCGTTTGCTACTTCTTGTTTTTTATCTTGCAAAACCTTTTTTTCTTCTTTGATTTTATCGGTTTGCAACTTGTCCATTTTTTTGGCTTCGTCTTCCATCTTCTGTTTGGTGGCAGGATCTTTTTCTTTGTCCTTCACCATTTTATTGACGTCTTTTTCTAACTCATCCGTTGTGAGATCCTTTCCACTATCTTTTAAGATATTCCCTTCAATCGGAATGATGATTTGTGTTTTACCTGGCCAGTTTTTATAAACAGTATCGATCCCTAGTTTGTCTGGAGAAGTGGCAGCGATCACCCCTTCGGTATATTTTTTTGTAAAAAACTTAGAGTCTTTTCTATGGGTTGCATTGTAATAAAGGATGTACTGAGCCAAAGTCTCCGCATTCCCCACCTTGTATTGGAAAGATTTTTCCACATAGGAGGCAATGATCCGAGCAATCGAATTCACATGGTCAAAACTTTGTGATTCGGAAAGAGTGAGGATATCGGCTCCCAATTTTCCATCAGCACCAGGCAGCACTCTTTGGATTTTGACCCCATCCACTGTGGCCGTATTTTCTTTTACCAAGGTTTCCGCAAGTTTACGACCAATTTCGGTGTTTTCTTGGATGATTTCGTCCGAGGCCTTACGTAAGGAACGGTTGATGAATTCGATTTTTTTGGAACCCTTAATTTCGGACTCGCCGAGGGGGGCTTTGGTTTGGGCTGTCAGTGAAAGACTGACGAAAGTTAGACAGATGATGATGGAACGAGAAATTCTCATTGTTTCCTCACGAAATTTGGGGTAAAGATGCCCACAAGAATAACAACCTTTGTGATTCTGCAAAGCAAGTTTTAGAATAAAAATCTATTTACCGGGGGGTGGATCTTCAAAATTCTGTGGGAGAATGCCTACATTTACGCACAGAGTCTTCAATTTTAATGCCGGCCCTGCCATGTTGCCCACAGAAGTCATGGAGGAAGCGCAAAGTGAGTTCCTAAATTACCAAGGAACTGGAATGTCTGTTATGGAAATGAGCCACAGGGGAAATGTTTTCCAAAATATTTTGGACGAATCTCTCAGTGACCTCAGGGAATTACTAGACCTACCTTCTCGTTATGCGGTGGTTTATTTCCCCGGCGGTGCTACTTTACAATTTTCCGCCATTCCTTTTAATTATTTAAAAGCGGGAGACTCTGCTGATTTTGCGCTCACAGGGGTTTGGGCCAAAAAAGCCTTTGAAGAAGCAAAGAAATTTTACCCGAATGTAAAATCTATTTTTAATGGGGCTGAATCCAAATATATGGAACTTCCCACCATCGCTGATGAGATCGTGAATGAGGGAGCCAAATATGTTTATATCACTTCCAACAATACCATTTATGGAACTCGTTATAAAACTTTTCCTAAATTAAAAAAGGCTCCGCTTTTTGCTGACATGACAAGTGAACTTCTTAGTCGAAAACTTCCTATAGAAGATTTTTCTGTCATCTTTGCGGGAGCACAAAAAAACATCGGGCCTTCTGGACTCACACTTGTCATTTACGACAAAGAAAAATTACCAACATTTGATCACCCGATTCCGAACCTAATGAACTTTGCACTCATGGAAAAAAATGGGTCTTTGTACAATACACCTCCTACTTATTCCATCTACATTGCAGGACTTGTATTTAAATACTTAAAACGGAATGGTGGCCTTGCGGCGATGGAAACCACAAACGAAAGGAAAGCAAAAAAATTGTATGATGCCATCGATGCATCCAACCTTTTTTATGCCCCAGTTCCAGAAGAGTTTCGTTCCGTTATGAATGTTGTGTTTCGTAGCTATAACGATTCTTTAGATTCTAAATTTTTAACTCTTGCCGAAGAACAAGGGTTTGCTGGACTCAAAGGATATCGGGAAGCTGGTGGTTTTCGGGCAAGTATTTATAATGCAATGCCTGAAGAAGGAGTTGATGCCCTGATTTCCTTTATCAAAGAATTTGAAAGAACCCATGGGTAATTTTGTAAGACCCTTTCCAATTCTTTTATTCATTTTCGCTGGATCGATTTCTGCCCATTCCCTTTGGATTCCCGAAGGGAACTTGGGTTGGGAAGTTGCAAAAGATTGTTATGTTCCGTTAAAAAAAGAAATCCCACCTGGTGCGATTAGTCCAAATATCATCAATTTGGACCGTATCAAAATGGGAGAATATGCAAAAGAATCAGCAGAGCACCGTGTGGCCTCGTTAGAATGTTTTCGAGACCAGGTGTCCAAAACCCTTCCTGCGGATGACCCAGAGACAAAGGATTTAGGTGAGTATTTCCAATCCTCACTACTTGCTGGTAACGAAAAGGAAGAAAGTTTTTTTTCTTATGAGTGGAGAATCCTTCTCTCTGATAGTCGTCCATACCCACTCACTCCTGGAGAAGTAACACTCGCCAAACAATGGTTTGAGTCCCATTTGGAAATCAAAAAAGAAATCACAAATCTATCCATAGAATATTTATCAGAAAAAAATCCTAAAAATAAACATGAACGTTATATAGATTTATTCACAGGATACTATGGAAGTTTACTCAGAGAACGAGATAAGTTTTTACTCTCTCTTTCTTTGGAATCACTAAAATCATACACCGATGCCCTAAAACATAGAAAGGAGAAAGCAGAATGAAAGAAAAAATTGGAATTGCTTCTGACCATGGAGGTTTTGCCCTCAAAGAATTCCTTAGGAAAAGTCTCGAGGAAACTTACGAAATTGTCGATTACGGTACTAAGAGCGAAGAGTCCGTCGACTACCCTACCATCATTGGAGATGCCTGCCGAAAGGTTCTTTCCGGTGAAGTTCCTAGACTCATCGCCCTTTGCGGAACAGGCATTGGAGCATCCATTGCCGCCAACCGTTTCAAAGGCATTCGAGCGGCCCTTTGCCATGATGAGTTTACGGCGGAGATGTCCAAACGCCATAACAACGCCAATGTACTCGTTTTAGGGGGAAGGGTTCTCGGAACAGATTTAGCGCAGAGAATCGTAAAAAAATGGATAGAAACAGAATTCGAAGGTGGACGGCACCAAAAACGATTGGGACTGATCGAAGAACAGTCGTAATCTTATTCCTTGTTTGGGGCCTACCCATATTTGGATGGGAAGTCCCAAAACAAGAAATCCTGAACCTTAGCCTTTGGAAAAAAAACGGTGTGGTTCAGAATTCGGAACCAGGCAAAAAGAACTTTCTTAAACCCAAAGAAAATACTCCCAAACACGGAGAACTTTTTTTCGACTTTGAAGGTGATGTGAAAGAACCACAAATCACGGAAGCCGGGTATCCTTTTCATTCCAAATCCATCTCAGTTGTTTCCTCTTCCTATTTAACCGACGACCAAACTTATTTTTTTGGGAAAAGATCCGCATACTTTTCTGGTCGCAGAAACCAAATCCATCTTTCCGTTTCCGGGAATTCTCTTTTTGGAACCCATCCCGATCCTTTTACCATTTCCATTCCTGTTCGGTTGGGTGAACAAGGTGCGGGTTCTGTCATTTTGGACCGAACTGTTTATGTAAAAGGAAAAAAATACGGCATCTCACTCGAGTTAGACGAAAGTAAACCAATATTACAAGTCAACAACCTACTCCAAAAATCAGATGGTAGAACTGCAAGTTTTGTTTTGGAATCACCAGTGAAACTCAAACGGAAAACTTGGGAAGTGATCTCTCTATATTTTGATACATTGAATCACAAATACATCATGTACCAAAATGGGATAGAAACTGCTGAATATGAAAACAGCCAAGCGGACACATTAGGTTTTGGTTTTCCTGAAAACGATTCCACTCCACTAGTCCTTGGAAAATCATTTTATGGAAATTTGGATGGGTTTCATATCCACAAAGGAGAACCGGAAGTAGAATACACTAAGTTTGAATCAGTTCGTTATGATGATGAAACCAAAATTGGTTTTATGGAAGGTAACAGTGCTATCTCTCCTGTTTTAGAAACAAAATATAGTAATTCGAGTTTAACTCGCGTTCATTGGAATATCGAACAACCCAAAGACACAATGTTAGAACTTTACTTCCGTGGTTCGAACCAAAAGTTTTTGGATTCTAAAATGGATCCTTCTTGGACAAGGATTGGATCTCTGGACAAAGGACTCCCAAAAATCAAATTCAAATATTACCAATGGAAGTTATGGTTTAGGCCAGACCCGTTGGGAAAATCAGTTCCTAATGTCCAATCCCTCTCCTTTGAATATACAGAACAAACTCCTCCCGATGTTCCCACCAGATTTCGATTGGAATCAAATCCAAACACAGGGGATCCAATTTGTTTTTTATGGAATTCCAATCATGAAAAAGAAGTCCAAAGTGGTGGCGGTTATATCATCCATTACGGACTCACCCCCACACGAATGCTCGGTTCCGTTTTTGTCAAAAAAGACAAAGTTGGGAACTTTAATAAAATTGATGGGAATGAAGATGAAAGTAGTTTTAGAAACAAACGTTTTTGTATTAGTGAAGAAACTCTCGTAAATAATATTTATGTTCCAGAGGGTGAATTGGGAACTGATGAATTTAGGCCTCTCGCCGACCAAGTAGATCATTCAAGAAGGGAAAAACGAGGACTTCTTTTCCAACCAGGACTTACCTATTATTTCAGAATTTCAGCTTACAATCGTTATCTGAATGAATGGGACTCAAAAGACCAAAAAAGTCAACTTTCTCCTCCGGTTTCATTTAGTTTCCCCAAAGAAGTTTCGAACAACAAGTAAAGGCAGGGAGGTTACCTCCCTTTCTAAATCCACAAATACTTCTTCCATCCCCTCTTTTAATGCAATTGCCATCTCAAGATCACAGGTTTCGGACATTAAAATTTGAGTTCTAAGACTTTCGGTATCTAATTCGAAAATAGTATCCGTTAGATCTTCTAAAAAACCAAGGATCTGTTTTTTCTTTATAACATCAATATCCTCTAATCCTTGCAACAATAAGTGGATCGAAAAAGAAGATGTAAAGAATCTTTGGTGAGAATCGAGTGCTTCTAACAAAAGTTTTTGAATCTTTAATTTACGAGAAGAACGTAACAGTGTTAACAACAAAGAAGAAGTAAGATAAACCTTCAATCCAGTAACTCCGTTAAGGCGACAAGTGCCTTTCTTCTCACAAGTTCCGATTTTTGGATAATTTCATTTTTTAAAGCCATCCGAATGAGTTCTCCCTGGGAAATCCCTCTTCTGGAAGCTTCATTTTTTAATAAAATTTGTTCATCTTCGGAAAGTAGGATCTGAAATCGTTTATCAATTTTTGCCATTAATCTTCTTCTTCCAATTCTTTTTCGGCCTTCTCAAACTTACGCCAATACAAACTGGCATCCTGCCACTGACCAAGAGATTCGTACAGAGATGCAATATTATAATATGATTCGGTCAAACGGTAGTCCAACTTCACTGCCTTTTGAAATAGTTTAATCGACTTTTCTTTGTTATCTGAAAACCATTCACTAAAAGCCCAAAGATAATACCACCGACCAAGGTTTGGATCCCTAGGCCTCACTTTTTCCAGATGTAAAACATTTTCTTGGAAAAGTTTAGAGGAAAGGTTATAGTTTTTTTGAATGAGTTTTGCTTTATTGATTCGATCTTCTGCCGGTTCATCCGGTCTCGGCACAGACAAATCGTTTCTATACAATAGTGCTTTTGCATAAAGTAATTTAAAATACAGCTCGTTTTGGCTTAAATCCAAATACCTTTCTAAATAAGGAATGGAGGTTGTTTCATCATCTACTTTGTGTAAGTTATAAATTTGTTTTCTTAGAGCAGTTGTTTCTTCTTTTTTTTTGCTTCCGCCGGCCCAGACCATTTGGGTGGATAAAAATAAGATACAAACAAATTTAAAAGTATAAGTAGAAGTTTTGTCCATCATCAGGAAATTTCATCGATTTGATTTCATGGCGAAATGGAAGTTCCTGTAATTTTTGGATCACAGAAAGATACAAATCTTTTGCCGTTACAATCAACATAGAATTGGGTGATGTTTCAATCAATCGATCTTTACTTTCCAAATACCCTTGGATCGAATCCACAAAATGTCGTTTTGAACGTTCCCATTCTGGTGACGGATGGTATTCTGGCCATTGGATTCTGAGTACAGATGTGGATCTTTTTCCGCCGAAGGTAGCTTGCATAAAAGAACGAATCATCCAAGACAAACTGTCTTTTAAAAACTCAGGTTTTCGTTCTTCTTTTTCCACAAGGACATGGAGGGCGGGGATCACTTGGCGAAGTTTTTCTTGAATCATTCGTTTATGAGATTCTAAAAATTTGGCCCTTTCTTCCTTGTTCAACAGAACCAAAAAAATACCCGGGAAACCAAGTGATTCCATATGAAAAGCAATGATTGCTTCTGTTTGCAAAAGGATTTCCCAAGAAAACTTTTTTGCGATAAATCGATCAAGCCTTACTGTATCGTCAACATCCAAAATAGCAAATCCAGATTCATCAAAAGGCAAATAAGGATCATGGTGTAAAAAAATTAAGTTAGAGCGAGTGTTATAGTCAAGTCCGGATGAAATTTGATTGTGAAAGGAACCTAAAGAATCATTTAAAAACAAATAAGAAAATCGAGGTGAACCAAGCCGTGAAATAAAGTTTTTAGTATAACCAATAATTCCGTCATAAGAAATTTCATTTTCTCTGTATATTTTATCAAGCAAACCATATTCTACACGTTTTTCTTCCGGGATCATTGTGAAGAAATTTTCCGGCGAACTGGCCTTAGTTTCTTTTGGTTCTGCTTTTTTGGTAACGGATTGAACTAACTTTTCTAATTCAGGATTAAAAATAGTTTCTCGTTTTTTTTGTACTGCATCGAGAATGGCGACTCTTCTCCAAGTGGCCGGGGGTAAAATTTTAAAACTCGTTTTTTTCACAGGACTAGGATTGTTTATAACGGGTTCCATTTTAGTTTCAATTCCTTCTTTAGGAGAGACAGATTTTTTTATCTCTATTTCTAGATTTGGTGATTCATCACTCACCCAAAGGGATTCCCCTAACATATTACGATGTTCCCATTTGCGTTTTATGGAAGCCCACAACACAAAGAAAATCCAAGGTCCAACGAATAAATATCCAAAACTTAACAAATACGGTGGGAAGGAAGAATAACGATAAACAGATAATCCAGATAAAAATCCAGGTTTCCCATGTTCTTTAGAAGTATAATAAGAATGAAACTTATGATGTAAAAAACCAACTGATTGTTTTTTCGAATCCAAATGAACAAAATTAGAAGTATCCTCTCCTTTCCAGATACGAGGATTAAAAAGGACTTGTTCCTTACTTTTGTTATCCGATAGTTTAGCAGAAACTAATGGAAAATAAAACTCATCCCGGTCTTTTTCTTTTTTCGCCTGTAAAAGATTAGAATCTAACACCGCCACAAGAATGGAAATGGAACCCGTTTCATTGTTTCGTTTGGGAATTAAATATACTAAGTCAAAATCAGATTCGAATAAAATTGTAATAGGATGATTTTGGATGCGTTCGAATAAACTGAAAATCTCAGTTCCAAAACGATTTTGAATTGTTTTGTTTTCATTTGAATCTTTTTTCCAAAGGTACAGTTCAGAAACGATTCTTTCTGTTTCTCCAAGTCCCCCACCTTCTCCAAGCCCTTCACGAAGAAGATTTTTTTCAAGGACAGATAATGTCTCTTCAAATTGAGCCAATCTATGTTTGGTCCATGGTTTGTAATAACGATAATCAGGAAAAAGTTCATAACTCTTTTGATAAAACAAAAGTAAAATTAGATAAACAATGACTGGTAAAAGAATTCTACGTTTGAACTGAAAACTGCGAGAATGAGTGACAATCCAAATAAATCGAATGTAAAATAATCCAGTAAAGGTAACAAGAAAAAGGACAAAACATCCAAACCGTATTTCATCCGCTTCTGAATCTGATTGACGAAGCAAATAAATAGAAAACTTTTCCCTGGATTCTAAAATGAGTTTAGAATTTTCACCATCTAACTGCCAAGTGATGGTTTGCCCTTCTTTTCCTGAAAACAATCCAAGTAATTGATTACTTTCTCTATCACCCGTTAAAATGGATTCATCATTTGTATATAATATTTTTTGGGATTTGGGATCGAAGGCCCAATATAGATATCCATATTCTAAATTAGCATTTTGAATTTGTTTTGGAAGCGGTGGACCTTTCGGAAACACAACAAAAAACTTCCCGGACAAATCACGATACACATAATCACCGTTAGAAAGGTTTTTCAATTTTCCCTCTGACAACCCAGAAGGATCCTGTCTCAATTCATCTTGGAAAATTTCACTTGTTTCGTTTGTACTATGGATGAGGCGAAGGGAATCATCATACAACCGAACATATTTTAAACCAAGGGTGTCTTTGATTCGGGATGTGACTTGGGAGGCTCGGTAAGGAAGAGTTGATTCGCGAAAAAAGAACTCGAGTGTATTCAAATACTCTTTTGTTCGATCTTCATCAAAACGTTCCAAAGCAGAAATCAAATTTGATTTCATCCGAAGGGGACGAATCCATTCAAAATATCCGAACAAAACGGAGGTCACGAGGAGAGAAACCACAAAGTATCCAAAAAGAATAGACAGGTTTCCGAAATTCCGTTTCATCATTCTAATTATCGGGTTGTCATTGGCAAAAACCAATCAGTCCAAGGAAAGGAATGATTTTTTATGTATTTTTGGACGGAGTGGGAATCGCCAACTACGACCCCAAATCCAACCCCTTCAGCCGTTATGCCAAAGGATTTTTAGCACCTGTTGGAGGAATTCCAAAGTCAGATGCTGATTTATCTGTTTCGCCTTCCCAAATCCATTATATCAAAACCGATGCGCATATGGGAGTCTCTGGCCTCCCCCAATCTGCCACTGGCCAGACAGCTCTTTGGACAGGGATTCCCGGCCCAAAAGTCCTTGGTCGACATGTGAGTGGGTTTCCAACCATCACCCTTCGCAAAATCATATCTAAATATTCACTCATCAAAGTATTAAATGAAAATGGACATTTAAGCGATTTTCTAAATTGTTTTTCCCCACCCTACCTCAAACACGTAGAGGAAAAACCCAAACTAGTTTCTGCTTCCACCTTAGTCCAGTTGGCAAGTGGTCGACCTTTGAAAAACTTTGATGACCTTTCAAATGAAAGAGGTTTGTACATGGACCTAACCCATGAGATTATGGGGACTCTAGGGATTGATATGTTGAAACCAGGTGATCCACTTCTAAATAGAAGAGATCCATACGAACTAGGGAAAAAATCTTTATCTCGATTTGCCCACTACCAATTGGCTTTGTATGAATACTTTCTGACAGATAAAGTTGGTCATGCAATGGATTGGGAAAAGGCGGAACATATAATCAAAAACTTGGAAGATTTTTTTCGTGGAATTTTGGAAAGTTTAGATCCAACAAAGGATTTACTCATCGTTTCAAGTGATCATGGAAATATGGAAGACTTAAGTCAAAAAAACCATACGGAAAACCCGGCGGCCACCATCCTATATGGAAAGGATGCTGACCGCTTCGCAGAAAATATACATTCGCTTGCTGATATTGTTCCGGAAATTTACAAAACTTTCGGAATGGAAGAAGCCATTTACAATACCAAAACGAATGAATTTCTAATTGAATCCGACTAAAACTCTAAATCATTTCCTGATTCAGGTCGATTTGACACCGAACTTGGTTTAGATGAATTGGAATCAGACGATACATCTGAATCATCAAGATCATTGTGGTCGGTAAACTGATCGAGTGATTCTTTTTTCCATGCAATCGCCTTGTCGGTAATCTGGTTTTTAGGGTATTTATCTACAATCGTTTGAAAGATTCCTGCTGCTTTTTCGAACTTCCCTTGTCTGAAATAGATAGTTCCTTTTTTATATAATGCTGCTTGATCGAGCGAATAATCGCTGTTATTCAAGACCTTATTAATATAAGTCAGAGATTCTATTTGTTTTCCCATTGCATCATAGGATAAAGCGATATAGTATAATGCTTCCTCTTCTTTTTTAGGAGTTGGATTCACTGTAATGACTTTTTGAAAAAGTTCGATCGCCTTTCCGTATTGTTTTTTTGTATAATTATCCTTAGCATCTTTTAATACTGAGTCCTTGTATTCCCCGACTACTTTTTCATCAGCACCAGCCAATTGGTCAGCAGTTTCAATGTATTCATCAAATACGTCAAAGGAAGCCCAGTCTTTTCCAAGTTTGCGAAGGGCTCTTCCCCATCCAATTCTTGACTCTGTATTATTAGGATCTTCTTGAAGAGCTAATGTATAGTTTTTGCGAGCTGTTTCAAAATGCCCTGTTCGATAATAAAAATCACCAAGAGAAAGAAATGATTTAGATCTTAGTTTGTTATCTGAACTTGATTGTAATACTGATTCTAAATGAGCTTTTCCTTCTGATTCATTTCCAATTTTCAAAAGTAGGTTTCCAAGTGAGTAACTCAAACGTTCTTTTTCATCAGCTTTCAGATTGGAATTCTTTTTTAGATCTTTGTAAATATCAAGGGCAGGATAAAAATCAGAGTTTTTCTCTAAGGCTCTTGCTTGGTTGTATTTAATTTGGAATTCAAACTTTTCCAATCCTCTTTTCCCAGCTAACTCAGAAAAAATGGCAATTGCCCGCTCTTTACTCTGTGGATTGGATTGTTTTAAATATTCCTCTCCTTCTGCAATTTTTTCCAGAATGACTTGTGATTGGTCTTCTTTAGCCGAAATATTTGTTTGGTAGTATGCAGTAGAAAGGCCTGCAACAATGAATAAAAAACCTGCTAAAGTTACTATGATTCGATTCATAAATTTCCTCTACCCGCTTGACTTAGGGTTTGATTCGTCCAAAATTCCACTCGAGTTGGTGAATAGGATTTAGTTTCCCTTTTCAAAAAACATTTTAATGCTTTTTTAGTATCACCTGTTTTTAATGCACTCACTCCAAGAAAAAACATAGCCTTTCCTCGTAAGTAAGCATTGGTTTCATATTTTAAATATTCTTCCAACCGATATACAGCAGTTTCATATTTTTTTCTAATGACTGTTTCTTTGATGATTCGATTTAAATCAGTTTGTCCTAAATCGTAATTCACCGTTGCCGAAGGTTCTTCCTGCAAATCATTGACTGATTCTGTAGTTTCCCTCGGTGGCAATGTATCAGTTGGAGTTACAGAATGTTCATTTTTATAATTTTCTGATTTTTCTGGTTCTTTTTTCGGATGAGACTCAGCCACCGCATTTGGTTCTTCTTGCGGCAAAATATCTTTAGAAAAATTATATTTAAAATAGGATACGTTTTCTTTTAGATTATAATCTTCTGGAATTCCATTTGATTTTGCCGTCACACCAAAATACAATTCATCAATTTCTTTTAGTTCTTTGATAAAAAAATTAGTTTTTGGATGTAGAACAGTTGCGACCTTTACCACTGAACCTTGGCCGAAAGAAGAAGTTCCTTGATTCAAAGGTTTCACCGATGCATATAAACTATAAACAGTTGTTTCATCAGCTGCTTCTGGACTAAGCCAACTAATCACGGCACCTTTACCTACACGTTCGTATCCAAGACCCCGAACATGCATGGCACCACCAAGATCGGTCCTGGTTTCGTTGGATGCCACTTCTTGTTTTGGTTTTTTAGGGGATTCTTCTACAATGATCTCAGCATTATTTTTTTCAGTCTGTTTGATATAAAACACACGTAAGGTGGATTTTTTATCTTCTAGAGGAAGAGTTTCTTCGCCACCAACTTGTTTTACTGAGACTCCGTAATAAAGAGTTTGTGATTTATCCAAATCTTGGTCTAAAAATGAATTCACAGGATGAGTGAGTTCTGCCAATTTTTCTGCTTTTTGCATCAGAGGTAAACTAGTCAAAGGTGAATTGGAACGATATACTGTGTACATCGTTCGTCCAGCAGTTGCACCGTTTGGTGGTGTCCAATTCAAACGAACAAATTTTCTTTCAATATTCGCCGTAATTCCCGACACCCCACCTACCATTGATTGGATTCCGGCTTCCGCAGGAAATGCGGGAAAATCGGGATTTTGTCCAACAACCGGTGTTCCATTCTCTTCTTCAATATGAACAGGAATCACTGTATAGTTTTGGTTTGAAAAAAGTTTTACTTCTCGTCGGCGAACATCTGTTACCATTACGATTGCATAGTAATAAGTGCCTGGTTTTAAATTATAATCAAAATAAACACGAGTTGCGTTTGCTCCAGATGCTTTGTACCTGCCTAAAGAATCGGCAATATAAAGTTTTTCAGGGCTATCGATCATCACAGTAGAACGAGCCACGATGATTTCCCCTTCCTGTTTGGGTGGGTCCCAATCCAAACGAATCGATTTTTTATCGGGAAGGATACTTGCGTGGATTGCTTTGGCAATCGTCGGATAACGGCTCTCCTCAAATCCAGAATCTGCCCAAACAGGGAATTGAGAGAATAGCAGTAGAGCCACCCAGAATTGAATCGAGAACTTCATACTTAGATTTTCGGTGGTCGAGACCTGCGAATTGAATTTTTCGTTTGTACTTTCCCAGCTTTTCTGTAAGAATTGTCATTATGTCGGAAACGGAATACTACCGTTCACAAAGTTACCAGGAATACTTACTTTCAAGTCATAGGAGAGAGGTTTGTCCTCCTGAAGATGTTTATGCCTTTTTCAACTGGAAGGGTCTAAACAACCTCGTTGACTTTGGGAGTGGGCTTGGGTTTTACTTTAACGAGTTTAGAAAATGGTTTCCCCATGTTTGGATCTGGGCTGCGGAATGCCAACAAGAGATCATCGATATGGTCTTACGACGGAAACTCATGGAAGGAATCGAACAACTCACACCGTTTCATATGGACCAATCAGACCATCCCCTTCTACCGGAATGGGTGCCCGTCCCCGAAATTATTTTTGCATCATTGTCTTTATCCACATTCCCAAACCCTGGTTTGGCGATGGATGGACTCATTCGTTCCATGAAAGCAGGAGGAAGACTTTTTATTATCGATTGGTCAAAAACGGAATCTGGCTTTGGTCCTAAAATCAACGAAAAAATATCGATGGATAAAATGAAATTTCTTGCGGAAGAATACAAACTAGAAGTCACAAAATCAGGAAGGATCTCCGAACATTTTTACGGAATGGAAGTGAAAGCAAGTTCCAATTTTATTTATGGTTATTATGACCTCAAAGAAGAGGAAGATGAAGACAGTGCAGTTTTTAAACAATGATCTAAAAAAGTAGAACCAAAGAAGTTTTTGTTTTCTCTCTCCATTTATGTGGAGCGAAGAACAAAAAAAAATCATTCATTCTAATTTTCCAATCAAACAAGTCATTGCTGGTGCAGGTTCTGGAAAAACCGCAACAATGGTTGGTCTTTTGGAAGAAAGGGAAAAACAAAACTCCATTCTCCCAAAAAACACTCTCATCGTTACATTTACCAAAAAAGCAACAAACGAATTCAAAGAAAGGTGTGAAAAAAAAGGTTTATCTAAAGATTACCATATTTCCACCTTTCATTCGTTTTGTTACCATGTATTAAAAAAATACGATTCATCCAAAAATTGGTCAGATTACAAATTACTCTGCGATTCCAAAAAATGGGAAATCACAAAGAATATTCTTTATGAATATCGTTATGAAATTGGAGGAATTCCTTTTCCCACCCTTCTCAAAAACAATGGAAAATATTTTCGCCAACTTTCTGAAACCACATACCAATCTTTTTTAACAAAGTTTCGATCTTGGAAAGAGAACAACCGTTACTTTGAATTTGATGATTTGATTTTTGACTTTTTAAAATTTTTGGATACGGAACCATCAAATTTAGCCAAAGAAAGATGGACATCACTGATCATCGACGAGTTCCAAGACACTGACGAAGTCCAACTCCAAATCATAAAAAAAATGAACTTCCAATCCATCACTGTGGTAGGTGACGATTGGCAAGCGATCTACGGATTTCGCGGTGCCACACCAAAACCTTTTTTGGACTTTCCAAAACATTTTCCTTCTGTGATCCAATACTTTTTATCCACTAACTACCGTTCAAAGGAATGTATCATCCAATCATCTCTCCTTCCTTTACATCACAATAAAGACAAAATCCAAAAGCAGGTACAAACCTTTCGAAAGGAAAAAGGAATCTTCCAAGTAGAACGAATTAGAGAAACCAAAAAAAGACCATTGGAGATTTGGAAACAATGGCAAAAAAAAGACCCAAACACAATCATTCTCACTCGTAGCAATTTCAGAAAATTTGAATGGATCCAATCGGGAGTTCCTCCGACACAAGTGATGACCATCCATAGTGCCAAAGGTTTGGAATTCACAACTGTTCTCCTGGATCTTGTCCTTGGTTGGAGCGAAAATAGAAACGAAGTTGATGAGGCAGAAGAACGAAGGATTCTTTACGTTGGACTTTCAAGAGCAAAAGACAATTTGATACTATTCATCCCAGACAAATCCAAACCCGATCGTCTGGCCGATCAAATGAGTGGGGATTTTTCATTCAGGAACCGATTGCGAAATCGTACTTTACGGTGGGCCCGGCTCTGGTGAAGTGGTTTTACCTTGGGGGATTAGCTCAGTTGGTTAGAGCGCTACCTTGACATGGTAGAGGTCACTGGTTCGAACCCAGTATCTCCCACCAAGAACACAAACGAAAATTGTTCGTTATCGTTTTTTAACCCTACCCAACCAAGTTTCGACTTGCATCCCGTTACAAATTCCTTACAGTGCAAAGCGATGAAACCCAAGTTCCTTGCAGAAGAATTCCTTTTGGCTTTGTATTTTTTGATTTTTAGCGTTGTATCCGTTTTCGTTTTGTATTGGTCACAAAGCCCTTCGGGGGTCAAACTTGCTTCCCTCACTCTCCTATTCCATCTTAGTTTTGTTGGCCTCTCTCTGGCACTTCGCTGGCATACGCCCTTTCGGATTTGGAAATTTTTAGTTCCTTTGTCCATTTTTATGGTCTTTCCTGATTGGTTTCTTTCTAGCGCCTTACAAATCTTAGTGTTTCCGGACGATGGTTTTTTGAAAATAGGAACTGTTTCTGGTTATATGGCAGGGCTTTGGGTCATCCCTTTATTTATTTGTGTTTATACGGGAATCAAATTGGAAGAAATGTCTGTTTCCATCATTGGAACGGGACTTTGGGTTGGAATCACGGCTCTAGTGATTTTTGGAACTTCGGAAGCTACCATGTGGGCACTCGGTTCTTGGTATCCTCAAAATGTGAAGATGTGGGGAAAAGTAGCCTATTATGTGTTAGTTCCCGAGATGATCTTAGGTATTACTGCTTATCTTGCTTACCAAGGATTTTCTTATTCTGCTTATATCTTTCAAATTGCAATGGGATTTTTAGTAATGATTCTCTACATTGGAAACCTTTCTTTCTTTTACCTTCTCATTGAAAAAATTCTATAAATTTTCATCCATCATTTGTATCCGAACTCTCTTAGTTTTTTTTCTAGGAGAGGGGTTTTTTCGTTACAGGTCCAAAACAGAAACAGAAGAAATTGAATACAAAAAAATTCATTGTTTGTATGGATTAACGGAAATCCGCCTTTGCCCCAATGTAAAAGCAGAGTTTTTACGTAAGGATGGAAAAATTTGGGACATCCAAACAAATTCCCGAGGGGAAAGAATTCTTGGTAGAGAACCAAACAAATCAAAACTTTGGTTAGTTGGCGATTCCATGGCGATGGGTTATGGTCTTCCAACAAAAGAAACACCTGCCTTTTATATAAAATCAAAATATAATTTAGATGTAAGATTGGTTGCTGTGGATGCCATTGGAACAAGAGGTCTTTTACAACTTCTGAAAGAAACACTAAAGAAGATTGATCCCAAGGATTCTCCCGACCAAATCTACTGGATTTGGAATCCTTCCGATTTTATTGATGATGAACGAGAAAAAAAAGGATTCAAACGAATTTTTTATCCCATCCACCACCAACTGTCTCAAATTTCCTACCTGTATCGAAATCTTCTTCCTTCTCCCAAAGCAAATGTGTACACTTCGTACGGAATTCCGATAAAGTATCCTGAATCACATATTACTTATTCTCACTTGGGTGATTTTTTTTCAGACAGAGTCATCCCCAAAGAAAAAGTAAACATCCTCTTTAGTTGGGGAATGTCCAGAGAAGGAACCCCTGACACAAAAGATCCAAATTACGATGTAGCAAAAGATTTCTTTTCCAAACAAAAAGTGAAAACCATCGATCTAAGAAAAAAAACAGAAGTTTTGTTTAAAGAACAAAAACAAGTGTACATTCCTCTTGATGGTCATCCAGGGCCAGCACTAGCGGAACTTTTTGCCGATGCGATTGCCAAGGACTTCTTAAATTTGCCTTAGAAATGCTTGATTCTCTGCCCTATGTATAAATTTTAGAGGGATATGATTCAAAACTGGAAACGATGGGGAGCCATTGTCCTATTTTTCCCGTTGGCGTTACTCTCTTTGGAATTGATTTTACGCATTTCCAATCCGCCTGCTTTACGTTATTACCGCGATGTCAAATTGTTGCATGCCTACCATCCTGAATATGGTGTCACCTTAGAACCAAACGAAAGTCGCTTTGTCCGTCACTATGCCGATCTTTGGCAAGGACAGTTCACAACCAATTCTCTGGGACTTCGAGGCATAGAAGAGCCAATCCCCCAAAAACCAAAACTTGTTTGTCTTGGGGATAGTTTGGTTATGGGATTTGGTGTTTCCGATGAAGATACATTTTGTTCCAGACTCGGTGGATTGGAAGAGAATGGTCTAAGTTACCAAAGTTTGAATTTGGGTGTGGATGCTTATGGATCTCTTGGCTCTTACAAACGCCTAAAAGATATGTCTACAAAGATTGACAATATCAAAACTGTATTGTTCTTTATTTCGCCCAATGATTTTACGATGCCTGAAGAGTTACGAGCCCAAGGTATCCTTCCCGATGATGAAAACGATGCACTTCACGAAAACGATCCTGTTTGGAAAAAAAACTTTCGCATTCAGTTTGAACTTACAAGAATTTCCTATCTTTTACAGGCCCTAAAACTTGCTTATGAACAAACGAAAGTCAAATTTGCACAAACAAAATATTTAATTGCAGCAGATACAAATCTTTTGAGTTCCTCTCCGCTGGTGTATTTGCGAGAAACTTTTATTCTTCCCGTCAAACAAAAGAAATGTGAAGAAAAAGATGAGTTTATTTGTCCCACTCCTCTACAAAATCTAAATGTAATTTGTTCTGATTCGCCAGTGGATCCAAATTCACTAGAACCCTTACCTGAAACCACAACCAGGGCCTATGATTTGATGATAGAACTGTCGAAAGAAAAAGGTTACCGGTTGGTACCCGTCATCCTTCCCATGCAAATTGAAGAAGTGTATTGTCGCCAACTCGGAAAGTTTAACGCACTTGGAGGTTATGCCATCCGGGCTAAAAAATATTTGGATTCAAAAGGGATCAAAACTTTAGACATTCTCCCCTATACGGACAAAATGTGCGATCGTGAATTTACGTTACATGGACAAACTAAAAAAGCTGGGATTCAGGATTATTATATACCGGGAGATGGCCACCTTACGAAGCTGGGCAATCTTTGGGCTGCCGAATCAATTGCCGATGCCCTAAAGGATTACAAATAATATGCTTTTTAATTCAGTTCACTATTTGATCTTTGCACCCGTTGTTATCCTTGTTTATTTTTTAATTCCAAAACGATTCCAAGGTCTTTGGTTATTTATTGTTAGTTTGTATTTCTACGCAATCTTTCGAATTCCATTTTTAATTTTACTCGTTTTTTCTTTTGTCATTACAAAACTTGCCGTCGACTATATGGAGTTTGCTTCTTCCAAAGCCAAAAAACTCTTTTGGTTGAATGTGGCGGTCTGGAGTAATTTAGGTTTACTTTTTGTATTTAAGTATTTGGACTTTTCCATTACCGTATGGAACCAAACATTTTCCCTTACCCCTTGTGATCCAGAATTTGTACAAAAGTCAGGAATTCTTCTTCCGATGGGGATTAGTTTTTTCACCTTACAAGCAGTATCTTATGCAGTCGATGTTTACAGAGGTGTGGTGGAAAGAGCCAAATCCATTTTTCATTTCGGACTCTTTCTAGCATTTTTTCCACAACTTGTAGCCGGTCCTATCTTACGTGCCAGTGATGTTCTCCACCAGTTTTTAGATTCCAAAGACTTTACTAAAGAAAATCTAAAACAGGGCCTAAAACAACTCTTCTGGGGAATCTTTAAAAAGACTTTTATCGCTGATCCGGTTTCGTATGTGATCGATCCCATGTATGCCAATCCAACAGAATACAATTGGATTGCGATGTGGATTGCTGCCTTTTTATTTGCCGTTCAAATCTATTGCGATTTTTCAGGATACTCTGACATTGCCATTGGAACTGCAAGGATTCTTGGTTTTCATATTCCTAAAAACTTCGACCGACCTTTTTTATCAGGCACACTGACTGAACTTTGGAGGCGTTGGCATATTTCCTTTAGTTCTTGGTTACGTGACTATGTATACATCACTCTGGGTGGAAACAGACGAGGAGAAATTATGGCTTATGTAAATCTCTTCATCACAACCTTTGTTTCTGGAATTTGGCATGGAGCCGATTGGACTTTTGTATTTTGGGGAACCCTCCATTCCACTATGATGGTGGTGGAAAAATTTGTTTTCAAATTTGAAACCATGAAAAAGGCCTGGAACCGAGTACCACGTTCCATCCAACCACTGTATCCCGTCGGTGTATTTGTTTTGTCTTGTTTTTTCTTCCGAGCAAAAGCCACTCCAGAAGTTCCCACAGGAATGGGAATCACCAAAATTATGTTAGAGCGAGCCTTCACCGGTGTGAGTGGAATGTTTCCTCAAATGAGTGTAAGCCTTGTGATCTTAGTTGGATTTTTATTTTTAGTAGATATCCTCCAAGATAGAAACGAAGACAGATTTGCCTTTATCACAGACAATTTATACTTTCTCATTCCAACTTGTATCTTACTCTATATCACTTCCTTTATCATCTATAGTGTAACAGTATCAAGCCCCTTCCTCTACTTTCAGTTCTAAATAAAAAAGCCGGCAATCACTTACCGGCTTCCTTTTATAATTCAAAATTCAACTTTCGGTGCATTTTCAATCGCCTTTGGATCTTCCACTGTGAAGGTTGCTTTTGCATCATAACCAAAAGCTTTCGCAGTAAGTACTGCAGGGAATTGACGAATGTACACATTGTAATCTTTGGTTGCTTTGATGAATCTGTTTCTTGCAACAGTGATTCTATTTTCTGTTCCTTCTAACTGCGCCATTAAATCCGAAAAGTGTTGGTCCGATTTGAGTTGAGGATAATTTTCTTGAATCATCAAAAGTCTAGACAAAGCTGAACCCAATTGTCCTTGCGCTTGGTCGAATTGTTTTAAACTTTCTGGATTGTTTACAAGTTCAGGAGTTGCTTGGATAGAACCAATTTTTGCTCTTGCATCGGCAATTCCTTTCATGATGTCTTTTTCTTGGTTGGCAAATCCTTTAACGGCAGAAACCAAATTAGGAACTAAGTCCGATCTTCTTTTGTATTGGTTGAGAACTTCTGCCCAAGAAGCAGTCACTTCTTCATCCAACTCTTGGATACGGTTATAACCGCAGTTGGTGAGAACTGTTGCCATAAGGGAAATTAGAAAAATGGTTCGAAACATTCTTGTCATGGTGATTGTATACCTAACCTTTAGTCGGTCTGCAACACCATTTTGTTAAAAAATTTAATACCGAAAGGGTTTTATCAGTTTCGTCCAACGACTTTCTGATTCTTTTAAATACATTTCAAGTTCAGAATCTGTTCGTTTTCCGTATAAATAGTCTAATAAAGTTGAATCGCCGCAAAGCAGCTCAATCGCCGGGCGGTCCGAACGAAATTCGTAAACTCCTTTTAAATATTCAAATTCTTTTGGGAAGAGTTCCAACAATTGTTTCAAAAAGTATAATACAAAATATAAGGAATGAAACTGTTTTGGTTTTAATACCATAAGTTGGTAACCTTCACAAATGGAACCAACATACTTATGAAATGTTGGTAAAAATCGTAAGTTACGTAAAATAAATTTTCCTGGTTGGTGAGAGAACATCCGCTTGTCTAATTCTTCTTTCGCTTTACCAACTAAATAGGGAGCTCCAAAAGTTTCGAAAGGTTTGGTTGTCCCTCTGCCTTCCGATACATTAGTTCCTTCCAAAAGACACATTCCCGGATACACCAAACAAGTGCTCTGTGTTGGGATATTTGGCGAAGGAGGAACCCATTCAAAACTTGATACTGATTTTGGATGAAATACTCCGACAGGTACAACAATCACATCCACTTTTAACTGAAAGGTTTCATTATAATAAGTTAATAATCCACCTGGAGTGAGCCCATGCCTATGCAAAACCGAGGTGACACCAACAAAAGATTCGAATTCTTTTTGCAGTGGTGTTCCTTCGACTCTAGTTCCAATGGGGTTTGGAGAATCGATCACTAAAAAAAGAGGAGCCTTTCCTGTTTCCCGTTTTATACGCGAAACTTCACATAAAATATAATAGGCTGTTGTTAAAAAAGTATAATACCTCGAACCAACATCTTTTATATCAATGATGATCACATCTACATTGGTTAAACTTTCTTTTGGTGGAACTAAACTTGATTCTTCCTTTCCATACAGATTCACAATCTGCATATCTCCAAAAAGATATTTGAGTTCATCCCCACTGACCTGGTCTTGTAACTCAGCGAAGAGTCCGTGTTCTGGCAAAAATATTGTTTTTAAATCAAAAATTTCTGAATAAGTTTGAAAATGGTATTTTCCAAGATGACCAAAAGCACTTTGGTTGGTGAGAATGGCCGCCTTACAGCCGCTTAACTTATTTATTTTTTTTAAAAACTTCATTTTGTTTTTCGGATTTCATCTTTGTTTGCTATTGCCAATTCCCAAATTTTTCGAATTTGTGATTCATCAAAAGAACCATCAGATCCAAAGAGATTTCGAAACTCCGATAATTGTTGAATCAAATCATCAATTGATTTTAGTAGAAATCTTTGATTTTCTTTGAAGATAGAAATCCACATATCCGGGTTGGAACCAGCAATCCTTGACATATCCCGAAACCCACCACCCGTAATGGGTTTAGAAGATTCTAAGATTTCTTTTTTAGTTGTAGGATTGGATCCAGCCACATTGACAAGTAAGGTAGAGATGACATGAGGAAGATGAGAAAGATAAGCCAAAGTTTCATCATGTGATTGGGAGTCCATTTCCAAAGTCCAGGAACCAATTTTTTCCCAAAACGACCGAACCCATTCCAAACTAGTGTTAGATGTTGATTTTGGAGAAGTTAAAATACAAAGTTTATCCACATATAAATCTGGAACCGCCGCATCTGGGCCCGCTTGTTCAGATCCACACATAGGATGGGTAGAAATATAATTGTGAGTTATATCCCCAAAATACGATTCCACTGCAGAAACAATGGTTTCTTTGGTAGATCCTAAATCGATAAAGATTGTATTTCCGGATTTAGGAAGAGTCTGGATGATTTTTAAAATAGACTCAACAGGAGTACTAAATACCACCAAATCGTAGTTAGACCAATTTGGCGTTTGGAATTCATTCTGCAAAAATACAAAATCTGCCAGTTGTTTCGAAAAAATTGTAGATTTACTTTTTTCGGAACGAACCACAGCTGAAATTTCTGTATTTGGAAATTTCTTACGAATCGCGAGGGCAAGGGATCCACCCATAAGGCCCATTCCATAAACCAAAACTCTCGATAGGTTCATGTAGGAAAAGATCCGGCTGTTGGATAGGAGCCCAAAAGTTTAAACAAAGTACATTGTGATTTTACTTTTTCAAGAAGTTCTGCAATTTTTGGATCTTCTCTGTGACCAATAAAATCGACGAAAAAATGGTATTCCCACAAGTTTCGTTTTAATGGCCTTGATTCAATTTTTGTTAAATTGATCGAAGCATCATTGAAAGTTTTTAAAATAGCAAACAAAGAACCCGTTTGGTTCGGAATAGAAAACACAATGGAAGTTTTATCTTCTTTTGTTTTAGGGGATTCTGTTTTGCCGATCACAAGAAACCGAGTGGTGTTTCCTGAATAATCTTCAATCCCTTCTGCAATCACGTTTAAATTATAAATTTCACCGGCTATTTTGGATGCAATCGCAAGGCCGTCTTTTCTTTCGGATACTAACTTTGCCGCCATCGCAGTAGAAGAAGTATCCACAACTTCTGCATTTGGAAGATTCGCAGAAATCCAATTGCGGCACTGTTCGTTTCCGATTCGAATTCCATAGATTTTTTTCACAAGAGAAAGGTCTGTTTCAAAACCAAGCAGTGAAAACGAGATTCTTTGGTATAACTCGGAATACACGAAAAGATCAGTTTCCAAAAACATATCCAAGGTGGAACTGACTTGGCCTTCTGTGGAATTTTCCACAGGCACCACTCCATAATCCAACTTACCTTCCTCTACCATTCGAAACACATCTGGAATTGAAGTTTGAGGAACCGCATCAATGGAACTTCCAAATTTAGAACGCATTGCAGAATGAGAAAAACTTCCTTCAGGACCTAAAAAACCAATCTTTAACGGGTGTTCTAAGGCGATGGTTCCAGACATCATCTCTCGGTAAATTGCACGAATCACAGAAGAAGGAAGTGGTCCACCTGATAGTTTGGTAACTTTTTCATATACATCTTTTTCACGATCCGGGCGATAAATTGGTCCACCAGATTCTTTTTTAACACGACCAATCTCCTGTGCGAAACCTGCACGTTTTTGAATGAGAGCTATGATTTCTGTGTCTAACGAATCAATTCCAGCACGGAGTTTTTTTAGTTCTTCTTCTGCACTACTCATTTAAGACCCTTCTTGTAATTCATCCGGTAGAGTGCTTGTATCAAAATCAGGATTCATTTCTGTTTCATCAGTCACTATTATGGATTCTGGTGTGAATTCTTCAAATTTGAGTTCCTTCACTTCGACTGGAGTTGGAAGGTCTGTGAGTTTGCTTAAACCAAAGTGTAACAAGAATTCGTTGGTGGTTCCATATAATGTTGGTCTTCCCGGAACTTCCTTTTGACCGACTGCTTTCACCAGTTTTTTTGACATAAGACTTGCTACCATAGCGCGAGAAGATACTCCTCGAATTTCATCTAGTTCTGTCAGTGTGACGGGTTGTTTGTAAGCAATGATGGCAAGAGTGTCTAAGGTTCCGCGAGAGAGGGTTTCTCTTTTTTTATCTTTAAAGATATGCGCTAAGATTTCGCTATATTTTTGGTTGGTGATGAATTGGTATCCACCGGCGATTTCTCTCAGTAAAAAACCACCTTCTTTTTCTTGGTAGTCTAAGATCAGTTCGTCGAGGAGTTCCCGGGCTTCTGTTTTTTCGATCCCAGCAGACTTGGCAAGTGCAGACAATTTGATTGGATCTGAAGATAAAAAAAGAAGCGCCTCAAGAAGGCCCTTAGTATAAGCTCTTTCTTCCAAATGAATCTAAACCTTGACTATTTTGATTTCTCCGAAAACTGCATGTTGGAGGACTTTGCAAACTCGGATTTTAACAACTTCTAATACAGCAAGGAAGGCAGCGACGATTTCTTTTTTTTCCGGTTTTTCTGTTTCAAACAAATCCATAAAGTGGATTTCCCCGGTTTTTTCTAAAAGGCCCTGTAAATAGGCCATTTTGTCCTCTACGGAGTATTGGCTTACCCCTTCATAGATGGGGACTAGGTCCTCAATTTCATTGGAACTCTCTTGCTCCAAAATCGAATTGAAAGCAGAAATCAAATCCACAAGGCTTACATCCAACCATACTTCGGTTTCATCCAAAACCTGATTGGTTTCCCGGGTAAACATTCCGGCGGTCAACCTGTCCAGTTCCGCCAGACGTTGCCCAGCCATTTGAAACTTTTTGTGTTCGAGTAATTTATCTACGAGTTCTTTGGGTAGAGGCGGGTCATAATCCTCTTCCTCAAAACCAGGATCCGGCAATAAGGCTTTGGATTTTAGATACACCAAATGAGATGCCATGACGGCGAACTCAGAAGTGAGTTCAATCGATAAGGACTGACTGGTTCTCAAAAATTGAATGAAATCGGATGTGATACGCGAAAGGGAGACTTCAAAAATATCAACCTTATAACTATCAATCAGAGACCATAAAACCGTTAAAGGTCCTTCTGTCAGTCCTCCGTCCTGGTTTTGCCACCGGACGATAAACTCCGGGGTTTGGGACACGATTTATAAACCTAGTGCTTTTGCTGCAGCTTGTTGCAATCTTTCAGGAGGGAAAGGTTTCACAACAAAATCCTTCACACCCATCTTGATTGCTTTTGCCAGTAAATCTTCCTGACCAAGGGCCGTTACCATAATGATTTTAGCGGATGCATCAAATTTAATGATTTCCTTTGTTGCTTCGATTCCGTCTTTTTCACGCATGGTAATGTCCATAGTTACTAAGTCCGGTTTGAGGTTTTTGTATTGTTCTACCGCAATATTACCGTTCTCAGCTTCACCTACGATCTCGTGACCCGCACCAACTAACGCATCTTTTACGAGCGTTCTCATGAATTTTGCATCATCTACAACCAAAATTCTTGCCATGTTAATTCCCTCTCGACTTTAATAATTCAATCATCTTTGGTACCAATTCATCCACTGGAAGAACAAAATCAATCCCACCCAGTTCTACCGCAACACGGTTCATTCCGTACACTACGGATGTTGCTTCATTCTGCGCCAGAGTGATACCACCTTTGGCGTGAATGTTGGTGATGGCTTGTGATCCGTCTTTTCCCATACCAGTCATGATCATGGATAAAAGATGGTCCCCACCGTAAGCTTCCACCAAACTATCAAACAATACTTCAATCGAAGGTCTATGCCCATTGACCTGACCTGTGTGGTGCAGTTCAATAAAATGATCCTTTCCTTTTGTGATCACAGTCATTTGATAATCACCAGGAGCAATGTAAGCAGTTCCAGACTGAACTAAGTCACCCTGCTCTGCTTCTTTCACTTGTATCTTCGACAAGGAATTCAATCTATCTGCAAATGCCTTGGTAAACCCCGCTGGCATATGTTGCACCACAAAGATTGGTTTTGCAAAATCTTCCGGAATCCCAGCAAAGACAGTTTGCAATGCTTTTGGTCCTCCCGTGGAGGTCCCAATTCCGATAGCGTCTACTTTGATCGGTTTTTGAAAACTTTTATTTAATTGGCGTTCGGTTCTCTCAGGCCTTAGGAGAACTTCGATGCTCGGCTGCTTTGAATCAGAAAACCCTTTGATTTTTGCGGACAATACCGCAGCAATATCCTCTGGAGAAAACTGATTTCCACTAGAAGGCTTTGGAATGAAATCAACGGCTCCCAGTTCCAATGCCTTAAATGTGGCATCTGCCCCATGTTGGGTCAGCACCGAAAGCATAATCACATGACTTGGCAGTTTTAATTTTTTAATTTCGGCCAATGCCGTAAGCCCATCCATGATCGGCATTTCAATGTCCAAGACGATAAAATCAGGTTTTAGCTTCCCTGCCAAATCAATGCAGTCCATCCCGGTTTTGCCTGTGGCAATTACCTGCACTTCATCCTTTTTGGTGAGAGCATCACTCAGGATATTCCTCACGAGGAGTGAGTCGTCAATGATGGCAACGGTTGGTTTTTTATTCATGATTTATGAATCAAATCTACCAGCTCATCAAAATCTGGTAAGAATACCAAAACACCGATTAGGTTGCTACCTTGGTGATTAAATTCCGTATGCATGGACAAAAATTTTGTTCGTTCCGGTTTTACGATGTCGATCACATCCATAAAACTTCCGGTGATCATCTCTGGAACTGAAGGTAAAATTTCTTTTTTCAGTTTATTCGAAAGAGAGTTCATGACGCTGGAACAAACGATATTGGAGATTTCTGATAAAACAGAAACCATATCCTCAGATAGTTTATGAAGGCTACCCTCGGCATACTTGGCATCTTCTGACCCAAGCAACTCTTTTGCAATCTCCGATCCATTTTCTTCAGAAAACATCATAAGAAGGTTTCCGTTGAGATCCCCTGTCATACGAATTTTCATTCCAAAAAACTGATCCATAGAATATCGGAATTCTTTCGCCAACCCTTCTCTATCGGTCAGTTTGATTTCCGGAATAAAAAGTTCTACTTCTTTACCAACTAACTGAGAGAGTACGACGCCGGCATTCATCATACCAGTATTCACAATATTTTCCAGCTTTTTGATATCTTTGGAAGACATGATCTCATTAATCGCTTCGGAGTTCAAAGCAGCCACTTGGTTCAAACGTTCTTCTTTTTGTTCCACAAATCCTTTGATGATTTCTGCGGCTTGTTCTCTTTCGGTTAACTTAACATTTTCTATTTTTGCAACATCAGCCAAACGATGGATTTCGTCCGTTTTGTGATCGATCACAAGTGTTGCTGTTGCCGATTTAGAAGATTCACCAGAATCTCCATTCACTTCTGTTTCTGTTTTGATCACCTCAGTCGTGATTTTCAGATTGGTAACAGGTTCTTCCGCAAACACTTCTTCTTTCGGCACAATCACGTGTTTTTCTATTTTATGTTTATCTTTTTTAACTCGTGATTTGTCTTTGGCACGTAATTCAATCAACTTCGCATTATAGCGGTTTGTTGGGTGATTGGATTTGAACATAAACTCAGAATCAGACATCTCCAAAGAACGAATGGTAGAGGCCCTCTTCATCATCTCACCAGCAACCAACTTGTCAGACCAGTCCACTTTATCTGCGGCAATTTCCACAAGACCAGGGATGTCCAAAACAAGGATAATGGTTCCATCTCCCATAATGGTGGCACCTGTTAGACCTTGGATGTCTTTGAAGTTTTTACCGAGAGACTTGATGACTGTTTCATGTTTTCCAATCAAATCATCGACCATAAAACCAAGTTTTCTGGTTTTGTAATTCACGATGACTACAGGAACTTCCACCATATCTTGTTTATCAGCAAGGCCAAGGATACGATTCAAACGATAGATGGGGAGAACTTCCCCTCGTAAGTTGATGATTTCGTGACCTTCCAAAGTAGTGATTTGGTCCAAGTTGACCTTGATGGTTTCGGAAACTTCGGAAAGGGGGAAAGCATAGACTTCTTCTTCCATAATCACAAGGATAGATGGAATGATGGCAAGTGCTTGTGGGAAAGATAAGGTGAAGGAAGATCCCTTCCCTTCTTCGGAATGGATGAGAATTTTACCTTTAAACTCTTCAATGAGTTTATTGACTACGTTCATCCCCACACCACGACCAGAAATATCAGAGATTTTATCAGCCGTAGAAAAACCAGGCGCAAAGATAAACTGAAAGATATCGGACTCAGAAAGATTCTGTGCATCGGTATCGTTTACAAGTCCACGTTCGATGGCTTTTTTTAGAATCTTATCTTTGTTTAATCCTTTTCCATCATCCCGGATTTCGACAAGGATATTGGATCCACCTTGGTAGGCATTTAGCTCCACAGTTCCTTCTTCGGGTTTGCCGGCCGCTCGTCTTTCAGAAGGAGACTCAATTCCGTGATCGACTGAATTACGAATGAGGTGGATGAGTGGTTCTCCAATGGCATCGATTACTTTTTTATCGAGTTCTGTGTTTTCGCCACGAAGTACAAGGTTTACTTGTTTTCCTGTTTCCAAAGAAAGATCGCGAATGAGTCTTGTGAACCTGTTGAATACAGATCCAATCGGAACCATTCGGATATTCATAATTCCGGTTTGTAGGTCTTTGGAAATTCGGTTGATTTGGTCTATTTTCCCTTTGAGTTCATTGAATAATGAATCTTCACCGAATTGCGCCACTAAATCATCATAGATTTTTTGGAATCCAGAATTGGTAATAACAAGTTCCCCCACGTTATTCATGAGCTGGTCTAGTTTGTCAGAAGATACCTTAATGGTTCTCATCACAACTTTAGAATCTGTGACCGCCTTTTCAAAGTTAGCAGATCCTTTTGTTACCTGTTTTTCTTCTGAATCAGAATGTGTGGACATTGTGTTTGTGGATGAAATATTAGAGGCGTCCGTCTTTTTTTCAAGAGCTTCCATTTCTGTTTCGGGAAGTTTAATTTCTTCCACAGAAAGTGTATCCACCATATCGATGTTACACTGAACATGTAATTCCTGCCTGTTCAGTCTGGTGACAGTGACAAAGGAAAGTGCAAAACTTCCTTGGCCATTGTCCAATGCATCTTCTGACGGATTACATTTAATGATGACACCTGATTGTTTCACCGATTGCAAAATCAAAAGAAGTCTCAAATTTTGCATTGGTGTTTCGTCTTTTAATTTTAACTGAACAGAAAATGCAGTTAAATCATTGTCCTCTTTTAGGGACTGACGGATTTCAGAAATTTCTTCCTCATTTAAGGTGATCGATGATAAAGCACTTTCTTTCGATGTTTTGGTCTCACTGGATTTGGTAGTACCGGAACCAGATTGAGTTGGTGAGGCTTCATAGTCCTGAAGTTTTTTAATCATGTCTGTAAAAGGTGTTTCCACCTTTACACCGTTAGCAACACCTTCGATGACTTGTTTGATCAAATCAAAACATTCAAAAAGTAAATTAACAAGTTTAACGTTGATTTCTAAACTACCTTCTCGAATTTTTTGGAGAAGGTTTTCCATCGTATGGGCTAAGTCGGATAAATTGTATAAACCGACAAAGGCAGAAGAACTTTTTAAAGAGTGTGCCGCACGAAAGATGTCATTGATGATTTCTGGGTTTTCATGGTCTTTTTCGAGTTTTACCAAATTGGAATTTAATTCCTCAATTTGGTCCTCAGATTCTTCCAGGAAAACTTCTGTGTATTCGCCTAAAATTCCAGCCAATGTCGTATCCCTTTCTCGTTACTTTGCGGATGAAACAAAATCAACAATTTGTTCCAAATCCAAATTCAAAATCAAATGGTCTTCGTATCTAGATACCGACTCAACCATCTTACTATAGTTTAACGACAAGTCATCCGTTGTATAACTGATAAAATCTTTTTGGATTTTGACAACTTGTTTGACCTCATCAACGAGGACACCGATTCTTTTTTCATCTAACATGATGACGATGATTCTTGAAATTGGAAAAATTTCAGAATCGGCGCCATGGAATCTTTTTTTCAAATCCACAATGGGAATGATCTCTCCGCGGAGGTTGATCACACCTAAAATGTAATCATCTACATTGGGAATCCGAGTGATTAAAACTGGTTTTAAAATTTCATGTACCAAGAGTAAACGAATTCCGAAAAATTCTTTATCAATGGTAAACGTAAGGAACTGTTCCAAGTCTCCCAGATCGGACTCTTGTTCCATTTTGGTTTTTTCCGCCAGGGATGTGAGTAATGTTTCTTGGTCCATATGCTACCTGGAATCGTGTCAGAATCCTTCACGGATTCAATCTAAAAACGAATGAATCTGAGTTTCCGTAATCATTTTTCCTATTTTTAAATCGTGATTCTCTGCAACAAATGGGACGGGAAAAAGTTTAGAAAAACTAAGTCCTACTGTTTTCTTTTGGAGAGATTCTGAATTTAAAATGCGATCATAATACCCACCTCCTCGTCCCAACCGGTATCCTTTTTCATTGAATCCAAGGGCTGGCACAAGAATCAAATCGGCATCCTCTACGGAGATCTCCTCATCTCCAATAGGCTCAAAAAGTCCCATTGCATTCTTTTCAAAGGAATAGGGACGAAGGAACCGTAGTTTTTTTTCTGCATCCATCCGAGGAAAGAACCATTTGGCAGAATGTCTGGCTTCGATAAACCCTGTGGGCCTCGGGAGAGGACAGGACTCGATGATTGGAAGTACGTCCACTTCGTACCGAAGGTCTGGTGCATATGTGATGATTTTTGATTTACCTTGCAAAAGCGGGTACAATCGTTTTAAGATGGCCGCTTCATGGTCTTCCCGTTCCGGAAGGTTCGGAAGGTTTTTTTTTAGAATGTTCCTAGCATCTTCTTTAGAAATTGGATTCAAAAATGATCCCCAATGATCCCCTCTTCTAATAGAGAAATGATCTTCTTTGTTCGTTCTTCTAGTTCGGGATTTTCTTTTGCCTTTGCGGAGACATCTCTCATTTGAAATAGTTCATCTGCTAAATTGAGAGCACAAAGCACTGCTAATTTTGTTTTGGATGCCGCAGGAAGAGCCTTCGACAAATCATTCAAACGAGATTCTACGTAATCAGCCACCTCAGATATATACCCCGAGGAAGCCTCACCTACAATGGTATAAGTTTCACCAAAGATCTGTTTGGTGATTTTCTGTGACTTTGGGGCAGACTCTGCCATAAAATTTATTTAGGATCGTCTTCGATAATTAAAAAATCATCGTCGTCGTCAGCATCAAACACACTGATCGCTTCGTCATCGTCGTCAATGATGATGTCATCATCTTCATCGATTTCTACGGTAGGAACTTCTTCCTCTGATTCGACAACGAGTTCTTCTTTTTCAAAGGACGCAGAAGCAGGGGGTTTTTCCAAAACATCTTCTGTTTGGAATTCTGATTCGTCTTCATCAAGTAAAATGATTTCATCATCTTCGTCTGTCACGAGACTAGGAATTGCCGCAGATCCTGCTGCAACCACCGGTTCTACAGGACTAGAATCTGTGTTTGGTTGTGATTTGGGAGCCGAACTTCCTGTGGTAGGAAGTCCGTCCAAACGACCAAGGAGTTGGTGGACTTTGGATTCCAAAAGTCCTTCCCTTTCGCGGAGTTGGTTTAACTCATCATTTGCTTCTTGGAGTTGGGAACGAAGTGTTTTTAGTTCACGTTCCTTCTCCTCCATTGCGAGCTTCATTTGGTCGTTTTCCGCACGGAGGGATTCGTTTTCCGTCTCCAGGCGTGCATTTTCCGTTCTCAGGTCTTGGATTAACTCCAAAGCCTTAACAACTTTACTTTCTAGCTCTTCAATGGTTTCGATTTTTAACATGATAACAATCCGATGGAATAGAATAGCCGAGCCATTCTATTCCAATCAAGCACTAATTTACTTAGCGACTTTGGTTTTTTCTACGATGGCGTTGAATACTTCTTTGTGGTTGTAAGCAAGGTCAGCCAAAGTTTTACGATCTAAGTTGATTCCGTGTGTTTTGAGTGCATGGATGAATTTTGAATAAGACATTCCATTTTCTCTTACTGCAGCATTGATTCTCGTAATCCAAAGTTTACGGAATTCGGACTTTTTCTTTCTACGGTCACGGTATGCCCATTGACCAGCTTTCATCACAGCAGATTTTGCTGTTCTGAAAAGTTTAGAACGTCCGCCTCTAAAACCTTTTGCTTTAGCGAGAACTTTTTTTCTACGATTCTTATGGATGGTTCCGTTGACTGCGCGTGGCATCGTTTAACCTCCGTAAGGTAGAAGTTTTTCTACACGGTTATAATCGGTTTCGTGGATGAGGTGCATTCCACGGCTTTGGTGTTTCATCTTAGGAGATTTTTTCTCTAAGATATGTCGTCGGAACGCACAACCGCGTTTAATTTTACCAGACTTGGTAAACTTAAAACGTTTGGCTGCTGCCCTATTTGTCTTCAGCTTATACATAGTTGTTTTTATCCTTTAGGTTTCTCACTAATTGGGTTCATCACGACCACTATCGTCTTTCCGTCGTGTACCGGCATTTTTTCGGGAGAGGCATGCTCTTTTAGGTCCTCGACAAACCGGTTAACAATATTCATTCCAATTTCAGAGTGAACCATCTCTCTGCCTCGGAATCGAAGAGTCACTTTTACTTTATCACCCTTTTGCAAGAATTCTAAAGCATGACGCTTCTTAATCTCGAAGTCATGGTTATCAATCCGCGGGCGGATTTTAATTTCTTTCACCGTGACAACGTGTTGTTTCTTTTTCGCTTCTTTCGTTTTTTTAAGAAGTTCGAATTTGTATTTTCCAAAATCGATCAACTTACAGACGTGAACATCTTGGTCTCCCGAGACTTCCACCAAATCAAGGTTAGCTTCCTTAGCTCTTTTCAGAGCTTCTTCCAGAGTAACGATGTCAGACCCTTCGTCAGAGACGAGTCGGATCGATGCTACATTGGTAATTTGTTCGTTAATTCTGATGTGGGCGAATTTATCTTGGTTTGGGTTCCCTCTAGGGTTGGGCCGTTTCTGCATTCAGTCTCCGAAATTTCTTTCAATTTCCAATTTCGGATGAAAAACGAGGCACGCAAGTACATTTCTTTGGGAATTGCGTCCGGAAAGGAGTTAAAGCGTGCCGGAAGGACCTTCCCAGACTACCAGTTCTAAATACAAGGAGGGAGACTCTAATAACTCTGGCAAAATGGGAACCAGAGAGACCAAATCCCCGTGATTTCCCATTCCCATACAAGACCCGCCATGGCAAAGTCGGCCTTCTTCCGTATAAATGGCATATTGGATCAAATGATCGTGGGTTTTGACAGAATGTTTTGGTGACTGGGACTGGACGAGAGCCAAGTAACTAAGCCCTTCGCTTTTTCGGCGCTCCAAACGGATCCGGACACGGTTTTCTTTCGAGAGAGGTTCTGTGGCAAGAAGGAGATCCCCAGCACCTGGGTTCCATTTTTGGAAACTATAAGATCCAACCACTCCCCCATCCCGTTTCCATTCGTATTTGGTTTCGGGTTTTGGTTTCTTTTTGGAAAGGATCTGGGTTTCTTCTGGCCTGGATTCTTCCCAACCGTAGGAGGTAATCCCCACAGAGGCTCTGGCAATTTCGGTGATGGGAAATGGAAATCGACTCCAAAGTCCTGGGATATCGTAACTTTCCCAAGGTTGGACAATATGTTCGCTTGTCTGGCAGGAAAGCAGGCGATTTTCTTTATCGTAAAAAGCCGCAACAACATAGAGCACTACAGGAGTATCCCCTAGGTTTTGTCCCCCGGTGATGACAATGCTTGGACAATCTAACTTTAAATCACGACCAAGCCCATCGACAAACTGCATAGGACTCACCTTCCAACCCACAGTTAGGCCATCCGCAAAGGGAAGGAGCTGCATGGGTATGGCATCGAACGCATCACGGGCATCATACGGTGGATGGATGGGAAGATCCAAATCGTAAATGACCGGGTCGATTTGTTTGGTGATGATTAGCTTTTGTGGCACTGGAGGGAGTGTAGATCCCCCCAAGTGTTAGTCAAGAAATTTCTTTATTTAAAGATCACCCTTCAATAAAGATAAAAATCCATCTCGAGAAACTGTTTCTGTTTTCTCTTCTCCCATCTTTCGGAAGGAGATAGAACCTGATTCTTTTTCTTTATCACCTAAAATCAAAGTGTAACTGCTTCGTTTTAGGATGGAATCCCTAATTTTACTTCCAATCTTTTCATTACGAAGGTCGATCTCGACACGGAAACCTTGCATTACCAAATCTTGATATACTTCTTTTGCATAATCATTGTGTACTTCTGCCACAGTTAAGACACGAAGTTGTGTCGGATTTAACCAAAGTGGGAATTTCCCTTCGAAGTGTTCGATGAGGATTCCAATGAACCTTTCCAAAGATCCGTAGATGGCTCTGTGGATCATCACTGGTGCATGTTTTTTTCCATCCGATGCAGTGAAGTCGAGTTCAAAACGACTCGGCATAGAAAAGTCAATTTGTACGGTTCCGCATTGCCATAACCTTCCAAGTGAATCTTTAATATTGAATTCGATTTTAGGACCGTAAAAAGCGCCGTCACCTTCTTTGATTCCGTATTCGATTCCTTTTTTCTTCAATGCATCGTGTAATGCTTGTGTGGCGAGATTCCAATCTTCATCACTTCCTTGTGACTTTTCTGGCCTTGTCGCAATAAAAGTTTTGAATTCAGTAAATCCAAATTTTTTATACACATCAAATGTAAAGTCAATGATGTCTTCGACTTCTGATTCTACTTTTTCGAGTGGTGCATAGATATGCGCATCGTCTTGTGTGAAGGCCCTTACACGAAAAAGTCCATGAAGAACTCCCGACATTTCATGGCGATGTACATTCCCAAGTTCCATAAACCGAAGAGGAAGTTCTCTGTACGAGTGCATATGGTATTTGTAAATCAAACAACACCCAGGACAGTTCATGGGTTTTACTGCAAATTCACTTTCATCGATGTCTGTGAAATACATGTTCTCTTTAAAATTATCCCAGTGGCCTGACTTTTTCCAAAGAGAGGAATTTAAAATCGCAGGAGTTTTAATCTCTTGGTACCCACGTCTAAAACATTCTTCCCGAATGTAAGAAGCAAGAGTGTTCCAAAGAACAGTTCCCTTTGGATGCCAAAAAGGAAATCCAGGAGCTTCGTCTTGGAAACTAAAAAGATCCAATTCTTTTCCCAGTTTTCTATGGTCTCTTTTTTTAGCTTCTTCGATGAGGAAGATATATTCGTCTAACTGTTTTTTGGTGGGAAAAGACACACCATAAATACGAGTGAGCTGTTTGTTTTTGGAGTCCCCTTTCCAATACGCACCAGAAATGGCAGTGAGTTTGAAAGCTTTGAGTTGACCAGTACGGGCCACGTGAGGTCCCCGACAAAGGTCATACCATTCCCCTTGTCCGTATAACGAAACAGATGCGGAATCGAATCCTTGGATGAGTTCTACTTTATAAGGTTCGTTTTCTTTTTTAAATTTTTCAATGGCTTCTTCTTTGGAAAGTTCCCAACGTTTGACAACGAGATCTTCTTTGACTATCTTTGCCATTTCTGCTTCGATTTTTGGAAGGTCCTCAGGGGTTAAAATGATGGTTCCAAAATCAATATCATAAAAGAAAAATCCAGGACCATTTTCAATCACTGGACCAACAGTCAGGCGAGCCTCTGGCCAAAGCCTTTGGACAGCCATACCGAGTAAGTGGGCAGAAGAATGGTGGAAAACTTCTTTTCCTTCTGTGTCATCAAAGGTGAGAAACTTTACTGTAGTGTTCGTCGTAGGGATATAGGAAAGGTCAACTGTGCGACCATCGGACAAAACAACGGCTAAAGCTTTCTCTTTCAAGAAAGGCAGTTGGGCTTGGATGAAATCAGAAAAGGATTTACCCGATTCTAGTTCCTTGGAACTTCCATCTGGTAGTGTGATTGTAAGTGCTGCCATAATTCTTTACCCAGGTTTTCGCAGACACATTCTCCCGAAAAGTAAAGTTTTACCAGAGTCTACCAGATTCCAATGATTCTGTTATTTTCTTAAAACTATCCTCGATGGATTCTTTCCGGCCAAACCCACCGGCTTCTTCTAAAACAATAAACCCGTGTAAGAGAGAACGTAAAATTCGAATCCTATGGACTGCGGTTTCATCCAAGGATTGGAACCGAAAGACTTCCATACAAATTTCCAAAATCCGGTCGCCCAAGGGTTTTAATTCTGGGTCGGACTCTGTCGATTCAATGGTTAAGGGGTAAACATGGGGGTGAGTCTTCGCAAAACCTCTGTAAGTATTTAAAAATTCGGAAATTCGTTCGGATCCACCGCCCGAAGTTTTGGACTTCAGGGAAAGCCTATCACCTAATATTTGCAAGGATCTTCTTTTCATTTCCCTACGCAGATCTTCTAAATCGCGGATGTGGTTGTAAAGTGAGGGCGTACGGATTCCTAAATTTTCGGCAAGTCCTACCAGACGAAATTCCGAAAGTCCCTGGTCCATCACCAAGTTCCAGGCTGAATCCAAAACAAATTCTCTTGTGATTTGTGTTTGGCCTTTTTTGGGTCTACCTGGTTTGTGTTTTATTTTTTTTGCCATAACAGTTTTACATCGGATGCAAATCGAGAAGGTTCTTCCACAAAAGGATAATGACCAACGTCTTCATAAATTTTGACTGATCCATCCAAAGTATTGGCGATCCATTCGGCTTCTTCTTTGGGGAAATCAAAATCGGGATCTTTTGAACCCATCACCACAAGGACATTGCCTGATGCCTGTGGTAAGTTTTCCTCACATTCCGTTTTGGGGGCAAGTAACATGGATCTAACAGCTGCCATACGACCTTCTTCTTTTAGATTCATTTTTAATGTTTCAGATCTTTCTTTCAGATCTTGGGGAGGATGGACTGGAAATAAAGTTTCGTAAAAAGAAACCCAGGCACTAGGTCCCCAAGGTCCGCGGAAGGCAAGATGGATGAGGGCCTTCATTCCGAAAGAGATTGGTTCTTTATCTCGAACGAAAGGGCCAGAAAGAGCCAAACCCAAAACCCTAGTTTTTTCTTTCGAACGAATGTACACAGCCGATGCTGCGGTCATCGAATTTGCAATGATATAGACATCTCGTAAATCCTTCTCCCGGATAAATGCCAAAATATCTTCTGCTGTTTCTTTAGGTCCATAGGAAGAAAAACTGGAATCCGATTCTCCAAGTCCTCGTAAATCAAAACGATACACAGAATTCTCTTTGGCAAGAATCTTCGCAAGGTCGATATAACTTTCCTTCCTGTCCCCAATCCCTGGAAGTAAAATTATATTGAGTTTGCCCTTACCTTCTTTTGTGTAAGCAACTTGGCCTTCATTTGTCTGAAAATAAAAAGTTTTTGTCGTAAGCTCCGGTGTTAGATCTTTTCCCCAAAGAAAGTAAGGGAAAAAAAATGGGAAAAATAAAATCATTTTGTGGTAGTTAGTTTTCATAAAACTAATACTATTAGTTTATTTAACTAATGCAATTAGTTTTTATCAAGATGACTCAAAATATAGATTTTTTTTTCTAAAATCGAAGTGTTTTCCGACTTGCCCTTCCTTTTTGACCGCAAGATGATTCAATAACCCGAAAAAGATTGGTGATCCATGTCCATTGTTACCTTCGAAGACAAAGAGAATTTTCCCCTAAAAACAAACAAACCGGGAGCCACTATCCTGGAAACTGCCCTAAAACATGAATATCCCCTCTACCATCTTTGCGGAGGAAATGCCAAATGTACAACTTGCCGTGTTTTTGTGACAGATGGACTTCAGTATCTTAGTTCTCGAAACGATAGAGAACAAACTCTCGCAGATAGAAAAGGTTGGCCCTCTGAGATCAGGCTTGCCTGCCAAACGGAAGTGTTTGGAGATGTTACGCTGCGTAGGATCATAAAAGATAATAAAGATTTAAAAACGGTTACAAGCGAATCCAAATCTTCCAAAACAGGAGAAGAATGTTATGCGGTGATTCTTTTTCTTGATATCAAAGGATTTACAGCTTTTACCGAATCTAGTTTGCCTTATGATGTTGTTTTTGTTCTAAACCGTTTCTTTCAGGAAATGAGTGAACCAATCCTCAACAATGGAGGAGAAATTGATAAATTCATTGGAGATGGAATTTTAGCTTTTTTCCAGATTGGAAACAAAGAAGAGGCTATAAAAAACGAAGAAAGTTTCAAAAAAGCAAAACAAGAAACCATTCATTCCGCAATCCGTGCTTGCCTTCGTATGTTTGATCAATTGAAAAAATTCAATTTAGAAATGAAAGATAGGTTTAATTTTACCTTTGACATTCGCATTGGACTCCATGCAGGAAATGTCATTTACGGAGACATCGGCCACTCCGAGTACAAAAGCCAAACAGTGCTTGGGGATACTGTGAATGTGGCAAGTCGTTTGGAAGCACTAAACAAAAAAACAAATACAAACTTTTTAGTCTCCGATGAAATTTATCATTTAATCGGCCCTTCTCTTTCTGTGAATAAAAAGATCATCACAAAACTTCGAGGTAAGTCAGAAAAAATGGCAGCCTATTCGGTGATTGGTTTTAAAGTTTCGGATTCGATCCTCCGCATCCAAAAATCATTTGATCATGTTTTAGAACACAATCCACATTGGATAGAAGCCTATACAGAAAAACTAAAAAGTTTTGTCGAAGAAAACTTACATCTTCATTTAAACTCAGAAGAATTCCCTGTTCATTCTTCTGAGTTTTTATCGGTAATTGAGTCGATTATTGAAAAATTAGGAAATCGAAATTCTTTAAAAAAAGAAATATCCAAACTAACAAACATTTATGAGTCCATTGGTATCTCTAAAAAAGAATTTCCGAAACTAGTACCAATCCTTATTTCTTCCATTCGCGAAAATCTTCCTTCAGAATGGAATGCCGATTTAGAATCAATCTGGAATCAAGTCACAATGGATCTCACCATCGAAACAATTGAATCGTAAAAACCTCCTTGCATTTACCAAAAGATTCTGTTTTATATGATCTAAGTAATGCCTTTAGATAAAAAAAGAAAAAACTCTCAAAACTGGACTCGATTAACAGATAAAATACGGCAGCTCATCAATTCCAAACAAGGCCCAGCTGCTATCCGCTATGCAATCACCCTCTTAATCCTTGTCATTTCATTCAATGTTTTCAATGTGATCAACAGTTATGTGGGTCGTGATTTTATATCGTCCATTGAACAAAAAAACGTAACTGCCTTTTATACAAATGCTATTCTTTATGCGATTGTTTTTATTATATCTTCAGGAATCGGTTCCATCAATCGATATGCAGAGGAAAGACTTGGTATCTTGTGGCGAGAACAACTTACCTGGAAATTCACTGAGAATTATTTAACAGAAAGAACATTCCAAAAAATCATTGGCGGCCCTGGCATTGAAAACCCGGACCAAAGGATTACCGATGATGTCAAAGCATTCACCACCACAACGATTTCTTTCACCTTACTTTTTATCGGTGGAGTGTTCTCTGCAATTTCCTTTTCTGGAGTTCTTTGGAGCATTAACCCTATTTTGTTTTTGGTAGCAGTTGGGTATGCTTTTTCTGGAACGATATCCACCATCTTTCTAGGAAAATCGCTCATTCGTCTTAACTACGATCAATTGGATATGGAAGCAAGTTATAGGGCCGATCTTTTGCATATCCGCCAACATGCAGAGTCCATTGCAGTCACTCATAGAGAAGCAAGGATGTCCGTTCGATTAAAATCAAGACTTCGCAAATTAGTGAATAATTTTCGTAAACTCATTTCGGTAAATTTGCGACTTAGTTTTTTTACAAACAATTATAACTACTTCATTCAAATCATACCCATGCTCATCATCGCTCCCAGTTATATGAGAGGAGAAATTGAATTTGGAGTCATCACCCAAGCGGCCCTTGCATTTACTACTTTACTCAATGCTTTTTCTTTGATTGTGACACAATTCCAATCCATCTCTGCTTTTTCTGCTGTGGTCAAACGATTGAATTCACTGGAAACAGCAATGTTATACTCAGAAGCCGATGAAAAACAAAAACGAGAAACAAACTATAGTTCTGATGAAATTAATTTTGAACACTTTACCTTATATTCCAATGACCGAACCAAACTATTGGTAGATAGTTTAGACTTAAAGATCCAAAGAAGAGAACGTTGGCTTTTGACTTCCCCAGATGAAACAGTGAAACTGAGTTTATTCAGATCCATTGCTGGGATCAGTAATCACAGTGAAGGTAAAATCAAAAAACCAAATTTAGAAGAAATTCTTTTTTTACCAGAACAACCATATTTGCCACCTGGTAGACTCCGCAATGTGATTGTTCCTGCATACAGAAACCTCGACGTATCCGATTCGGAAATTCTTGTTGAACTTAAAAAAATGGGACTTGAAACTTTGGTGCGTCGTTTCGGTGGTCTAAGAACCTTAAAGGAATGGAACGAGGAACTATCGTTAGCTGAAAAGTATAAAATTGCAGTCATCCGTGTTCTTTTTGCCCAACCAAAGTTTTTGATTTTGGATCGTCCAGGATCAAGCCTTGGGAAATTTGAAATTTCAAAAATTTTGAAACTCTTTCACAAACTGGGAGTGACAACTGTTGTAATTGCAAAGGATGAAGAAACCGTTTTGGAATATGACCATCACCTGGACATTTCTCATTTTGGGAAATGGACCTTAAGTTCAACCACAAGAGCAGAAAAACATTGAAACAATCCATCAAAAACCAATCAGAACTAAATTTTCAATTTTTATCCAACGGTAATATACATTCCATTCGTTTTGAAGATTTGTTTGTGAATCTTTATCTTGGAAATGAAATGGAGCCGAACATAAATAATATTTTTTTACGAATCCATACAAATGACGGATTGGTTTTATATCCCCTCCTTGGATCCAATACAAATTCCCAATTTCAAATTATTGATTCTTTTTATCTTTCCCAAGGAAAAATTCATGGAATGGATTACAACTTGTCTTTGGAACTCCATCCAAATCTCCCTGTTTGGCGATACAAAATACAAATTACAAACAATAATAAGGAAACATTGGACTATGATTTGGTTTATGTACAAGATATAGGAATTTGCGATTATGGTGCATCTAGATTAAACGAATTCTTTGTTTGCCATTACATCCACCATGAACCGATCGACACAAAGGAATATGGTTATGGCATTCTTTCTAGGCAAAACGAACCCGTAGCAGGAAAAAACCCAGCCACTTTTTTGTTTAGCACTAGTCCCATTTCATCTTTTGTTACTGATGGATTGGACTTATATCCAGATGGCTTAAGAAAAAAACTTCCCGCAAAACGAAGACAAGGTGAACATTCGATCATTGGTCTTGAAAGACAAAAAACCCGATTACTTCCTGGAGAGTCAGAAGAAACATGTTTTTATGGTTACCTATTCGCTGACCTAAAAACCCTAATATCCTTTCCTGAAGTTCAAACCCTAATTCAAAAGATTCGAATGGGCTGGAACGAGAGTCCAAATTGGGGAACTGAAAATTTCCAAAGTTCGCAAAGTCTTTTTTCTACCGCAAAACGAATCAAAGGTGAAACTGCCACAGAATCTGATTTAAAAGCCCTATTTCCAAACGAATGGAGAGAAGTGGAATTTTCTACCTCGGGCAAGATTCTTTCTTTTTTTACAGATAAATCCACCCATGTAGTCTCAAAAGAAAAAGAGGCCCTTTGTCTCAGACCTCATGGGCAAATTCTAAGGACAGGGATTCCCAAAGTTCCCGAGGAATCTTCGCTCACAGGAACTTGCTATTTTAATGGGATTTTTTTATCCCAACTTACAGAAGGTCATACGAGCATCAACCAATACCTATCACGTAACCATAGTTATCTAAACTTTTTCCATTCTTATGGATTTCGTATTTTTATAGAAGAGGATTCTGGGTTTGCCCTTTTGGACTCACCTTCCTTCGTGATAATGGAACCTAGCCAGATGGAGTGGATCTACTTATTAGGAAAAGAAGTTTTACGTATCCAGGTAGAGGCCACAAACGAGCATCAATTTTTAATTCAAATGGCAACAAACACTACACAGGTGAAACAGATTCTTTTATCGTTTCACATTGCCCTTGATGGAGATAACGGAACTTTAGAACTCCCGCCTGTGATCACAAAAAATAAAACCAATATCTATATACAACCAAATCCAAATTCTCCCCTATTCCAAAGATTGGAAGGAAAAGGATTCCGAATCTGTGGAGAAGACCTCAGTCAATGGAAAGTTTCCGATGATTCACTTTTATTTTTGGATGGGAAATCTAGAGGTCAATCCTATCTCACAGCACAGATACAAGTAAAATCAAACCTTCAGTTTTCGATCCAAGGAAATTTGACGCCTTCTCTCACACCAAAAAACAAAAAAGATAACCTAACATATGTTTTTTCCCATACAAAGAATCTTCCAATCGGAAAAATTAAAAACCAGGAATTAGAAGTTTTCCACCAAATCAAAGAAATCCTTCCTTGGTTCGAACAAAATGCACACATTCACTATTTAAATCCAAGAGGACTCGAACAGTATTCGGGAGGAGGATGGGGAACGAGAGATGTATGCCAAGGTGCTTTTGAATATTTACTTACCACGGGTGATTTCGAATCTTGTAGAACACTACTTCTTACTGTATTTGAAGAACAAAATGAGGATGGTGATTGGCCGCAATGGTTTATGCTCTATCCTCGTGACAAAACGATTCGAGCTAGCGATTCACATGGAGACATTGTCTATTGGCCCATTCTTGCTCTCTCAACCTACTTAGAACGAACGGGTGATCTTTCCTTCCTTGATCTTAAAACCAATGGAATTCATAGAAAAGAACCCAAAAAGATTTTGGATGCGGTAGAGAAAACGATTTCTCTCATAAATAAACGTTTGGTGGCAAACACAAACCTTCCTATCTATGGAAATGGGGATTGGAATGATTCCTTACAACCAGTGAAAGAAAAATTCCGAACTCATGCAGTCAGCACTTGGACTGCCGAATTACAATCGCTTACCTATCAGGCACTGGTCCGAATTTACAAGCAAACCGATGATAAACATAAAGTGGAATTTTACCAAAAAGAACTAGAGACCATCAAACAAAATATCAAAGAACATTGTATGGCGGAGGAAACCCTTACCGGTTTACGATACTTTGATGATATAAATTCCCAAAAATTTTTTTTACACCCGAGTGATACAAAAACCGGAATCCGATATAGTATCCTTCCCATGATTTATGGAATATTAGCGGAAGTGTTGGATTCCAAAGAGGCAGAGTTTCATTTAACACTCATTAAAAAATTCCTAACTGGTCCAGATGGAGTTCGTTTATTCGATGCACCCATTCTTTATTCAGATGGAATTAACCTTGAATTCAAAAGAGCAGAAACAGCCAGTTACTTTGGAAGGGAAATTGGACTTATGTACACTCACGCCCATTTACGTTATTGTGAAGCATTGGCGTATATGGGTAAGTCCGAAGATTTTTTTTACAACTTAAACTTAGTGAACCCCATTGGAATCCAAAAGAAAGTTCCAACAAGTAACCATAGACAATCAAACTGTTATTATTCGAGCTCCGATGGTTTGTTTTTTGATCGGTATGAAGCAAAAGAAAAGTATAAAGATTTGTTAGCGGGCAAAATCCCTTTGGAAGGCGGATGGCGTGTTTATTCTAGCGGTCCAGGAATTTATATCAAACTAGTATATGAATGTTTGTTTGGGATTCGTGTTTTTTTCGACGCCCTAGAAATAGATCCTATCCTTCCAAAAGGTTTAGATGGGTTTGAATGGGATGTTCGATTTTTAGAAAAAGATTTAAAAATCATTTACCATGTAGAATCAGAAAATGCGAGTATGGAATCAGTCGAAATGAATGGAAAACCCGTCCCATTCCAGAGAAAAGAAAACCACTACCGCAGAGGTGGCATTCGAGTAAAGTTCCGAGATTTTGAATTAAATTTAAAAAATGATCACAATCATTTGATTTTGACACTACGATAAAAAAGAAAAAACGTGTAGGGATTTTTCCCCACACGTTTTCCGATTTTTCCTTTGAGGAAAGGAAGTTTTTAAATGGCGCTTTTTCCTTTTTCGCCAGTTCTGATTCGAATGACTTCTTCGAGAGGAGAGATAAAAATCTTTCCGTCACCGATTTTTCCATCCCCACTTTTTGCTGCTTTCAAAATTGCATCAACAGTTGGTTTTACGAATTCATCATTAACCGCGATTTCTAAACGAACTTTTCTAAGTAAGTTTACAGTATATTCGTGACCACGAAAAACTTCTGTTTTCCCTTTTTGTTGTCCGTAACCTTGAACGTCAGACACTGTTAGACGATAGATTTCGTTTTTAGTTAATTCTGCTTTAACTTCTTCCAACTTATGTGGTTGGATGATTGCAATGATCATTTTCATAATGTTATACTCCTATTCCCTTAACCACGTGCTCGGATATTGAAATCAGGGTAAGCTTCCGCTCCATGTTCCCCAAGATCCAAACCACTGAGTTCTTCTTCTTCACCCACTCGGATTCCACCAGCGAGTTTCAACACATACCACAATACGAAAGAGACAACAAAAGTGAATCCACCGATTGCTAAGATTCCGTAAATTTGTGTTAAGATAGAAGGAACTTCTACTCCAGCAGGCGCGCCTTCGTATCCGAAAATTGCTACAGCTAGTGTTCCCCAGATACCACAAACTAAGTGAACAGATGTTGCACCAACAGGGTCATCAATTTTGATTTTGTCGAAGAAAAGAACAGACAATACTACTAAAATCCCGGACACCGCTCCAATGATAGCGGCAGATGTAGGACTTACGATCGCACAGGGAGCAGTGATTCCCACAAGACCAGCAAGAGTTCCGTTAAGAATCATACCAAGGTCAGGTTTTTTCAAAATGATCCAAGCAGTCACAGTGGAGGCAAGTGCACCGAGTGCTGCGGAAATGTTAGTAGTCACAATAACATGTGACATTACACTTCCGTCACCTACTCCCATAGTAGAACCAGGGTTAAATCCAAACCAACCGAGCCAAAGGATAAGAGTTCCAAGTGCTGCAGATGTCATGTTATGACCAAGGATTGGTTTAATTCTACCATCTGGCAAAAATTTTCCTTTTCTTGCCCCAAGAACGATGGCACCAGCAAGAGCTGCCCAACCACCTACGGAGTGTACTACGGTAGAACCAGCAAAGTCATGGAAACCGAGTGCGGAAATCCATCCACCACCCCATACCCAGTGACCTGTGAATGGATACATAACTGCTACAAGGATAAAAGAGAAGATAAGAAAAGAATGAAATTTAATTCGTTCTGCTACTGCTCCAGAAACAATGGTTGCTGCCGTTGCTGCAAAAACCAACTGAAAGAAAAACTTTGCAAGAAGAGGAACACCAGTCCAATTCATAGAGGAATACACACCTTGGTAAGCATCACCAATGGCGGGAGAATTATCAGCTCCACCTAAGAAAAAAAGACCTTCCGTTGCCATAAAGGGAGATCCGTCACCAAACATCAAACCCCAACCAATTGCCCAATAAGAGAACGTTGCAGCTGCAAAAACGATAAAGTTTTTTGCGAGAATGTTTACGGTGTTTTTTGATTGAGCAAAACCCGATTCAACGAGAGCAAAACCGGCATTCATAAAGAATACCAACATACCAGCGACTAGCACCCATAAGGTGTCTAAACCAACTGTCAAAGTTTGGATTGCGTTTGCGGTTTCTTGCGCCGGGTTCGCGACGGTTGCAGCTTCATCTGCAAAAAGGAACATCGGAACAACCAGGAGCAGGAAGGCGATTGATTTGAAATACTGTTTCATATTACCATGTTTCCTTTCCATGTTATTTGCTTAGTAACAGTGCAAGATTGGTACCCAAATTGAATTCCAGGGACCAGAGACCGGAAAAAAAACAATTCATGCCTAAAAACCCTCCATTTTGTCTAAATTCTTAAGACAATTCGCAAGAATCTGATATGGGAGGAATCCCAAACAAAAGACAATGTGATTAAATATAAAACATATCGTATTTTTATTATACAAATCTACTCGACTTTGGCTTTAGTCCACTTAGGAAAAAAAGTAACCGAATTACCTTTTTCCCCCTCTAATAAAGGTGAATCAGGAACGAATCCGTCTCTGTAATGCCAACCCCATTCAGAACCATGGAAAGTACATCCTCTATTGGATGCAGGCCTACCGCCGGTTTGATTCGAACCATGCGTTTTCTTTTGCTGTCCGTCTCGCAGAGGAACAAAACAAAGAACTGATTGTGTATGAAGGATTACGTTCCGACTATCCATGGTCTTCCGAGAGGATCCATAAATTCATTATGGAAGGGATGTATGATAACCAAACAAGAGCAGACGAGTTAGGCATCAATTATTGGCCTTTTGTTGAATCTAAAACAAATCCCGCCCGTGGTATTTTAAAAGAATTATCCAAAAATGCTGCGGCAATTGTTACTGATGACTTCCCTTGTTTCATCATTCCCGAACAAACGAATAAATTGGCCGGAAAAATCAACTGCGCTCTTTTTGCTGTGGATAGTAATTCACTCATTCCATTCTCTCGATTTGAAAAAGAAGCCAGTGCTGCAAGGATTCTACGCATTTGGATTCATAAAGAATTTTTAAAAGGAATTCCAGAAAGGGCAAAACCAAATTGGAAAAAAGAAGATTTAAAAGGCCTTCACCAAAATTCAAAACCACCGAATGGATTTGGATTACCAAAAGAATTGAAACCATTTTTGGATGCCTTTGGTTTTAAAGACAATGTAATCCCCGCCAAAGATGTGAAAGGTGGTCGTAATGAAGCACTTAAGATTTTAAAAACATTTATTTCAAAAAAAATAACAGAATATGAGACAGGTAGATCCAATCCAAATCCCCCTGACTTAACTGCCACAAGTGGCCTTTCTCCTTACCTACATTTTGGACATATTGGAATCGAAGAAATCTTCTATGCTGTCTTAGATACTTCCTCAAAAGGAAAATGGAATCCAGAACGCATGAGTCACAAAAAACCGGGAGATCGGGAACATTTTTATTCTGAATCAACTTCCGCCAATCATTTCTTAGATGAACTCATTACTTGGAGAGATATTGGATATTTATTTTTTTGGAAATCCAAACCTCAAAATATAAATTTAGATCATCTGCCGGATTGGGTTAAAACTAATTTCAAAAAACACAAATCAGATACGAGAGACTATCTTTATTCCCTAGAACAATTTGAATTTGCCAAAACACACGATGAACTTTGGAATGCAGCCCAAACAGAACTTGTCAAAACAGGAAGGATGCATAACTATATGCGCATGTTATGGGGGAAAAAGGTAATCGAATGGACCAAATCCTACGAAGAAGCTTTTCAAATTTTAGAACATTTGAATAACAAATATGCATACGATGGAAGAAATCCAAATTCTTATACAGGGATTTTATGGTGTTTTGGATTATTTGATAGACCATGGTTTCCTGAACGAAATGTATTTGGAAATGTTCGGTTTATGTCTTCCGATTCCACAAAAAAGAAGTTTAAAATGAAATCCTATTTGGAGTATATTGGTGAACTGAGCGGGAACTCCGACTCACTTTTTCCATGACAGAAGAGAACCTACCGACTACATTTGAAGAAACAAAAACCAATTTTGATTCTATTTACTTTTACTTTGTCATTCTTTTTAACGACTCCATCCATGAATTTTCATATGTAGAAGATTGTTTGATGAAACTTTGTTTCAAAACAAAAAAGGAAGCAAAAAAAATTGCCATGGAAGCACATACCAATGGGAAAGCAGTTTGTTTTCAAGGTAGTATGGAAGAATGTGAAACCGTTGCAGAGAATATGACAAGTGCCAATTTAACTGTGATTTTAGGTGTATGAAGCAAATACAAGAGCAGATTCTATCTGATCTAAAAAAAGAAGGAAACAAAGAAAAGGCAGAATTTTTTCCTAAGTTCTTTAAAACTGGACCAGGCGAATATGGTGAAGGTGACAAGTTTTTAGGAGTCACTGTTCCCATCCAAAGAAAGGTAGCAAAAAAATATTATAAAGAAATCGATATCCCTGCTCTCAAATCACTCATCACTTCCCCATTTCACGAAGTAAGATTAACAACTCTATTTATTTTAGTTCTGAAATTTGAGTCCAAGGATATCACTGAAAAAAAACAAAAAGAGATTTTTGATTTTTATCTCAAACATATAAGTTCAATCAACAATTGGGATCTAGTCGATTCAAGTGCCGACAAAATCCTCGGTGCCTTCTTATTTCAAAGGCAAAGAGATGTCCTAAATAAACTCCATACCTCTAAGGATCTATGGAAAAATCGAATTTCAATTTTAAGCACATTTTACTTTATTCGAAAAAATGACTTTAACGATACGTTACGATATTGTGAATCTTATTTAACACACAAACATGATCTGATCCACAAAGCCACCGGATGGATGTTACGTGAGGTTGGGAACAGAGACAAAAAAATCCTAAACCGTTTTTTACAATCTAACGCAGCAAAGATGCCAAGAACGATGCTACGTTATGCAATCGAAAAATTTCCAGAATCTGAAAGAAAATTCTGGTTATCCATTAAGTAATTTTTGATTTATGTTCTGGGTTTTACTTTTGTCACAAAGTACACTTTGACCGGCTCCGACTTTCCTTTGAGGGAGAGTTCTTTGATATCTTCATATTCAATGTATTCACTCCCACCAGCAGCCAAATAAGCGGCTTCAGAAACTGCCACCTTTCCTGGAATCCCATGGCTTTCTAATCTGGCAGCAGTATTCACTGCGTCACCAATAACAGTGTAATCCATTCTTTTCACAGAACCAATATTCCCTACAATAGCCTCTCCATAATTGACCCCAATCCGCAACCGGAAAGTTCCAGGAGGAAGCCCTAAGTCACGATTGATTTCTTCCATTTTTTTTTGCATATCAACAGCACAAGCAATTGCATGGTATGCATCTAATTCTGTTTGTTTAGGCGCACCCCAAAATGCCATAATAGCATCTCCAATGAACTTATCCAAAGTGGCTGAATAATGAAATATCAAATCAGACAAGGATTCAAAGATTGTGTTTAAATTTTGTAAAACTACACCGGGAGGATTTTTTTCTGCAAAAGTGGTAAAACCTACGATATCAGAAAACAAAGTAGCAATGTCTCTCTCCTCGCCACCTAACTTGATATTATCGGCAACGATGGTTTCCATGACCGCAGGCGAAAAATACCGAGAGAGCCTATCTTTTTCTTCTCTTTGTTTTTCAACTAGTCTTCTAGAATCAATCATGTTCTTTACAATCGAAAGAGCAACCGACACAGAAAAAGCTGCAAAAGCATAATCCTTTAAATACGTATGACTAGGATACCATTCCCATTGCATTTCAACAAAGATATCATTGAGTATTAGAGTGATGAAGGCTAAAAATCCGAGTGAAACTGTCCCCATAGAAGGGACTTTTCTTCCAAGGAAAATGATATAAAACAAGGAAACACCAAGTAATATAGTCACAAAACTCCAATAGATAAAAAACTCCGAAAGAAAAAACAAATTCGGAGAAAATAGAGCCACTACCATTGACAGAACTCCAGCGATATCAATGTAGCGATTGGTGACAGCAATCCAACCGAATCTTACGTGGGCAAACCGAACGATAAAGTTAAACAGTAAATGTACAAGTCCTATCCAAGCAAAATATTCTATTTTTTTGATCCAAAATCCATCGCCCACAATCGAATAAATAATTTGGCTTTGGAACAAAGTATTCAATGCCATAAAAATAGAACCTAACGCAAAATAAATAGTAGCGTCGTCTTCGTTTCTGAACAAAAACTGCCAGTATAAATAAAAACTTCCAAGTAACATGGTCAATACGATCACAAATATCTTTTTGAAATCGTTCCAATACTCTGCTCTTTCCGCATATTTTACAGATGAAATATAAAACTTATCATGTGATAAACCAGGGCTTAAAGGATATTTTGCATACACACGAACTGCAAGAACATTGGGTTCATCTGTTTTGAGTTGGTCTATGGGAATCTGGTAAAACCGAATTTTATCGGTGTAAAGGGACTTATCTTCTAATGCTGTTCCAACTTCTGTATCTAAGTGGAGGCCAGTTCCTCCGATAAACTTTCCATTCCAATACACTGCATCTGCTTGGCTGATTTGACCCAAACGAACTGTTAAATTTCTGGATTTAAATTTTGACCGAATGTCCTCTTCTGAAATCTGAATTTCTGTTCGATACCAAGCATATCCTTGGTAAGTACTTTGGAATTGAGCAAAGTCAGGGAAATACAATTCTCCATCTCCGTCTCTTACTTTATCCCAGGCTGTTTGGATTTGAAACCCAGAGATCCAACCATTTCGCACAGATTCTTCCAAAAGAGGTTGGGCATGAGCAAAACGTAATGCTTTAGTCTGTCCATTTTCTTCATCTAAATATAAATCATCTTCTTTTTCTCCTGAAACGAGAGGAGAGTCTCCCGGTTTAAAACTCCACTTGTGAACTGTTTGACCAAAAGAAGTCTCTGACCTAAGGTCCAAAATTTGGTTGGTCAGAAGGACTTGGGCCGTGGTGTTTGAGAGAAATCCCGTAAAAAATAGGATACTAGGCAGGAAATAAAAGAGTCTTTTCGAAAAAACCATGTCGGAAATCATATTAAAATCAAAAGGAACTGGCAAGTATAAAACATTGGACAAAGTTATTGTGGAAAGTTTGGATTCCGATTTTTCGGGGATCGTCACTGCACCTAACGGAAAAAAGGTGAATGTGTTTTTTACCTACCCTGGAGATGAATTAATTGTAGAGTATGTCAAACGAAGACCAAGACAAAGATCTTTGAGGATCAATGAAACCATCCGAAATCACGACTGGAATTTAGTGAAATGTAATGTGTTTGGAGAGTGCGGAGGATGTACGGGCCAACATATCGACTACAAAGAACAATTAAACTTAAAATTTTCACCCATCATTGATGGATTCCAAAAAGACTTAGGTATTTCAATCCAATCCATTCCTTCTGAACAAATTTATGAATACAGATCCAGAATGGATTTTTCTGTATTCCCTGGTCCCATCATCGGACAAAGGCAACGTGGAAACTTTCGAAAAGTTGTGCCAATTACATCTTGTTCCATCCAATCCAACTGGGCAAACCAGGCCCTAAAAGACGTACAATCTGTACTCAATCAAATGCCAGAAATCATTTGGGACCGAAGATCAGAAGAAGGTGGATTAAAATATCTCACGATCAGAAAAGCCCAAAACACAAATGATGGAATTTTGATTTTTACCTTTACTGATGGTTATGAATCACATCCTTCTATGGAAAATTTTCGTAAACTTTGTTTGAATTCCCTAACACAAGAATCTTTGCTTTTTTGTTATAACCGACCGAAATCAGAAGTTTCAGCCTTTGGTCGTCCAGAAATTTTACGTGGAAAATCAACCTTTATTGAATCTGTCCTTGGCAAATCATTTGAAATCCCTTTTGATTCTTTTTTCCAACCCAATCCCAAAGGTTTTTTACCGATCCTTTCGTTTATTAAAGAACGTTTACCAAAAACTGGAAAAAATTTAATCGATTTATTCTGTGGAAATGGCTTCTTTTCTCTGTTATACGGTGACTCATTCGAACATATAGATGGTTATGAACTCACCGAGTCTTCAATTGAAATTGCTTCCCAAACCTTCCAAAGAACATATCCGAACAAATCTCATTCTTTTCAAATTGCAAATTTGTTTATGTCAATTGAACCATTAAAAGAAAGGGATAACGCAACTTTGATTTTAGATCCACCTAGAGCGGGTGCCGGAAAATTAGTAAACCAGTGGATACGAGATTTTGGACCGGAGTATGTCTTCTATGTCTCTTGTAATCCTTATTCACAAAAAGAAGATGTGTCCATTTTTCTTCCCCAATATGATTTTGTGGATGGAATTATCATAGACCCCTACCCGCACACTCCTCATACAGAATCAGTGCTTTTCTTTCAAAGAAAACCCAAATAAATTCCCTTCACCAATTTTAGAATTTTTCCGAAACTAGAAGGGAGGGTACTATGAAGATTCAAAAATCGATGATCATTCTTTGTCTGGCCATTATAGGGCAAATCGGTTGTGCGAGTGTAATGGTTACCAATTGGTCACCTGAAGAACCAAATTTTAAATCCAAACCAGTTCGCGTTTTTCTCGGTTATGCGACAGACGAAGAAGTATTCAAATCTTCAGGTGAAATCATTGTTCGCGATGCCAATGACCTAACAATAAAAAAGGCTTATGACTTTTTATCATTGAATCCGACTGCGATCAAAGCACCAATCTCAATCCAAAGTAATTCAGAATGGATTGAATACAAAGGAGTCAGTTACAGAGGTTCTATTTTACTCAAACCAATCGAAGGAAAAGTTTTTATTATTAATTTAGTGCCGATCGAATTGTATCTTTTGTCTGTTGTTCCTTCTGAAGTGAGTGCCTCTTGGCCCAAAGAAGCCCTGAAAGCACAAGCGGTTTGTGCAAGGACTTATGTTGTAAGAGAAATGTTGAACCGAAAAAAACAAGAGTTTGATGTAGATACTTCTACCAATACACAAGTGTACAAAGGGAAAAATAAAGAACATAGAAATACAACTGAGGCAGTTTTTGAAACAGAAGGATTAATTTTAATTCACAAAGGACAACCCATCCAAAGTTTTTTCCATTCGAATGCTGGTGGGTATACAGAAGATCCCGTCAATGTTTGGGGAAGTCCTGTCGAATACTTAAAACCTGTTCCTTCTGAATATGACAAAGATGGAGAACAATACTCTTGGGAAGAAAAATGGAAAACTGACTTTATCAATACCAACTTACGAGACTTAGGTGTTGGAGAAATCCAAGACATCCTCGTGACAAGCCGTTTCCCCTCTTCCCGTGTGAATGAAATGGAAATTATTGGAACTTCCGGATCCAAAAAAATCAAAGCAATTGAGTTTCGAAAAAAACTAGGTGCCACTAAATTGAAGTCCACACGATTTGGGATCCGCAAGGAGGACTCTGGAGATTATTTCGTAAAAGGCCTTGGTTCCGGTCATGGCGTGGGAATGTCCCAATGGGGAAGTTTTGCTATGGCAAAAAGTCAATTCAACCACAGGGAAATCCTACAACATTATTTCAAAGGAATCGAATTCGCAAGAATAGTTGCTAGATAGTTGGGAGTTTTTAGTTTCCTTAGTCCAATGATTCTAGAATCTGACTTTAGGTCCCTAACCGAATGGCAACTGTTGAAGAATATCTTTCCCAAATCAAAGACCTGACGATTGTACCGCCAGTCTTACTTTCCGTACTTTCCCTAGATGATGACAATGAACTTTCCTTTGGGGAGTTGGAGAAAAAAGTCCAGTCTGACCAAGTGCTTGTAGCAAGACTTTTGAAACTGGCGAACTCACCTTTTTTCTCCAGAGGCAACCCCGTTGCGAATATGAAACAGGTCATCACTCGTTTGGGATTCAAAACAGTACGCAGTATGGTGGCGATGTCAATGACCGACTCGCTTTTTAGCCAAGGAAATTATAAAAAATTCCGAGACGAAGTTTGGGATCATTCCGTTGCAAAAGGAATCTTCGCACAAATTCTTTGTGAAGAAAAAAAATTAAAAAAAGAAGCGGAACTTGCCATCACATGTGGTCTTATGCAAGATCTCGGACGAATCGTACTCAATGCCATTGACCGAAAAAAATATGTGGAAGTTCTCACTGAATTCCAAACTTCAGATGTAAGTTTAATTTCCTTAGAGAAAAAAACTTTTGGTGTAGATTCTTATGAAATAGGAAGTGCTGCAGCCAAAGTATGGAAAATGCCAAATATTATTATTTCATCAATAGAAGATTTATCTAAACCAGTTGCAGAACAAACAGTTCTTGGTCAAATCATTGGATTTGCAGGTGTGATTGCAAAAGCCACAGGACACGGAAAACAAGAACCTGGTATGGAAGAAAAATTCGAAGATTACAAATTAACTCTTGGTTTAGAGATTGAAGATAAAAAAGAATTTTTAACTACAAAAGATCAAAAACTAAAATCAAACGAATTATACCAGTTCTGTAGTACTCTTTAGATTCGATAAAGTTTTCTAATCTTTGTATTAAGTTAAATAGGTTTTACACTGAGGATTCGGTGTAAACCTTCCTTTCCTTTAATTTTTACAGGCTCTAATTCTTCGTATTTATATTTATTGGCATATTCCTCTGGTAAAAAATTATACAACCCCTCAGAAACATAAACTTCCATTGGTTTCGCAATTGATTCCAATCGACTTGCCATGTTGACTGTATCTCCAACCGCAGTATACGAGAGTTTTTGAAAAGAACCAACGTTTCCAACAATTGCCTTACCTGATGCAAGGCCGATTCCAATCTGTGGAACAAAACCATAAATTTGTTCCCATTTGGGCTGCCATAGTTCAAACACTTGCACCATTTCCACAGCACAATCTAAAGCATTTTGTCTATGGTCTTCTTGAAACACTGGAGCACCAAACAAACACATGATAGAATCTCCAATATATTTATCGATCATTCCGCCGTAACCAAGGATCACTTCTGTCATAGCAGTAAAGTATTCATTTAAAAAAGAAATGACCTGCTCAGGTTTCATTTTTTCCGAAAGTGTCGTATAACCACGAATATCCGAAAACAATACAGAAACTTCCTGTTCTTTTCCTTTTTGATCAAGAGAGAGTGTATTGTTCATCAAACTTTCAACAATAACGGGATCTACATACATACCGAAAACATTTTGCATTTTCTTTTTTTCGGTTTCTAAATTTAATTTCTCTTCGTATTCTTTTTCCAGTTCCTTCTTAAATTTTTTGACCATCGTATTCAAATCTTGAATCTCTGTTTGGTTCATCCCATAAAGATTTTGAAATCTTTTTAAACTATCATCCATTTGAATCGAGACAACTTTTTTGCGATATATTTCTCTAAACAAATTGCGGAATCTATGTTCTAAAATATTCTTCTTTAACCGTCGTTTGCCGAAGTATTCATTAATTCCTAATTGAAAGGCTTGGATTGGGAGTTGTTTTCCCTCTGCTTTGGTAAACACAACAACGGGAAGTTCAGATGGACCGGCTAAATCCATAATCATTTCTAATATTGATTCGGGTGAATCTTCTAATTCAGGGAATTGGATTTCAGTAATTAATAGATCATACTGAGCTTTTTTGATTTCCTGAGCCCCATTTTCGAAAACGGATCGCCAAGTTAACTCGATGTAATCTCCAAACCACTCACTGAGCAGTTGGGAGATGGTATCATACGATTTCTTTTGAGGTTCTAGGACCAGGACACGAACGATTTCTTCTTTTTCTAAATCCACGCACCTTATTTTTCATTCTCTAAAATTTTGTGAAGCGCCTCTTGAAACTGGAAGGAAAATCTTCCCATTAAAAGACGAAAACCTTGCAAAATGACGTCTGGTCTAGGGGGATCTCCTGAAATATAGAGATCCGGTTCTTTCGGTAACTTACCCATTGGGTACAAACCACCGCTCACTGCTTCTGTTCCGCAAGCGATGAGTGCTTTAGGTTCTGCCATTACCTCCCAAGCAGTTTCCAAAGGTGCTGCCATTTTCTGACCAACTGGGCCAGAAAACACAATGGCATCGGCATGTTTGGGACTTGCCACACAACGAACCCCTTCTCTTTCCGAATCAAAAACTGAATTGAAAGAAGCATTTAGCTCTGACTCAACCGTATTGTTTCCAGCTGCTGCCACTTCACGATAGAGGAAACCTCGTTTCTTGGTTAAGTTCTGAAATTGTTTTTGATTTGCAGTCAGTGGAAAAGGTAAGTCACTTACTTTTTTCATTCGGCCGGAAAGGTAAGTGACTTTCAATTCCTCACGATTTAAGGCAAACGTATAAATAAAACCTGAATCGCGTAGTTTTCCTTCCGAACGTTCTGTACAAAGTCCACATTGCAAACATTTACCATAGTCAAATTGGACTTCCGAATCTGATACTATGCGGATTGCTTTTGTCGGACACACTTTTGCCGATTCAGATAAATTTCCAGAACCCTCTTGCATCTTTTTAGTAGGAACAGGAATTCCTCTGCTTGCAGGATGGACAGGAGAAGCTGTATTAAAATTTAATACATTCTTTGGGAAAATAAAACTTTTTAGTTCATATAGAAAATTCATAAATCAAACCCAACATAACTAAGATTAAATGATTTGTTGTTTAATGGGAAATCACCGACCTGTTCTCCTCGAACTGCCAACTCCAAGGCATGCCAATTGAGAACGGAAGGATCCCGGATATAAGAGTTTTTGATCAAACCTTCAGAATCCATATCCAAAGAAACAAGAAGTGGTCCACGCCAGGCTTCAACAGCGGCAGTATAAATTCCTGCCTTGGCTTTCCCATTTTTTTCAATTGAGTTTAAATTCGCAAAATCATTGTCAGACCATAAAGATTCCCAATCAATTTCATCCAAATGCGACTCCATCCAACCTAACGATTGTTCGATCTCCGAATAACGAATGTACATTCGAGCCCAAACATCTCCATTATAATGGTGGTGTTCCTCCTGTAAAGGTAAGGCTGTCCAACCAGGATAATCAGGATCATTGATTCTTAAATCGTCACCTACTCCCGCCATTCGCGCCACCATTCCCAAAAAACCATGTTTTTGCACATCCAATTCAGAAATAAAACCACAACCCTGCATCCGTTCTTTCAACGTAGAAACAGACAAAGCTCTCAAAATTTGTGGACGAACTTTTTTAAAATATACCTTCTTTAAATTAAAAAAAGCATCTTTTGCTTGTTTTGCGGTAATACGTCGATTGACACGAACCTTACCTGGCCGAATGGCCGCTTTTCCAAATCGATTTCCAGTCCAAGTTTCCATAAGACCAAGAGCAGCCCCACGATCCGTCACACATACTCCATACAAAGGATAATATCCAATATCTTCAGAGATTCCACCCAAGTCTCCGATATGAACTGCAATACGTTCCAGTTCAATCAGAAAAGATCTAAACAAAGATACACTTTTGGAAACGGAGATTCCATACATCTCTTCATAAATTTGCGCAAATGCTTTCGCATAACCAACGCTAGTATCACCAGAAATAGTTTCGGAAAAGGGCATCACCTCTGCCATAGATTTTCCGTTAATTTTCTCACGAATGGCACGGTGTTGAAAACCCAATCGGATGGTTAAGTGGCGAATGACTTCACCTTCCACAACAAACCTAAAATGACCAGGTTCGATGATTCCTGCGTGAATGGGTCCCACTGCATGAGAATATGTTCCTTCATGAAAAGGAACAGAGAGTCCGTGGTAAGATAAATCTCTAACGATACCTGTTTTTTGGTGTAAAGAAAGATTTTTACCTCTATTCTCTGATAAATAGTCTTCTTCTTTTAACTCAGAATAATCTTCTGCACCCATATCTTGGCCGAATGTATGTCGAACAAGCCAAACTGGATACTGAGGATCTAGTAAAAAATCGATATTACTTTTTTTAGATCCTACTTCTTCTCGAATCAACTTTTGGTCGCGAATGATAAATTGGTGGTAAACACCATTAAAATTAGTAAGGCCTGTTATCTTTTCCATATATGCTCTGCCATCAAGTATGTTAAACCGTATGTTCCAATCACTACGGTGAATAAAAAACTAAACCAAAAGAATACTAATCTAGTTTGGAGTATTCCATATACACTTGATTCAAAATTCCGGTTAGGCAATCGAACCAAAGGTAGTACTTTGTTGAGTGCAATAAAGAAAAAGACAGCCCCCATAATAGGAAACAAAAACAAAAAAAACATCTTTTGTTTGATGGCTATTTCAATGACTTTTAAATCCAAAACAAAAACGGGTGATAGTGGAAAAACAAAAGCAACGAGTAAAGCTAGTAAATACATATATAAAGCTTTATGACTCAAAGAAGATTTTTCCAATATCTGCGAAATATTTCTTTTCCCAGCATCCATTCGTAAAATCCCCATAGAGAGAAAAACCAGAAGTTTCACTAACACTGTAGTTGTTAACAGAAAATAGAAAACATCATCAGATACATCTAACCATAAAAACAAAGTCAACATACCCGTATGAAACAAGGCAACCTTTGCTGAAATTCTACGAATGTCCTCGCGAGAAAATAATATTAACGTAGAGTAAAGAATTGTTAAAATCCCAATAAAAAGAAAGCCATTGGCCGCATTGATCATATGCGGATTGATCTCACGCTCCAATTGAATAAGAGGTCGAACAGCAAGAACTACACTTACCGGAACAAACGATGCAATCAATGAAGAAATTTGACTTGGACTCTCAGCATAAGTATCTCCAACCCAAAAATGATTTGGAACAAGTCCTAACTTTCCACTGTAACCATAAACAGTGAGTAAGATTCCAGTTTCAATGAGCAACCCACTTTGTCCAACTAACCCCTGTTTCAAACTTAAAAAATCTAAATTCTCCAAAGGAGTGGAAGCAAAAAGCAAGATAACAATCCCTAAAAATGCCAATCCAAGTGCATAAGAATTGATTAATAAAAATTTCCAACCCACATGAAAAGACCGTTCCGTTCCACTTGATGAAATTAACAAAGCCCCGAACAAAGTTGACGCTTCAATTAAAATCCACTTGAGTACAATGTTATCGGTAAACCAAGAATAAAATAAGGAACCGAAAAAACATATTTTCAAAAGACTCCACAACCAAATTCTGGTTTGTCCTTTTGTTGGCGCAAAAACAGAAACAAGAAAAATGATTACAAAGGCCAGAACGCCAGAGAAATAAAACAATTCTTTCATCATATTTTTCTCTCCTTTGTATGCATATGAGGAGAAAGTTGCAAAATTCCTCCAGAGACAATGACAAGAATTGCATCTAAAAAGGAACCAAATTCTAGTCCTACTGGTAATCCCTTATCCAGAACCATAGTTAAAACAAAAATTCCATTTTCAAAAACACAAAATCCAGCTATAAGAGCAAGCCAGTTCCGCCTAACAACGAAACAAAGTATTCCAACATATACGAGTAAAATTACGTAAATGAGTCCGATTTTATGAACAGGGATCGTGAGAACGGAAACTCCTTCCGTAATCTTCACAGCAAGAACCAAACCAAGTACCATAAACAATAAAGTTGCTAAATATCCAAAGCGCGGGGCCGTACTTTCGTTCATTTTTGATTTATTGGCTGTCCAATTCAAAACCCATGGAGTAAGGATTCCTTTGAACAAAACAACCATAACTATTAATGAAATTGCATGTGTCCAATCACCTTCGTGGGTTTGTAAAACAGGGAAAATCAAAAGAAACCCTTGTATGCTTAAGAAAAAAATAATTCTACTAAGCCTGTTCTCAACTAGAACAACAACTCCGGTGAGTAACAATAATAAATATATAAAATCGTATATCATAATAATCCTTAAGACAACTTAACCAAAGTGCCCAATATTAAAATTGCAATGAACGTAAGTCCCATAAACTCAGGAATCCAAGTCCATTTCCTACGAACGCTATTTGATTCCCAAAAGCCTAGAATGATAGCAAGTAAAATGACCATTGGAGCAATCATAAGTTCACGTGCAAAACTATCCAAAACTTCGTTTTTAAACAACTTCGAATGTTCCAGTGCCAATTTCACAAGAAACACTAACAATGTAGAAAGTTTGATTGAACTTGCCAATTCAAAGACTCCCAACTGTTTTCCCGATGCTTCCAAAATCATTGCTTCATGAACCATCGTTAATTCCAAATGTGTTCTTGGATCGTCGAACGGTGGCTTTGCGAGCTCTGCGAGAATGGCAATAAAAGACAAAGACAAAAAGAGCAGTCCAATCAATGCACCTTGCGGACTTACGGAAATTTCAATATGAGATTGGGCTGCAAGTATCATCAAAATAAAAGTAGGTTCTGCCATCACAGATAGAAGAATTTCTCTTCCTGATGCCATACCTCCAAAGGACGAAGCTCCTTCCATCGCAAAACTCACGTAAGAGAATCGATACAAAGCCAGAAAAAATGGGATCAAAATGAACGGGGCCCATTCAAACAAAACAACACTCCAAATCATCACCGAAGAAAACAAAGCAACTCTCGGAGCCAAATGAGTAAAATCTGATATATTTGTATGTGAAATAGGATTCTTTCTTAAAGACTTATCCACTTCCCAAAAAAACTGTAAAAGCCGAGGGCCACGCCTTCCTTGCGCAAAAGCCCTCACCTTTCGGATAATACCCGTTAGCAAAAATGGTAGAACAAGAAACAAAACAAAAAGATAAATATAGTATAAAACTGAATTCATCTAGAGACCTCCAAAATCGCCCAAAATCAAAAGTGAGAAGATGAAAATCAAAAACATAGAAGAGATCGCGAGATACTTACTCACATCTTCTTCTTTTGGATGATTCGTAGCCGATACAAATCGTGTTCCAAAACGAAACACGGAAGAAATCCCTTTGATCAGAAAAGAATCCACTTTTGATTCACCTTCTTTATTTAAAAAATACCTTCCCAGGGAATTTCTCAAAGGTTCAGAAAAAACAGATGTTGGTATGGAGAGTTCATGACCACTATAACCTCCTCCACAATCCCAATTTTTTGTTTTTTGTTCCCCATATTTTTTTAACTGATAACGATCATACAAACGGAAAACAAACACAGCCCCAATGGTTACATAAGAAACAATCGATAAAGTCCAAAACCACTCCGCTAACTGCGGATCAACGAATGGGCTAAGCATTGGAAGTTTCACAAAGTATGGCATCGCCAATGGAAATCCCAAAATGACCAAAGACAAACTAAATAAAGAAATCTTCACCCATCTTCTTTTTTGTGGTCCAAATGGTTGGATATTGATGTCTTTACCTGGGATCGACAAAAACAAACTCAAAAACAATTTGATATGTGTAAATCCTCCCAGGACAATTCCAAAGAAAATAAATATCATCGAAGGCAAAAGAAAAATAGAACGTCCGATCGGCATGTCCAAAATCCGAGCATTTAGATAAAAGTAAGTTGCTTCAGAAACAAACCCCAATGTTCCAGGAAGAACTGCATAACTAAAAGTTCCTGCTCCAACTAACAATGGAGAGATTCCCAGCAATCTTCCAATTCCTTTTAACTCGTCGCTTGAACTGGAATTTTTAAGCCTTGCAACCATTCCGATTGAAAACAATTGAAATGTTTTGGAAAATGAATGATGGAACAATCCAAGAAAAAACAAAATTCGAAACGAGTTACTCAAATTCATCAATTCTGAATCAACCGAAAATTGAAACATCCCAGCAATGATCAAACATAACCATAGGAAGTTAATCGATTCCACAGAACTATATGCTAATGATATTTTTGGATCTTTATGAAAGAAACTAGTAATACCGCCAAAAAAAATTCCTAATGCAGCAAGCGGAAACAAAATTTGATAAATGATTGGATCTAATTGATTTGGAAGCACATACCGGTAGAACAATAACAAAGGGAAGACTTCAAGAACCCCTGCAAAGGAACCCAGCGCATGAGATGGACCACCTTCATTTACCTTAGGTATCCACAAATGGAATCCAGAAAAACCTGATTTGATCAAAAGCCCTATTAAAAGTAAGATAATTCCGACATTATCTCCATCGGGTAACATAACCCAGGCGGAAAGAAACAAAGCGGCAATACCGGAAGCCAGTAGTAAAGATCCCAAACTTTCGATCTGTTTTTTTCCAAACTCAGTTCCTGAATAGATCAGAATTGTGGAAAAAGATGTTACTTCCAAGGCAATGGGAAGAATGAGCGACTTCCCTGATAAATAACAAACTCCAAGGGCAGACCAGAAAATAACATACCCTATGGTGACTTTGTTTTTTTCCTTCGGTTCATAAGACTGAACCAACATAAAAGAAGAAAAACCGATATAGGCTTGGATGACAAGCCCAACCAAAATGGGAAAGTCAACCGACAATACATCGTAATTAGAAAATAAGAATATAGCAAGCGGCGAAAGCGCAGATATACCTACCAAGATCGATCTGAAGATTGAAATTCTTTCATCTTCTAACATAACTACCTCAAAAATTAAATTTTAAAGAAATAAGTTTGTTATGTGAATTTGGGAGATCCCCGACGATCCGGGAACTTAATAGAAACGATATTAGGTGCAAGTAAAGCAGCGATTGAGAAAGAGTAAAATTGTATGATGGAAATGGAAACGGGAAGTGTGGGAATATAAATAAAACCCTCTTCTTCGCTAGGTGGTTCTTCGGAATTATTTTCAGAAACGAAAATTTCTCCAGACTCGGTAAACTCCGCAATAGAAGTCCAAGCCTGCGACTTACCGAATACTAAAACTGAAACAATTAGTATGAAAAATATACGTGCTAACAATCAGTTTTACCTTAATCTTGATATTCTTGACTGTCTTATATATGGGAAGTTATTTTTCGTGAGCAATGAAAAAAAAGAGTCTGTCATCAAAACGGCCATCCAAATCAAAAATGTAAACAAAAGTTTCCGACAAGGAGAAACAACCTTCCCTGTTTTGAATGATATTTCATTCGAAATCGCTGAGAAAAAACTCGTTACGCTAATGGGTCCTTCAGGGAGTGGGAAATCAACGCTACTAAACCTACTCTCAGCCATTGAATCTGCAGATTCTGGACAAATCAATGTATTTGGAAACCAACTCAATGGAGCGACAGAAAAAGACCTTACCATTTTCAGACGAAAAACAATAGGAATCGTCTTCCAATTTTTTCACTTATTCCCTTATCTGTCAGCCATAGAAAATGTTTCTTTGCCCCTCTATCTTTCCGGCACAACGAAAAAGATTGCTGAATCCAAGGCAAAAGAGGTCCTCTCCCTGGTCGGATTGGATCATAGAAAAGAATTCACCCCTAAAGAAATGTCTGGGGGAGAAAAACAAAGAGTATCAATTGCAAGAGCCATTGTGCACCAACCAAAATTAGTCCTTGCCGATGAACCAACTGGTAACTTGGACTCCCATTCTTCGGAAATGATTATGCAATTATTCAGTCGATGTGTAAAAGACCTAGGTATATCCGTATTTCTTGTTACACATAATGAACAAATTGGTCAATCGGGAGACATTAACTTACGGATGTTAGATGGTAAAATCAAATCAAAATGAAAATGATTTATTATTCATTTATACTTGGGTATTTTAAAGACCACTTTCCAAAAATGATACTCTCAATCTCTGGTATTAGCCTTGGAATTGCCTTATTTGTAAGCACCCAAATCAACGCTTGGAGAGCTGAAAAAAGTGTATTAGACCAGATGATAGGTTATTCTTCAGAAAATTTTATGGGAAGGTATGTAGCCAATAACCAATACAAAGGGGCAGATGATCGATTTTTGAAAATAGTAGAATCTAATGTTCCGGAAAACATTCGGGTTGAACCCGAATTACAAACCAAAGCCACGTATTCATCTACAAACAATCAAATCCAAAGTATCCCTGTCATTGGAAGAGACATCCTACAAACAAAGATAACTAATACCACAAAAGAACCAATAGAAAAAATTCCAAAATATTTACTCAGCCAAGCTCTTGCCGAGCAATTGAAAATACATACGGATAAAATCACTTTGTCTATTTGTGAAACAGATATCCAACTGCAAAAAGACAACTTTGATATTTTACCAATGGAAGGAATTTTTCTCGTCATGGATATCACTAGACTACAATCCATCTGTGACAAACAGAAACTACTTACATCCATTTGGCTAATCAATGAAGTAAACCAAACACAATTACCAGAGATACCGATCATAAAATCGGATGAATGGACTTTTGAATCAAAAAACCAAATTATAGAACGAGCTGGCGTTGTATTAAGTTCTTTAAAAATAAACCTAACAATTGTTTCACTGGTCTCTGTCCTGATATCTTTTTTTATGGTTTCGAATATGTTTACGGGCCTTTTTTTATCTAGAAAAAAGGAATTTGGAATATTTTTATCCATTGGATCCAGTAAACAAAATAACTTTTTATTATTCCTTACACAAGCCATAGTCATTGGAACTTTAGGCGGGATCGCTGGAGTTATATTAGGAATTTTGGTTGCCAACACAAACTTCTTAACAACGGTAAACACAATCACTGATGCCAACCAAATCAGTTCTTACCAAAACATTCCAGTCTCTGTCATCTTATCAGGTCTGACTATTTCCGTCGTTGGCTCCATCATCGCATCAATTTATAATTCATACAAAACCTTTCAAATTTTGCCCATTGATTTGATTAGGGAAAAGGATTCTACAAATCCCACTAACCTCTTTGGACTATCAAAATTTTCGAACTCTCTAATTTCCCTCGCCTCCTTGTCTCTTGGAATTTACTTAGGATTTTTTCAAATCGCAAAACAAATCTTTCCAGGAATGATCGGTATAGGATTCATTATATTCGCCTTTGTATTATTAAATTTTTTATGTTTACCTTTTGCGATTCATAAGATAGACAAACTTTTATCAAAGATCCGATTTCACCCTAGCTTTAAAATTGGACTAAAAGAAATTCAATCCGAACCTTGGAAACATGGACTCACCGCATCAACCATCATGTTATCGAGCTCTCTTGTCCTAACCCTCACGAGCCTCACAGAAAGTTATGAACAATCCGTTGTTCGTTGGGTCAATGAAGAAAACAAATCAGACTTTTCACTGATCAACGAAAAAAAATTGAACTCAGGAGAACCAGGTGTTCCTGTTTTTCTTTTAGAAACAATGGCCAATGATCCAACCTTTTCAGCAGTTGAACCTTTTTACATTGATTCCAAATTTATTGTGAACGGAAAATATTATACCTTACACGTGTTCGACTTTTCAAACCAATACAACAAAGACGAAATTATTGCCTCAAACAACTTATGTTTTTTGGATCATATCTGCAAAGGCGATTTGATCACCATCAATACAGAAAAAACACCTCAATTACAGATAAGAATTCAGGATACTAAAGAACATTTTTTTTCAGAACGGGGTACCATCATGATGGACTACTCTTTCTTTCAGAAAAATTTTAAAGTTAGATTTCTAAACTCTATCAGAATCACACGGAACAAAAGTAGATCAGAAGAAGATACAATCAGACAACTAAGAAAAATAACAAAAAAATACGATTTAAAGTATATAAACCAAGCGGAATTAAAAAAACTTTATCTCGAAGGAATGAACAAAGTGTTCTCAATACTAGATACTTTAAAGGTATCTGCGCTAATAATTTCGATTTTGGCACTGACAACTTCACTCGTTTATTTTATCAGGGAAAAATCACAAATGTTAGCTGGATTAAAATCAATAGGAATGAGTTCATTTCAAATGTTTCAAATGATCTACTACCAGGCATTATTTCTTGTTTCTTTTGGAATTTTATCTGGGATTCTTAATAGTATCGTTTTATCGCCAATCGTCATTTTTGGAATCAATCGAAATGCCTTTGGGTGGGTTCTCGATTTTCAATACCCATTCTCATTTGTAGTAAAACTCCCGATATTAATACCCGTAATTACATTTATAATTTGCTTGATACCCTTCTATTTTCTAAAACAGATGAATATTTCAAAAGAATTGAAATATGAATAATTCTTTACCGAAAAGGTGCTATCTGTAACTTTTATTTATGGCGGGAAGTATCAAAGTTTGTTTGGAACTGGCAGATATGATTCGAAAAGAAAACCTCGAATCAAGAGAAAAAATCCCTACTTCCGATACACACTTACGAATCTGGTCTTCCCAACTTTCCAGAACGGAAGAAGATTTAAGAAAACTTCTGACAGCACTTAGAGACAGCCATTATATTTTTATCGTATCAGTTGTTGCACCAGATCCAAATTTATTTGTTTATGGTGAAGACGCTTATGTATTTGCCGAACCATTCATTCTGAATGAACTAAAAAAACATTCAGAGGACTCGTTAGAAAAGCTATACGAAGCAAGTAATTATAAAAGAAAATCTGCATTTCAAATAACGAGAGAGTTGTTTCCCAAAATCAAAGAATTTAATAACACTCCTCTTGGACGTTCCATCAATGTTTCAGTAATGCTCGAAGAGTTTCAACGAATGCTCACGGCGCAAAGTTATGAATACACTGACCAGTGGCGGAGAAACAAACTCCAAGAAATTTTCAAAGATGAAATCAATGCAGCAGAAGAATTAGCGAATGCAACATCAGCTCGAGACATGGACCCAACTAAACGGGCCGTCGACCAATTAAAAGAACAAGGGCCAAAGGAAAAAATTGACCAGAATTGGGTCAAAGCCAAAGAAAACTTTTCAACTGAGTTCTTATTACGAGTTCATTTTAGAAAGTATGAATTTGATGTGGTCAAAAAACTAATACAAACAGGCAAATTAAAAGAAGAAAAAGATATTAAATATGTTCGAGACACTCTGCAATTAATGGAGAATCGAATGGAGCAAGATAATCTTTTGAAAAGATATGCCACAGAAATGATAGAACTGAGACGATATGCCCAAGCAAAACTGAATTTACTTAGGCAAAGTGTTGGATCAAAACAAGAAAGTTGATCTTAGTTTTTAAGCCAGCCCGACTTATCCAATTGGATATACACCTGAAAGAAAAATACTACCAAACTAATAAATATCATTCTCCTTTTTAGAGAAAACTGACTGATCGTGTGATTTTGTTTTTCAGGTAAATACAGTAAGTATATAATTAAATTCACATTAAAAAACAAACCCAAAAATTCCGGTGATAGAATCGGGAACTTACTTTTAATGAACGGAATGTAAGTAACTACTAATACGAGTAAACTTGGAACAAAATACAGAGGTGTTTTCAAATTCCACAATCTATCCTCTGTTAAATCAACAAGCCTCTTAACGCCGGACTCTTTTTCTAATATGGATACCAACTCATCTTGTGATTCTATATTCACGATAGGATGAATTTTCTCTTTTGTTTCCAATACAATTCGGTCATAACCACGAAACTTATCGGTGGTTATTTGTTCTAAATCCTTTATCCTGATACTTGCGCAATTTCCATTAGAATCAAATTGTTTTAGCGAGCCACCTTCAATTTCAATCTTTCCTGATGATAAAATTTCAATCTGTTTTAAATAGTTTTTTCTCAAAAACCAAAAGAACAATGCTAACAAAGGAAGAAAAATTGTAAAAAACTGTAACCTCCCCTCTTTGGGAACCTGGAGGCTGTTATATGCGACAAAAACGACAAACAATGAAATGACTGCCCAAGTTCTCTTTATTAACTTGTTCCTGAACAATTTTACGTCATATAGAAATATCTTTTTTGCACTCATTTAAAAAACTCACTTTTACGAAAGATTGATTCCATCTGGATTCCAGACTTTTCTAAATTTTCTGCACCACCTTCCTCTCTATTCAAAATACAAATTCCTTTGGTGACCGAAATTCCTGCTTCTCGTAATACTTGGACTGCTTTGAGAGTTGATCCTCCAGTGGTAATCACGTCATCCACTATCAAACAAGATTTAGTTTCTTTCCAAAAACCTTCAATTTGTTGGCCGGTCCCATGTCCTTTCGCTTCCTTTCTAACAACAAGTGGGTAAATGAGTTTCCCTTTCCTTTGATACGCCAAAGCAATCGAATAAGCTAATGGGTCTGCTCCGAGTGTCAATCCACCCACTGCTTGGAACTCCAATCCTAGTTTTGGAATGATTTCCTCTACAAAACAATCAGCAAGAACGGCAAGTCTCTCCGGATGAAGGGTAATTTCCTTACAATTAAAATAATGATGAGATTCTAATCCGCTCGCCAGCCGAAACGGTACTTCTGAATAACGGTAAACATGAGATTTCATCCAAAGGAAAAGCTGATCGCGAAGAGTTTGAGACATATTCCAATTATTTTTCCAATTCTGGTGGGAAAAGTATATTTTTCTTTCAGGGAGATTATTTTATTTGACTATAAAAAGTAAATCGCTTTATTTTTACATTCACTTACTAAAGAAAGTCGCTGTAAAAATAAATTGACTTTCTAATTAAAGTAAGTTACTTTTTATACCACTTCACTTTTTCCAAAAACTGAACTAACCCAAAGATTCTATTTTTGACGATTCTGGTTGGCTCGCAGGCCCAAAGTAGAGAAAATCAACCCCAATGAGCAAGATGATCCTCAGATTACCACTTAGAGAAAGAAAAAAACAGAGCATTCAAACCTCCATTTTGCAATCGGCAAAACTATTGTTCCAGGAAAAGGGGTATTCAGCCGTTACCGTATCTGAAATTGCAGATTCAGCAGATGTTTCTGTCAAAACCCTATTCACATACTTTCGATCGAAAGAAGACCTCGCATTTCAGGATGAAATTTTATTCTGTGATGAACTGATTAGATGTCTTTTGGCTAGAAAAGAAACAGATTCTTTATTTGAAGCATTCAAACAGTTTCTTTGGAACTTAATTCAATCGATTGACCCAGAAGTTTTAATCGAATCATTGCCGGGTTTTCATCCATGGATGGACAGTCCAGATTTGGAACAGAGATATCTATTGCTTTGGGAACATTATGAAATCAGGTTGGCAGACGCTCTGCAGCTAGATAGTGACAAGAATGAGTTCAACCCAATTTTAAGGGTAATTTCAGCACAAATGATATCCGTTATTCGGATATTAGGTTCAAAAGCCTTTAAAGAATACTTACAACCGATACCAATTGCACTTAGGCATCGTGCATTGGAAAAATGGCTCCTTGGATCACTACAAATGCTGTCAGGGATCCAAGGATATTCAAATACAAAGAAATGAATTAATTGATACGTGTTTTGTCCGAAAGTGTTCCAAGGAAGAGAACAATTTTTTTGGTTTCTTCATCAGAGAGCTTGATACCTAACTGATGGAATGCCATCTTTTGAACTGCCTCATCCAAGGTTTTGATTTGGCCATCATGAAAGTAAGGGCCAGTCAAAGCAATGTTCCTTAAACTTGGAACCTTAAAGGAAAATTTATCCTCAGCTTTTTTAGTTACATTGTAAAGTCCAAGGTCAGCAGTTTTGTATTCATTCACTAAACCAATTTTTCTGTAAGAATTACCACCAAGTAGATTTCCAGAATGGCATGAAGTGCATCCAGCAGAAAGAAAACTTTTAAACCCTTCTTGTTCTTCTTTCGAAATGGCCTTATGATCTCCATTGATAAAATCATCGAAACGTGAAGAAGTCACGAGCGTTCTTTCAAAAGCAGCAATCGCACCAGCCAAATTGTCGTAAGTGACTGCATTTTTTTCATTTGGATAAGCTTTTGCAAATAATGCAGGGTATTCAGAATCTTCGTTAATTCGTTTCAAAACTTCCTTTTCGGAAGGCATTGCCATTTCCACTGGGTTAAGAATTGGACCTTTAGCTTGTGCTTTCAAATCAGCTGCTCTACCATCCCAAAATTGTACAAAATGGAATCCTGCATTAAGCACAGTCGGTGAGTTCCTATCTCCATTTTTTCCGAATGCACCGGGAGATGTAGAAAGGTTGTCTACTCCTGCTGCCTTTCCTTCCACGTTGTGACAAGAGTTACAAGATTGCGTTTCATTAAGGGAAAGTTTTTTCTCAAAATAGAGTTTTTTACCGAGTGAAATTAGTTCCTGACTATCATTTTCCGAACCAGGCATTTTTGCAGGAAGTGCACCAATGATTTGTTTTGCTTTCACTTGCAAATCTTTGGTTTCAGGTGAAGGTCCGCAATTAGCGAACGCCAAGAATAAAAGGGAAAAAAGAAAAGGTGTAAATATTTTTTTGAGCATATCGATCCTCTAACGGATAATGCTGAGATTTGTTCAGAATCGGCAAGTTGGAATTATTATACATTGAGTCTAAATTTGGAATAATATTAATATGCATCGAGATTAAGCAGTTTGGAAGATTTACAGAGCAGCTTGCTCCAAGGAATTCGTCGAAAACAAACAGATTTAGTCAAATGAATGGCACCAAAATTGCGACAAAGTGACAAACTGTAAAAAGTAACTCCCTGACTCTATTGGCACGATTTATGCTTATAGTTGCTTTAGATCTTTAGGAGCTACATATGTTAAATACAAGACGAACCGATCGAATTGAATCTTTGGACTGGGATGATTTGGTCTTAAAACTCTTTTCTATTAATGAAAGGCCGGAATTCCTACTCGCAAAAATTGGAAATATTTCGGAACTTGGGGTGAGTGGTTCGGTCGACCAGGATATCCAAATAAAAGACAGAGACCTTGTCACAGGAATCATTGAAAGTGACTTAACTAGATCTCGTATTTCATTCAAAGGCAAAATTGCCTGGATGAAAGAAACTGACCAAGGACTCCTCTTCGGGATCAAATTTTCAGAAGAACTTATCCTACCTAATTTTATCATAGCCAGGTCAATTGCAGAATCGGCAGCCTAAAGCTTAAAAAAATCAGGATTCTAGGTTAGTTTCTAACGAGAATCTCTCGATTTGGATCCAATCTGATCCGATATTAGTGGGGAAAGCTATGTCCCAAGTCAAACATTTGATATCTTGGCAAGATTGGAGCGACGGAGAAATCCGAGAACTCCTCGAGTTTGCAGTCTATGTAAAGAAAAATCGCGTTTATTTTTCGGGACATATGGCTGGGCGGTCTCTTGCAATGTTATTCCAAAAAACATCAACAAGAACCAGGGTATCTTTCGAAGCAGGAATGACTGAACTTGGTGGACACGCAATTTTTCTAGATTGGATGGCTTCCAACTTCCTACTTTCTGATATTGATTTCGAAGGAAAGTATCTTTCTAGTAATGTTGCCATCATTATGGCTCGACTCAAAAAACACGAAGATCTTCTTGTATTAAAATCTGGTTCAACAGTGCCTGTGATCAATGGATGTTGCAATTTATTTCATCCTTGCCAATCTCTTGCAGATATACTGACTATAGTAATGGATTCACCAAACGACTGGCAGAAGAAAAATCTATGCTATATTGGCGTACATAATAATGTAGCAAACTCTCTCATTGAAATCACTGCCGCTCTGGAAATCCACTTAACACTTGTAACACCGATTGCTTCAGATGATTCTATTGTCAAAGAATCGATAGAACGAGCAAAAAAGAAAGGCACTATTTCCTGGGAAACAGATGTCAAAAAAGCTGTGACTCGTGCAGATTATGTTTATACAGATACTTGGGTGGATATGGAATATTTTAATGACCCAAAGTTTCAAAAAGAAAAAGAAGAAAGAATTCAATTGATGATGCCATATCAGGTTAATTCGGAACTCTTAAAAAACACAAAAGCAAAAGTGATGCATGATATGCCTATCCATGCAGGTTATGAAATCACGAGAGAGATGGTTGAAAGCGATCGCTCAATCATTTTCACTCAGGCAGAAAACAGATTGGATGCACAAAAGGCTGTTATCCTAAAACTTTTAGAAAACCACAATTAGACAAAAAAACCCAAACGAAATTACAATTCCGCGTGGGTTTTTGATTAATTCTTTAATAAATAAATTTGTATTGTAGAATTAGATTTTGAATCTGCAGAATTTTCTTTTTCACCAATAATTGGGATGATTGAATTGGTATCAATCGACGATTCTTTTGAAAGCTTTGATTTAATTTCATCGTAACGACGTTTAAGAAGTCGAATTTGGAAACCTACATCACCCACAGTGTTGACTTTCCCATATAGAATCACCTGCACTTTTTCTTCGGGTTTTAGTATCTTTTGGCCTAAAACAACCAGTTTATTAATAGATTCTTCGTTTAATCTATAGTCGTCCGACTCAAAAAAAATAGATTCGATTGGTTCAGAACTTCCCACCGGTTTCCAAAAAGCAAGTTTCGATTTTTCCAAGTTATTTTCACCGTCACCATTCCCTTTCATCGATTTTTCCACTTGCTCCCAAGGACAGGAACGAATATAATCCGTTGAGGAATTTACTGAAAAAAGAAAACCCAAAGTTGTGATGATGATGTCCAAAGGTTTTGCATAAGATTTTGTTTCGATCACATAACCGTTACTTGTTGCTTCAAAACTTTGAGAATGATAAATTGGGAGTAGAAATAAAACTCTAAAGGTTCTGATTTCAGTCTCTATCGTCTGACACTGAAGAGAAATATTCGATTTTGTATGTAAACGAGTTTCTAATGGAATACCCCTACTTGCGCAAGAAAACAAGGTAAGGAACAAAACCGAAGTGATAAATTTTGAAAGCATAAGGTCTCACTATTTGGAAGTATGCACAAACCATTGAGGTAACTTCAATTTATACAAGAACTAATTTAGCTTCCGAATTCCTTGGATAAATCAAATCGGAAAAGAAAAACCTTTTAACACTCGCTAATGGAGCCATTTACTGATTAGAATCTTTCCGATTTACCATCCATGCACTAAAACCGTCCAAAAAGTATAAAAAATCAATTTTGTCATCATGTTCAAAATCAAACTTCTGTAAGGCTTCGTCATAACAACGAAACCAAACTTCCCTCTCCTTTTCAGAAATAGGAAAAACAAAATGGCGCATCCTCATCCTAGCAGGTCCCCATTTTTCTATATAATAACTTGGACCACCTAACACTTGGATCATAAAATCCGCTTGTTTCTCTTTGGCCAAATCCCAATCCCCCTGAAACATCCATTTAATTTCAGAATGAGCAACCAGGTCATAAAAATCGGAGACAAGTTGGCGAATGGCAGATTCTCCCCATTTTTCAAAAAGAAATTTTACATTGGGGTTTGGAGGGGGAGGACCACCTGGCGGTGTGTATATATGATCAGGATCCAAATTGATAGTCAGTTTTGCGAAAGGGACAGGAAGGGGAAGTCGAATTTTCGACCGGAGCCGAAGGCGAAGCCCGGACTGGCCCGGCCCCGAGGGACGAGCGGGTTCGCCCCAAACAAAAGAAAGTCCCTAGATTTAGAAAGGAGCTCGAAAAGGTAAGTGAGTTTCTTCCTAGAATTGGTTCCATTCGGATTTTGGCATTAATTCCTGGACGACAGGCAAAATTCACAAAACTTGGTAAAAAAATCCGAAAAAGGTATACTAAATGGCACTGACTCACCCGCAATCAGCTCTCTTTGCAGGAGAAAAACCTTTCCCTATCATCCCTGCTTGTGAACACTTCGCTGGATCTGAAAAACTCATCACTAAAGCCCTTGAGTTGCAAAATAAACTCGGTGGACTTTTCGACATCACGATGGACTGCGAAGACGGTGCCCAAACTGGAAAAGAAAAAGAACACGCAGAGATGATTGTTCGTATCCAAAACTCTGAACTGAACAAACATAAAATGAGTGGAGTTCGTATCCATGATTATACAAACGAACATTGGCGAGGCGATGTTGATATCCTTGTACCGGGAGCAGGAAATGTAATTGCTTACATCACAATCCCTAAGCCTACAAAAGCAAGTCAGGTGAAAGAGCAAATCACTTACATTCAAGATGCGTGCAAAAAAGCAGGAATCAAAAGAGAAATTCCAATTCACGTACTCATCGAAACTCACGGTGCGTTAAATGATGTGTTCGAAATTGCAGCACTTCCTTGGTTACAAGTTTTAGATTTTGGTTTAATGGACTTTATTTCCGGACACCATGGTGCGATTCCAGCATCTTGTATGAAATCTCCTGGTCAATTTGACCACGAACTTCTCCGCCGTGGAAAATCAAACTTGGTAGCAGCGGCACTTATGAATGGGGTGATTCCTGCTCATAACGTAACTTTGGATTTAAAAAACATCTACCAAACTTATGCGGATGCGAAACGTGCGCATGATGAATTCGGTTTTTTACGTATGTGGTCCATTTATCCTGCACAAATCCAATCTATTTTGGATGCAATGGCTCCGAACTTTGCAGAAACACAAACAGCTTGTGACATTCTAATCAAAGCTCAAGATGCAGAATGGGGTCCAATCCAACATGATGGTGACTTACATGACCGAGCCACATACCGATATTTCTGGGAACTTGTCCAACGAGCAAAACTCACAGGACAAAAACTTCCAGATGAAGTAGAGAAACGATTCTTTTCAAACTAAGAATTTTTTTAACAATTGAACTTAAGTGAGCAAGTTACCTTCGGAACTGGCTCACTTTGGTAAGTCGCACGAAAAGGTAAGTCACTTTCCTTATTTAGTGACTTACCTTTTTCACCAACTTTAACTTTCACCCAAGTACACCTTTTCCCGTCGCACTTCTCCCCATTCAAAACGAAAAAACCGATCGCAACCGAACAAAAGGACGAATAACCAAGCGATAGATTTTCCCAAAAAAATCGAATATGGCCTTTTATTTGCAATTAGAACCAGAAAAGGGAAAATTCGGTATTAAATAGAGGATAAATTTCATTTTTACGGATTTTTTATCTGCTATAGCGATTTTTTGTTTGTAATACTGGAACCTTGTTCCATTACTGACTTCACCTATGAGCAAGCGAATATCAAAATTGACTCCCTTTCTTTTCCTTTCGGTTTCCTTCATTCTGGTAGGATTCCCAGTAAGTGGTATTTATGCCCAAGCTGAGCCAAACACAACTCCCAAAGTAGAGACAGTTTCCGAGCCATTCCCCCAACAACCAAAAGAAGAAAAAAAGGAAGGGTACCAAAGCCAACAGATCGGTAATCTATCAGGCGAATATTTGAGAAGTTTGCAAGTCACGAGCAAACAAAGAAAGGCAATCCAAGAGAATAAAAGCCTTTGGTTTGCTGATAAGTTTCGGGTTGGGTTTGGAATTCGACCGAAAGTGGATTCCTTGAATAATACAGATTTCGATAAATCAACACCGGATAACAGAAACAACGCGTTAACTCAAACACAATTTTTTATCCTAGGAGATATCAACGAGAATGTACTATTCAAAATTACATTACAAGATGTACGCCTTTGGGGAGGCGAGGTAGTCTCAAGCGGAAATGCGGAACAGAAATATGCAGCTATTGCAAATGCAGGAACAACAGTTGACACAACCAAACAAAGAGAAGTTGCAATAAATAATTATACAGGGATCCGGGAAGCTTTTTTAGATTTAAAAACAACGAATCAGGCATTTAGATTAAGGACAGGCAGGCAAATTTTAGAATTCGGAGACGGTAGGATCCTTGGTTCCCGAAACGATAGCTTAAACGGTAACTCATTTGATGCACTTAGGTTTACAGGTAAAATCAGCAATCATACATTGGACGTTTTTGGCTCAGTCATCGGAGCAGAAAATAATTCAAACAGCATTGTATCAAACAATTCAACAAAGTTAGGTGGTATAGGAGATTCTTATTATGGTGGAGTTCATTATAACTGGAAAGTAGCCGATTGGCTTGGAATTGACTTGTATAATTACAGTTTATTTAAACAACAAAGAAAAGCATCTACTCCTCCAGCCCTTTCAGAAACAAGAAACTACCGTGGTGACGATCAACTGAATACCTCAGGTTTTCGACTAACCAATCGAACTAAAAATAACGCTCTTCCTGATACAACCGGAATTGACTGGATGGTGGAAGCAGCTTGGCAAACTGGTTTTAATGGAGAACGAGTAACTCCGGATTGGTTAAATCAAAATGGGTTTTACTCAACAAATCAAAAAACCGGGGAACCACCTCCCCTTTCAGAAGCAGTTCGTTACAAAGCAAATATCGTTGCAGTTCAACTTGGATATACTCCAGTAAAAGAATTTCGAATAGGAGTTCAATATGTGCAAGCATCAGGTGATCCAAACCGAAATGATTCTAGCGTTGCTACTTACAATCCCCTATTTGCAACAAGACGAATGGCAGGAGGCTCCTTACCGTTTGCAGGGAATGGAAACTCTGGTCTTGTCTTTTGGCAAAATATCAAAGACTACTCATTACATCTAAAATACGAATCATCAAATTACGGGACTTTTATTATCAACCCACATTGGTATTATAAAGTGAAATTACAAGATGGTTATTATGATAACAATAATTATGTTGCTGGAAGTAAGGCAACAGGAGAGACAGCATCAACAGAAGATTATTATAATACCGAAGCATACAATCCAACAAAACCCAAGTTAGGGAATCTAGTAGCAACTGAATTAAACTTTATCTATATCATCACCCCATTCGAAAATGTATCGTTTTGGTTTGGAGCAACTGTGATTAAGGCAGGCGATGCAATCCGCAACCAAAAGAATAATCCACTGGAAACTGATCCTCTACATCGATATGACTTGAGTCCAACAGCTACAATGGCTACATTTCAAACAGTATTTGCGATTTAAAAGTAGAACCGCAAATACTAGGTTCATTTGAGTTGTTTGAAAGAACTTAAACTAATAAAATTACTTGAGCTTAAACCTTTCTACCTGAGTGGAAAGGTAGGAAGCTTGAGAAGCAATTTCTGCAGCAACAATCGTTAACTGGTCAGATCCAGTTGCTACATCTTGGGTTCCGTTCGAGATACTTATGATTGTTTTGGATATCTCTTCAGTTGCCCTTTTTTGTTCAAATACTGCATCTTCAATTTGTAAGTTCAAGTTGGTGAGTAGATTTGAATTTTGAGCGATGTCTTTCGCATTATTTTCTTGTAATAGAACTGATTCCAAAACCCTTGTTGCGGATGTTTCAAATTCTTTCACTCGGCTATTCAGTAAATTTAATACTTGGGCCGCCTCAGTCACCTTTTTGTTTCCATTTTCGACAGCTGAGTTTGTAGAGATAACAAGATCGCCAATTTCTTTTACCGAAGCACCGGTTTGTAATGCTAGTTTCCCAATCTCTTCTGCAACGACAGCAAACCCTCTTCCTGCATCACCAGCTCTTGCGGCTTCAATTGCAGCATTTAAGGCGAGTAGATTGGTTTTTTCAGAAATTTCCGTTATGATATCCAATACTTCACTAATTCGTTCAGCTTTTTCTCCGATGTCTTCCATGGCTTTTGTGGATTCATTCATTGCAGTTTCACCCACTACGGCATGTTCTCTCGATTCAGAAGCAAACTTAGCGAGATACTCCATTTCCTTATTTATATTTTGGACTTCTTCCCTAAGAGTTAACACTGATTTATCGATCTCTTTCATTTTGACAACAGCATCTTCCATCGACTTACCAACATTATCAGCTGAAGCAGATAATTCTTCAATAGCAGCGGAGGATTCTTCAGCGGCAGAAGCTTGCGCTTGTGATGTGTCAGAAAGGTTTTGTGAAGTGGACGCCATCTTGTTCGATTGGCTGCCTAGTTTTTCAACGGTGGATTTTATGTCGGCAATGATAGAAACCAAACTATTCTTCATTCGATTCATTGAATGTAGTAAACTACCAATTTCATCCTGGTTAATTTCCTCTGCATTGATAGCCAAGTTTCCATTCGCAATTTGAGATGAAAATTCCATCGCCCTTTCCAAACGAGTACTGATTTGTTTTTTAAATACAAAGTTAAGAAAAAACAGAACCACGACTAAAATAGCAATGGAGATCAAAGTGGAACTAAGAATAACCTTTGTAATTTGATCGCTAAAAATAGAATCAGGGATACTTACTTGTAATGCCCAAAATTGCGGATCTTTTCCAATATGAAAAGGAGAGAAATAATCTGTATATCCGTCATGTTGGATCGTAAAACTTTTCCCCAATTTAAGATTCTCTAAATAATATTTAAGATGATCAGGATTTTCTATTTTTTTTCCTAATTTGGTCTGGTCTTGCCCATACATCACATAAGTTCCGTTAGATGACAAAAATGCAATTCTTCCTTGCCCCCGAAACGGCTTTGTATCTCCAATTTTTTCCTGGAGTGTTGCGATATCTAAGTCAATGCCCGCAGCTCCTAAAAATTTTCCCTTTGGATAAATTGGTACAACAAGTGAAATCATTTGAATTTTTTTTCCACCCGCCAAATATTCGTAAGGTCCAAAGACTTTTGCCTTATTTGATTTTTTAACTTGAAGGTAATAATCCCCTGCTCCATTCGGATTATCGTAATCCACCAATGGCTCCAAACTGATTTTTCCATCCGGTGTGTGGTGTATATAGGGGATAAATCTCCCTGTTTTATCATGGCCAGGTTTTCCAACAAAAGCAATATCTCGTCCTTCGTAGGCGTTCGGTTCATAACAAAGCCAAATAGCAAAAATATCATCGTTACGTTCTAGGATCTCTCTCATACTACTGATCATAGATTCTCGAGGAGGTGAGGTATAAAACAAAGCAAATCGGAAGCCCCGAATCACACCCATCATGGCATTGAGATGTTCTTGGATTTCAAAAGACCATTTTTCAGAAGTGACTTTTGAATTTTCCTTAATTTCGGCATTTAGGTCAGTGGCTGTGCGATAGATTTGAAATGTGGTTAACACAACAAATCCAATAAATAAAATTCCTGCAATGGAAAGAGAAACCCTTTTGCGTATACTCATAAAGATCGATCTTAGGTGTTTTCTATATTTTGTAAATAGATTACCGTTTCTTAGGTTTGAAATCTGAATTTTAGATTCAATTGGAAATTAATTTCCATATTCAAAATTCAGATTTTTGGTAGTTTTACTAAGATTGCGTTTTCTTTAGTTCTGGTTTTACCTTAAATCTACAATTTACTTTGTCGCATTAGGTTGAGATCTCCCATTTGGTAGAGAGTTTTTTTGGCTTTTATGAAATCAAGTATCAGCCATCCAACTGATCACTGTTACTTTTTGATGAGAAAACCGAACACCAAGAGACTTTAGTTGTCTCATAGATGTTCGGTGAATTTACGAAAAAGAGAAGAAAACCTATATTTTCCTGCGGGAATCTTTATTTTTTTAATTTGGTTTTTACTGAGAAATTTTTGTATTCTACATATTCAATATCATCAATTGAAAGTTGAAACACACCTTTTGTCGAATGAACAATAAAAACATCACCTAACTGAGCAACAACGGCACCAGAAAGAACATCTCCGTTTGATTTATGAATTGTTTCCAAAACACTATAATGATTGTGAATTTCTTCTTCATCATCAAATCCGGTTTTTGCAGCTTCAGCAGCAATTTTATTTAAAGCTTCTTCTCTTTTTCCAGCATGTTCTTTTTCGATTGTCGCAACCGCTACTTCAGATGGATTGGATGAGTTGTCTTTTGGTGATTCTATTTGTTTTTGAATTGTTTCCGAACGAATGGAAACAAGAGTTTCTGCTTCGGCTTTTTCTTGAGGAGTGACAACACTTTCCTTTTTGGATAAACCATTATCAAAATCGGAAAAACCTGTTAATTCTTCGTTTGTTAATGCATTGGCTGCCACTTTTGCATTGATCAAATACACAAGTTCATTTAAATTTGGATTTACTTCCAAACGTTCACCAGGTTCCAAAACTACTTCATTTTCTTCTAGAGTTTTCACCAAACGGTTGTAATTCTCCGCAGAAAGTCCTTCATTGATTTCTACTAGTTTAGGGGAAGTTTTAAAGGCAACCGAAACGGCTCCTTCATAAACTTTCACTTTAGGAACTGAACCCTTTTCTAATTCAAATGAAAATACTGTTCCACGGACACCAGCCACCATCGTAGGTGAAGTTACAGAAAGATTTTGTGATGATTTTAGTTTTACTGATTTTACAAGAAGGTTCCCTGCCCATAAATGAAGTTCGGTATTGGGATGGTTTTCTCCAGCGATGTCTCTAAACAATACATCAGAATTATCTTTGATCCGGATCACTTCACCTCTGTAAGTTTGTAAATCGACCCTTCCCAGTTTGGAAAGTATCCGGTCCCCTGGTCGAACGACATCTCCAATTTTTGCTTGGGACTCTTTTCCTTGTGAAAGGATTGTGATATTTCCCTGCAAAAAAGTCACCACTGCACCAGCAGTTTGGTCGTTTGCAGCATTCGATCCAAATTGGAAACGACTGCATTGTAAGGAAAATAGGAGGATTGGGATAAGGATCATTTTTGTTTTCATATTTTTTTTCCAACTAAGCCTTGTATTAGGAGAAACAATTCAAAGTAATCCCATTTTCAAATTTGTAAAAACAATTTTTTTTTTAGAAAATTTAATAGGATTTTGCCAAACTCCTAACTTAACATTACAAAATTAAGACGGTTGGGAGTGATCCCAGTAAAACACCCAAATGGTGGTATTTTTTGAAAGTTTCGAAGAATTAGGTGGTGCGCTGGCAAGAGACTTAGAATACAAATTTAAAATGGTGCCAATGCTTCCAAATCTGGACCAATAAACAAGAGTTTACTGCCCAAAATGTAAGCTTAGATTGACAGAGAAATAACACATTTTTTTCTCCGACTTCAGATCTTTCAAATCGAAAGAAGAAAATTTCATCCTAAATTTATTTTTTTAAATCCGATATTTTTTTACCAAGATCGGAAGACCTACTCAAGAGTTTTGGTTTCCCAATGAGTTGCGACTGGTAAATACTGGTATGGCCAGAAACAATATAAGCGATCCAAGTAGCTATAAAAAAAAGAATTCCTGCTTCCCATCCAAATAATTCCATTCCCATGATCGCAGATGCAATAGGAGTATTACTTGCCCCTGCAAAAACAGATATAAAACCAAGAGCAACAAACAAAGATAAATGACTGGGATCAAAATAACCAAAAATATTTCCTAAACTGGCACCTATAAAAAACAAAGGTGTCACCTCGCCTCCTTTAAAACCAGATCCAATCGTAACAACCGTTACTAGTAACTTCAAAAGAAAAGTTTCTATTGGCAATTGAATTTGAAATGCTGATTGAATTGTGGGAAGTCCAAGACCCAAATAAATTGGGCTAAGTCCAAATCCAACCAAAAGGATAATGACAATTCCACCAACAAAAGGTCGAAGAGGAGGATACCTTACCCAATCAGAAAAGTATTGAGACAGATTGTGAACACACCAACTGAATGATCGAGCAACTAAACCAGAGAAAATTGCAATGACCACTAAAAAAACAATGACGATTCCATTTAAGTCGACGGGAATTTTTGGATAATGAGAATGACCAACTCCCCAAAACAAACAAACCCAATGCGAAAGATAAGCTGTTACCAAAGAAGGAAAAAGTAAATTCCATCTATAATCTCCAAGTCGAATTACTTCAATAGAAAAAATAGTAGCTGCCAATGGAGTTCCAAATACTGAACTAAATCCCGCACTAATTCCTAGTATAATCAAAGTTTGTTGGTCTTTAATTCTTAAGGGAAACAAACGAACCAGCTGATGGGAAATAGCTCCCCCCATTTGTACAGCGGTCCCTTCTCTCCCTGCAGAACCACCAAATAAATGGGTTATGATAGTTCCAAAAAATACCAATGGAGCCATTCGAATCGGAATGATCGAAGTGGGAGAATGAATCTCTTCAATGAGTAGATTATTCCCCTTACTTACATTTTTTCCATAGTGAAAATAAAACCAACCAATGGTGAATCCCGCCAAAGGAAGAAAATAAACCAACGAGGAATGTAAATCACGTAACTGACTTACTTTTTCTAGTGCCACAAGGAAAAAAGCTGAAGCCGAACCAACAAAGACTGCGATCCATCCAATGGTCAGGATCCATTGAATTCCAAAGAAAAGGGATTGGAATTTGGGACTGGTGTTCTTAGGACTGGGGCTGGAATTTTCCATCAACTTACCTTTTCCATCAAATGGAAATAGATCTCGTCGAAAACTAACTTTTAAAAATTCAAAATTTTAATACTTAGGTATTGACCTAAGTATTAAAATTTATTAGAATGCCAATATGGTCAAAAGGAACTACAGCATTGATGTTGTTTTGCATGCCTTATCGGATCCGACAAGGCGACAAGTCATCGAACGTTTAGGAATTGGACCAACAAGTGTGAGTGATTTGGCATCGCCATTTTCGATGGCAATGCCTTCTTTTATGCAACACTTGGATATTTTGGAATCTTCCCAACTGATCTATACGGAAAAAGTTGGAAGGGTTCGGATTTGTTATTTAAACCAAAATCCATTTTCTGTAATGGAAAATTGGTTACAGTTACAAAAGTCACAATGGGAAACTAGGTTAAACCAATTGGACTCATTTTTATTAAAAACGCGGGGGAAAACATGAAGTTAGAATCAAATGAAACAATCAATCCCGAATTGGATTTGGTGTTGGAAAGAATCGTTGAAGTACCAGTGGAAATGGTTTGGAATGCTTGGACAAAACCAGAACAGTTAAAACAGTGGTTTACTCCTGTTCCATGGAAAACAATTGATTGTCGGATCGATTTAAAACCTGGTGGCGAGTTTTACACTTTGATGCAATCACCTGAAGGCAACCAATTCCCAAATAACGGCTGTTTTCTGGAAGTGGTTCCACTAGAAAAATTGGTTTTCACCGACAGCCTACTTTCAGGTTTTAGACCTTCTGGAAATAGTTTCATGACTGCATTCGTTACAATGGAGTCAATTGGAACTGCGACAAAATACAAAGCAATTGCCAAACACAAAGACCCTGAAACAAAAAAACAACATGAAGACATGGGCTTTATGGATGGATGGGGTACCGCCCTAGACCAACTAGTGGCATTTACAAAAACGTTAACAAAATAAAAAATAGAAGTTGGCCGTTATGCTATAACGGCAGCTTTTTCCAACTCTTCAATTTCCTTCTTTTTATTCCTCATGAGTGTTTCTGCTTCTGATAAATATGATTCAAAAGTAGAAAAATCTTTTGCTTTAATAGAACCGCAAAAGTGGAAATATACAGTTTTTGTTTTTTTCAAATAAGAGTATTCGGGAAGGTTGGAATACCCCATCATCCCGCTAACAACGAATACATCCAAATCAACATTAAATTTATATGCAATCTTCATCACACCAGTTTGAAACGGTTTGATTTCTTCTGTAAAAGTCCTTTCTCCTTCTGGATACAAAAAGATAGACCTTGTTTTTAAAACTCTGAGAACATCAGTTTTGAAATTTCTGAAATTCGGTTTTTTCTCAGAATAAATCACTGCTTCTACAATTGTCTTATGCATCATAAGTGGAATGATTTTATACCTTTGAATGATATCTCCACCTAGATAAGATAACTTTACATCTTTTGAATTCGACAAATAAGGAAGAGCAACGATGAGTGGGACTTCCATCGCATTTGTATGATTACAAATTAAAAAACGATTGTTCCCATTGGGATCCCAGTTGCCTTGTTTGAAATCTAATGTTCTACCAGTGAGTAGGAAAAAAGAACGATACCAAAAATATCCCAGATAATTATTGATCCGATTCGACCAGCGATCAAGACCTGTGATCTTAAAGATGTAAGAGAAAGACAAACCGATAGGAAAAAGAATCACTAGAAATGGAATTGAATAACACAATACCACGAAGAATTGGAGTTGGCCCATGTGAGAATGGGAGCCGAACCCAAGAGTTGGTAAACAATAAATTCGTATCTATTTTCTTAAAATTAGAATATTTTTGGAAAAGAATCTATAATAGTTCAAACAGATAGTTCTAAAAGAAATTTAGACATTGGGTTTCTAACAATGCTAATTTTACCTTCGATCTGATCAACAAGCATCCCAATCAATTGTAATCCGAACCCAGGTGAGTGATCGAATGAAATTGATTCCGGTATCCCTACTCCGTTATCAGAGTATTCTAAAAATATTTTTTTACCTTCACGAAAGATTCTTAGCCCGATTTCAGCATTTGTTATTTCTCCAAACGCATGTTTCATTGAATTAGTAATGAGTTCGTTCAGGATGATCCCAAGTGAAGAAAGAAGTTTTGCATTTAGTTCAATCGGTTCTTCCAAAATATCCATCTTTACTTCTACAACTTTTGGGAAGATGTTTACAATTTCTTTGAAAATTGTCGGGAAATAGTCCTGTAAAGAAACCGTGTTATCAGTTTCCGAATGATACAATTTGTCATACAAAACTATCATACTTTTGATACGACCGGCCGCTTCGTATAAAATAGTTTGTACATTACTTTCAGACTGAGCCCTTGCCTGTAGAGTTAAAAGCGTAAAGATGGAACTCATATTATTTTTCACACGATGGTGAATTTCTTTCAGTATGTTTTCCTTTTCATGTAATAGTTTTTGAATTTTTGATTCTGATAAATTTCGAACGCTGACATCTCTTAGGATCACTGTGAATAATTTTTCACCTTTTACAGAGATTTGTGAAATGGATGCTTCTATAGGAAACTCTTCTCCATTGGATCGAAGCCCGCGAATTTCACCAAGAGCTCCCATAGCTCGACGACTCACTCCTGTTTTAGAAAATGAATCAATATGACTTTCATGTTGATTGCGAAATCCGAGTGGAACCAAACCATCTAAGGGTTGTCCAATGATTTCCGAAGCTTGGTATCCAAACATTTTTTCCGCAGCTCCATTAAAAAGAATGATCTTTTTAGATTGATCAATGCTAATAATTGCATCCATTGCAGATTCAATGATTTGAGTGAGTTTTGCTTCTGATTCTCTGATATGATTCATGGCATTCAAGCGTTCAGAAATATCTCTTCCCACTGCAATGTAACCAATCGGCAAATCACTTTCATCGTTTAGCAGAACTTGGTTGATTTCAATATTTCGGACGTTACCATCCTTTGCAAACTGAACTACTTCTCCAATAAAACTACCTTCCAAATTTACTTTTTCTATTACATGATCAGTTGTTAGGCTAAGGTAATCCGTCTTAAGAATTTCTAAAACGGATTTTCCCATCACTTCTTCGGCTTTCCAAAGATAAATTTTCTCCGCAGCTTTGTTCCAATAGTTGATTCGATGATTAAAATCAGTTCCGATTACCGCATCCAATACATTATTCAACATATTTGCCTGTTTTGCAATATGGCTTTGGACATTGTATTCTGCAGTGATATCACGAAAGACAAGTACAACCCCTCTCGTATCACCATTTAAATCTTTTATGGGAGATCCTGAATCAGAAATTTGGTATTCAGATCCATCTTTAGAAAGTAGGACAGTATGGTTTGCAAGTCCTACGATTGAGTTGGTTCGTAAGACTTTATCAACAGGATTTTCTACTAAAGCCCTGGTCTTTACATTCACAATTTTGAATACTCGATTTATTTCAAGTCCCACAGCATCATCATGCGTCCAACCAGTCAGTTTTTCGGCAATAGGATTCATTCGAATGACTTTTCCATCACTATCTGTGGCGATGACACCATCACCAATGGAATGCAAGACTGTCTCTAGATGTTCTTTTTTACTTTTCGTTAATTCATTAGCTTCGAATAGTTTGAACGCCATTTTAATAGAAGCATCAAGTACAGTAAATCCAGAGTTTTTAACAACATAACCATATGATGTAATTGTTTCTGTTTTTTTAACGATATCTCTTTCAGTATGTGAAGAAAGAAATACAACCGGAATTTCTCTATGGTTTAAAATTTCTGTAGCAGTTTGTGTACCGTCCAACCCTCTTCCCAGATCAATGTCCATAAGAATTAGGTCGAAAGGTTTTTCTTCGCGAATGACCAATTGAATGGCATTTTCACCATTTGTAACATGGGTGACTAGATAACCACCTTGTTCTAATTGGTTTTTCTCAAACATTGCCAGGAGGGCTTCATCCTCCACAAGCAAAATGGATTTATCAGCGACTAGAGTCATGAAACATCCTTTGCAAATTCCTAATGACTATATTAGGAATTCACAAACTACAAATGATGACAAAAAGGAAATTTAATTCAATCAAATATTTAGAATTTTTCTAAACAAAAAAATCACCCCTTATCGCTTTACCCAAATCTCTGTTAGTTTTTATTCTTTAGTACATGCACTACGATGAAAAGACCGCCAAAAAGAAAATACAAAGAACCAATCCCCACCATCCAATTCCCAAATTGATTGTAAACTGTAGGGGTTTGGATTGTTGGAACAGAGGCGACAAGCACCCCATCATTTTCTTCAAAATAATCCAGAGTTCCTTTGGCGCGCCCGTAGGCATCGTATATTCCTGACAAACCTCCTCGAGTGGAACGAACAATGGAAGAACCATTTTCTATCCCTCGAAGAGCCGCCATTTCCGTATGAAATGGATTGATTCCTTTCCAATCAGAAGCAGGGATCAAACTAATTCCTGTTCCCAATTCCCCATGTTTTTTAGTTAATTTGAGATTATCGAAATCATAACAGATGGCAACAGAAACTTTTCCCCAACCCAAATCAAGTGCTTTGATTTCAGAAGGAATATGGGAGATTGGTTCTCCCGGTGGGATGAATTGTTTGAAATAAATTTGGCGAAAAGTTCCATCTTTTCCAACCCAATGCAATTGGTTTTCCATAAAAAATTCATTTTCCTTTAAGGGAATAATGTATGCGGCAATGATTTCGATTTTATTTTCTAAGGCAAGAGAGCTTACTCTTTTCAGAAAAGAATCCTCATCCTTTCGATTGACGAGGATTGCTCCTTCGTTCCAAACTACTACCCTGGCGCCTTCATCTGCTGCTTGTTTGGTGCGATTTAAAACAATTTCAGTATTTTTTTGATTCTGTAAAGGATCTGACCACATGGTTTGAATTTCCATTTTGGATGTCACAGTGCCTACTTTTATACTTTTTCCTTCAATCGGTATGGTCAAACGGAACGCACCATAAAAATACAATCCGATCAAAAGAAAACAAGAGCTAAAAAGAAAACCAAAGGATGATTTTGAAATTTTTTTACTCGAAAAAAAATCAGATAAAGTTTGTTCTATACTTCCGTTCACAAAATAAAGTAAAAAACTAATTCCTGTGGCACCAAACAACGAAGCCGATTGTATCAAAATTAAATTGTTAATTTGGCTATTTGCGAACATTCCCCAAACACCTAACTCGGAGAAGGAACCTCCAATCCATTCTGTGATCATAAAAAGAAATGAAAAATTTAAAATAGGTGATAATTGATTCGAGAATTTTATCCGGAGCTGGTTCCAAATCCAAAGTAACAGTGTAAAAACGATCCCACTTTGAATTCCAGATAGAACTGCAATCATAATATGAAATGGCTCTGAAACGATTCTCATTGTAGATAACGTTTGAAACAATGTCATAACAAAGAACAAAGTCCAAACAGAGTATCCAAGTCGTATGTAACGCAAAAAAGGAACCATTGCAACCCAAACAAAAATGGGTATATTCCAATTCATCCCTGTGAACCCTATCAATAGTCCACCTACCAACAACAAAAACCATTTTTGATCAAAATGCTTCATTAGTTTTTTCCTTCTTTATAATATAGGTATATAAATGATTAGTGAGTCTTAATTTTCAATTTTCCCACCTGCACCCAACCACAAGTATTGAAGTGAATCTAACCAAAGTTTTTCTAAGTTTTGGTTTAATTGAAAAGCAAGGATAGGAATTCCAAAAAAACAGGAAGCGATGGACAATGAAAAAGATTGCCAATTGGTAGATTTGGGAAGTTCTCCATTTTTTGCGGCAACAGCGAGTGCTTTCTGGATGATTCCTTCGATTCCATCGGCCGCTAGATTTTCGATCCCAGATGTGTCAGGAAAAAGTAACACTCGTTCAGCGACTGTTAACCGATTGATTTGAATCGGCTTTTTGGTTTTCGCTTGAAAAGAAATAATCTCTAAAAGGATTCTTGGATTTTTTTTGGACTCTTTTGCCGTATAACGAAATAAAGCAGAAAGGATACCGAACCCAGATTCAGATAATTTTTTTTCATTAGCAAAAACCGAAACTTGCAAACTCCAAATTTGAATGTAGTGGAGGATTAAATCTCCCTTTTCTGGAAAATAATTGTAGAACGTGGGCTCTGATACTTCTGCCATTTGGCAAAGGTCTTTGATTTTTATCTCTTCAAACGTTTTTGTTTCTAGTTCGGAGAGGAAGGCGGATGTAAGGTTGGTCCGGGTTTTGGCAAACTTTCTTTCCTTTAAGGGAAATTGTCGAAGGATTTCCAATTTTTTTTCCAAATTCTGAGGCATGACCATAATTATAGCCAGATATATTTTTATAGTCAACAATAATAAAATTCAAAATTGATCCTAAAGACGAACAAATAGGATATTTTTTTAAGACGGAAGGAGATTTGGTTTCGAAAAAAAGGGGGTTGTGGTAAAGGGAGCGTATTGGGTGGCGGGTCTAGTTCCCCACCCTAATCAGGGCGGGGAGATTCTATCCGCACGCGGAACTTAAATCCAATCCCTACTTCTTCGCATGAGGATGGGCGTTCCGATACACTTCTTTCAGTCGGTCTCTCGAAACACTCAAATATACTTGAGTAGAAGATAAAGATGCGTGACCGAGTAACTCTTGTACGGCGCGAATGTCTGCACCGGCGTTCAAAAGATCAGTCGCAAAGGTATGTCGAAATTTATGAGGTGTGATGGCTTTTTCCATTCCCATCACAGTCCTTCGTTCCGATAGAATATAACGAATCCCGCGAGTGGTGAGTTTTCCGCCACGTTGGTTTAAAAAGATCTCTTCAGGGCCGTCCGTTCCTCTTTCTTCCAAATACTCTCGGAGTGCATTTTGTGCCTCTTCGCCAATAAATACAAAACGTTCTTTACGACGTTTTCCCATCACTTTAAGTGATGTTAATTCATGATTCAGATCGCTTAACTTTGCATTGACTAACTCAAATACACGAAGTCCCGTGCTGTATAATACTTCCACGATGGCTTTGTCTCTTTTCCCAAGGACTTCTGCTTTATCACCGTCTTGATAATCCAGGATGTCTTCTGTTTCGATCGGTGTGAAGTTTTTTGGTAACTTCTTTTTTGTTTTAGGAAAACTGACTTGCAAAATAGGATTGGCACCTATCTTTTCCTCGCGAAATAAAAATTTATAAAAAGTACGTAAGGAAGAAAGTTTACGGCTTTGGGTTCGTTTGTCCTGTTTTTTCGCCGACTTTAAATCAGCAAAATATGCCCTCACGTCCAGAACATCGACACTCAAAATGTCAATTTCCTCTTTCAAACAAAACTCAAAGAAAAATTTCAAATCACGTAAGTAGGCAAATAGAGTATGTTCCGAATAATTTTTTTCAATTTTAAGATAAGTTCGGTAACTTCGGAAAAGTTCGGCCATGGCTTGGGGAAAATGGTCAGGGATTTGGACTTCAAGAGCTGGCAGGGTCATACAAAGAAACTATCGGCAAAGTTTTCTTTCTCCTACGGCAAAAAAATACTATACAAGTACTTACATTTTGTTTAGTGTTGAAAACGACAAAAAAAGACATAATCCAGAAAAAATTTCGCCATCTTCCTAATTTGTCCCAGGTCTCATGCATACTGGAGCCAATCTGGAAGAGAAAAAGAGTGGAATTCGGAAGGGATGGGTTCATCCTTGAGAGAGTCGGTTCATAAGAGTTTTTTTGAAACCAACTGCCCTAGTCCCCTACCTAGTCTTTCGGAACACCGATTTTAGGAGAACGTTTGATTCATGAAAAAAGAGAAAGCTGACAAGGCTCAAGAAAAAGAAACCGACCAAAGAAAGCAGGCCATTGACGCTGCCCTAGGCCAAATCGAAAAACAATTCGGTAAAGGTTCCATTATGCGCCTTGGTGCAGATACACGTATGGCAGAAATGAACGTCGTATCCACTGGATCTTTGGATTTAGACATCGCCTTGGGGATTGGCGGATTTCCTTCCGGTCGGATCGTAGAAATCTACGGGCCAGAATCTTCTGGTAAAACAACACTCACTCTTTCTGCGATTGCGGAGACGCAAAAAAAAGGGGGCATTGCTGCCTTCATCGATGCAGAACATGCTCTCGATCCATCTTACGCTAAAAAATTAGGGGTCAATGTTGACGACCTACTCGTGGCCCAACCGGACAACGGGGAAGAGGCTCTTGAAATTTGTGAGTCCCTCGTTCGTTCCAATGCGATCGACCTCATTGTCATCGACTCCGTGGCTGCCCTTGTTCCTAAGGCAGAGATCGAAGGAGATATGGGAGATTCTCATATGGGACTTCAGGCACGACTCATGTCCCAAGCCCTACGTAAACTCACAGGAACCATTTCCAAATCCAATACCACAGTCATCTTTATCAACCAAATCCGTATGAAGATTGGAGTGATGTTCGGTAGCCCAGAAACTACTACAGGTGGTAACGCATTGAAATTCTATGCTTCCATCCGATTGGACATCCGCCGAATTGAAACTTTAAAGGAAAAGGAAGAACCAGTTGGAAACCGCGTTCGAGTGAAAGTGGTCAAAAACAAATGTGCCCCTCCATTCCGACAAGCAGAGTTCGACATCATGTATGCGAATGGAATCAACAGAGAAAGTTCTCTCATTGATCTTGCGGTTCGTCATGACCTTGTTGCCAAAGCTGGTTCATGGTATTCTTACGGTGGAGAGAAGATTGGACAAGGAAAGGAACAAGTGAAAAACTTCTTCCTCGAAAATCCAGATATCGCATTTAAAATCGAAAACCAAGTTAGGGATCTTAACAGCCTCCCTCTTATGGACCAATCCAAAATCCAAACGAGAGAAGTAAAATCCATTGAACGGGATCCAAAAGAAACTAAAGAAACAAAATCAAAACAACCAGTTAGTTTCTCTACCGAAGCAGAAGGAGAAGTTGCTGTCGGAGAATAAAACCATTCGGCTTTCTTTTTAGGAACCATTGACCGGTTCGGGGTTTCCCGGGCCGGTTTTTTTTTGTTCAGACAAAATGCAGGTGATCAATCGTTCCACTGAAAATTAGTTCCCAACATTTGGTTCACGGCGCCAACAAGCCTTTCCGGTTCCCAAGGTTTCGATAAAATGATACTGTTTTTATCCGATTTATAAACAGAAAGAATGTTTTCTTTTGTGGCAAACCCAGTCACAACAATTACAGGTAAATCAGGATAAAGTTTTTTTACCGCTTCCACTAATTTATCACCCGTTAGGTATGGCATCTTAACATCAGAAATGAGAAGATCGGGTCTACACTTTTGTAAATATTCATAAGCAATTTCAGGATCTTGAATATCTACAATCGACAATTTAACATTGTCTAATTTACGAGCAACAAAGGTTAACTCTCGTTTCATGGAAGATGAAATCGATTTAATATCATCAACCATCACAATTTTATAAACTTTCTCGTCTTTTGAAACGTCCGCAACCAGAGACTCTACTTCTTGTACCAATTGGTCTATACTACTCGGAACCATACTAATCCTCCAGATTTGTTGGTAACATGATCGAAAACGTTGTTCCTTCACAACGTACACTTTCCAAATCTATTTTCCCTTTATGTTTTCGTATGATATCCATACTGATAGACAAACCAAGTCCAGTGCCTTCGCCTGTTTCTTTCGTTGAAAAAAAAGGATCAAAGATTCTTGACTGGATGTCTTCAGGAATTCCAATTCCGTTATCTTTAATCTTAATCTCAGCAAATTGTTGGTTGTATTCAGAATAAATACTTTTAGTTTTGATTTCAATTTTCCCTGGTTTTTCACCCTGGGTATCAGGAAACAAACCATGGTTTTTCTTTTCTTCAATTGCGTGGCCAGCATTCACTAGTAAATTTATGATCACCTGCCCAATCTCTTGTGGATGACAAAATATTTCGGGAAGATTTTTATCAAAGGAAAACTCAACCACGCTATCGTATTTTATATTGTGATGACTAATATTAATGGCGGAGTTGATCACCTCATTCAAATTACAACGGACAAAACTTTCTTCTTTATTTACATGCGCAAAACTTTTGATATTACGAACAATTTCAACGACACGGCTAGCACCGTCAATAGACTCCTCCAAAATATCAGATGTATCCAAAAGAACATTAGATAGATCATAACGATCCCAATCAGTTAGAATTTTTGAAACCGCAGGATCCATATGGTTTTTCTGAAGCACTGAATGTACATTTGCCATTACTGTAGTTAGCTGCTTATGATATCGCTTCATCGTTTCCAAATTGCTTGAAATAAATGCCATTGGATTGTTTATCTCATGCGCTACCCCCGCAGCCAATTGACCGATGGTTGCCAACTTTTCACTTTGTAACAATTGTATTTCTGTATCTTTTGCCTTTGAAAGATCATTTAAATAAACTAAAATAGAAACTTCCCCATTATATATGATCTCTATCGCCCAAAAACTAATCCATTTTTTTTGACCATTCGAAAGGATTATATTTTTTTCTACGACATTTTGATCAGGAGCAAATCCGTTATTTGATAACGATTGAATAAACTCAAAAGGATCTTCTCCATTTAAAAAACCAAATACTTCAGACACTTTTCTATTTCTCATCTGATTTTTGTTCTGCGAGAGTAGAATTTCTGAACTTCTATTATAAAATTGAATGTTACCATCCACTAAAATCAGTATACCATTAGGGGAACATTCAACGATTGATTGCAGATTCCACTCACTTGCCAAAAGTAAATCTTCGGTTCTTTTCCGAATGAGAATATGGACTAGTTCTGTACCGAGTAATTCCACTTCTTTAAAATCGATACTCTCATAATCAGTTCTTTTATTATAAAGAGTAAGTTCTACAGATTCATTATCTTTTAAATTAAACTTAAGAGGTAATTCCCGAATTGTACGTGGCAACGTGGTTGTGGAATCGATAGGTACAAATACAGAATTCGATTGGTCTCTCATCGTGTACAGACCAGATTCTTTAATGACAACTCCATCACGACAAATACGAACAACACCCCAATTACTTTCTGTTAGTTGTAAGGAATATCTCAAAGCCAGAAGTAAAATGTTATCTTCCCTTTCCATCAGAGAACTTTTTTGACCGATTTCAATCACAGCTTCTGTTCGGATCTCTGTTTTTTTACGTTCCGTTATATCAATATGAGTTCCGATCACTCGCACCGGTAGATCATTTTCGTCTCTTTCGACAACCTTACCACGACTCCAAACCCAAATGGTTTTTCCAGATCTAGTAAACATTCGAATTTCTAAATCATGAGAATCAAGAGAACCGTTGAGATAGTTTTCAAATAAGGATCGAATTTGTTCACGGTCTTCCCAGTGGACCAAAGTTTCCCAATGAGAAAAATTTTGAGGAAAACGTTCTGGTTCAAACCCTAACATTCTCGCATACTCAGGACTAAAATACGCCTTACCTAAACGAAGCGAAAAATCCCAAACACCACTTTGTCCACTTTCTAAAGCTAATTTAAGCCGAACCTCTTCCTCTCGATTTTCAGGAACACGAATTGTATCTAGATTTACAATGTAAACAACACTCCGCTCTTCTGAAATAAATTGAGAAAGCAGCTGAAAAGAACCTTCCAACCGAGAAAGGATTACAGGAAATGAGGACTTTTCTGACCTACGAACCAAAGAGTTTCGGATCTCCTCTTGGATTTCTTCCTTCCAAAATAGTTCAACAAAATCCTTACCTAAAAGATGAAAAAAGGATGTCTGAAAAAGTTCCGTCGCAGAAGCATTGCATCTGAGGATCTTAAGATGATTGTCTAAAACAAAAGAAGGTAATGGGTTTCCATCCCAGGCAGCTTCCAACTCCTTCTTTGCACTTAGTACTTTATCGATAGCCTCGCTGATTTCCATACAAACCTACCGACAAGATATGACGAAGAAATTAATTATTTGCTTATTTTTTTTAACCCTTCACTGCCATCTCCAAGAAAAGAAAACAGAAATCGCTTTTGCCGAAACTCACGTTTATGATGAATGGGCGGGCCTAACAGACATAGACATTCTTCATAAAAATGAAATGGATCTCAGTTGGAAAAAACTAACAAACACTAGAGATACGATCACCGACTACCTAAAAGGAAAAAACTACCAACCCAAAGTTAAAACCGTTGTTTATCCATTTAGCGGAATTGATGTTTTAAATCTTTTTTCATTTTATCCTAATGCCGATCGTTATATCCTTTTTGGATTAGAAGATCCTGGTTATCCAAATTCATACAGTTCACTTTCAGAAAAAGAAAAACAAATAGTAAAACAAGGAATCAGAAATCTATCTGACCACCTAGCCGGAAGAAATTACTTTACTTACCGAAAAATGAAAGAAGAAACAAAGAAAAAGGAACTCAATGGTGCTTACCCTGTATTTGTTGCCTTCCTTCGTCGTATGGGTAAAGAAATTCTAGATTCCAAAGAAGAAACAATTGAAGGCAAAGGCATTACTTATAAGGGATTTACAATCTCCCTCTATGATACAAAACTACAAAAACAAGAATCACTTACCTATTTTAAAATATTCTTAATTGGAAATGAAGGAACTTCTGGTGATGGCTTATATGAATACTTCTCAAATCTTTCCAATATAGGAATCTTTACGAAGTCAGCAGAATATTTATTTCATGGTGAAAAAAGAAAATTATTTAGAGAACTTTTGCTCAAAAATGCAGAATTTATTGTCCAAGATGAATCCGGCTTTCCGATTCGATTTTTTCCAGAGGAAAGTTGGAATCGTCAAGTTTTTGGAAGGTATGAAAAATCATGGAATTTATCTGGAGCAGTCACTCCAGAGACCCAACCAGAATTAAAAAGTTTGAGTGATCATTCAAATGACAATACTCTTCCCTTTCCTTTTGGTTATGGTTATTTAGGAACCAAGGACAACCGTCAATCGGCAGTCCTTGTTTTTTCTAAAAAATAAAAAGTGACTCTATATCCTTCGGTCCCATCATTCCACTGTGGTGGGATCCCAACAAGTCCGGAAGTTTTCATTCCAACTGGAGATTTCCAACATATCTTCATCTGATAAAACAAAATCAAATACATCTGCGTTTTCTTTAATACGAACTGGATTTTTTGATTTTGGGATCACCACATGACCTGCTTGTAAAGACCAGCGAATTAAAATTTGTGCATTTGATTTTTGATAACGATTTGCAAGTGCTGTGATCCGAGGGTCTTCTAACTTTTGTCCATGAGCCAGAGGACTGTATGCTTCGAGTAAAATTCCTTTTTTCAAACAATACTCTTTTAACTCGATGTCTTGCAAAAAAGGATGGTATTCCACTTGGTTCATTGCAGGGACAGTTCCAGTTTCTTTTAATAGTTCCTCAAGATGCGAAACCATAAAATTACTAACCCCAATGGATTTTGCTTTTCCATCTGCTTTTATTTTTTCCAGTGCCTTCCATGATTCCTTTCTTTTCCCTGAGACAGGAAAATGAATTAAATACATATCAACATAATCTGTACCCAATTTATTTAAAGAAACATCTATCGCACGTAATGCGGAGTCATAACCCTGGTCAGCATTCCAAAGTTTTGTGACAAGAAAGATATCGCTTCGATTTATACCACTTTCTTTGATTGCCGCACCCACTTCCGATTCGTTTCCATAGATGGCAGCAGTATCAATATGGCGATAACCCAGTGATAAAGCTGATTTGACAGCATCTAGGCATTCTTTTGGACGAGATTTCCAAACTCCAAGTCCCAACTGTGGGACGGATACCGTTTGGTTGGATTTCAAAACAGATGAGATTTTAAGATTTGTCATAGAATAGATTTTAGACTAAAAAAATCCAAGGATAGAACCACTATCCTTGGATTCGCTTCAAAGTTTTGAAAATTTACTTCTTAAATCCGACTGGCTCAGGAATGGGTGCAAACTGTAATTGTTCTCCATTCCAATCGGCTCGGTAAGTTCCTTCACCAATGGATCCAGCTAAAATTTCTTTTGCTAAAGGACGATTGACAATTCGGTTGAACACACTGCCAAGGGGCCTTGCGCCAAATTTTGGATCAAAACCTTGTTCTCGCAATATATGTTCCGTGCTTTCCGAAAGTTCAATGACAATTCCTTTTACCTTCAAACGTTCATTCAACTGACGAACTTGTTTTTCAATTAGTTTCTCCATAATCGAAGAATCTAACGAATGATAGGTCAGAATTGCATCCAATCTTCCCAAAACTTCTGGTTTAAAATCCATTTCAATGTTTTTTGAATTCGTAGTCAAAATCACAATGGTATTTTTAAAATTGATGGTTCTACCTTTGTTATCAGTTAATCTACCTTCATCCAAAATTTGAAGTAGGATGTCAGAAAAATCAGGATGTGCCTTTTCCACTTCATCAAAAAGAACTACCGAATATGGTTTTCTTCGAATGGCTTCCGTAAGAATTCCACCTTCATCATAACCAACATAACCCGCAGGTGCTCCAATCAGTTTTGCAACAGAATGTTTTTCCGAATATTCACTAAGATCCAGACGAACCAAATTCGTTTCTTGATCGAATAAAAATTTGGCAATGGCTTTAGCAGTTTCAGTTTTTCCTACACCGGTAGGTCCTTTTAGTAAAAAAGATCCAAGCGGTCTTGATTCTGAAGATATACCGGCATAAGATGTAAGAAGAGTATCCGCAATTTCGCGAATGGATTCCTTCTGACCATAAACAACAGTATTCAAGTCTTCTTCTAAATGAAGTAAATTATCTTGTTTCGTTTTTAGAATTTTCTCTACTGGGATTCCTGTTTGTCTAGAAATAACGGCCGCTATATGGTTTCTTTCTAAAATCCAACTGTTTTGGAAATTACTAAGTTCTTTTTCCAATTCAGGAAGGACCGCATATTTCAAACGAGAAGCCTCCGTATAGTCCGCTCTTTGTTGGGCTGCATCCAAATCAAATTTCACTCGATCAATTTTATTTTTGATAGAAGCTATTTGTTTTAACGAATTTACTTCTTTTTCCCAAACAACTTTGCCAGCTTGGAATTTTTTTTCTAAACTTTCGATTTCCTTTAAGATCTCTTCATTTTTCTTTTCTACTTGAGCAAAGATTTTTTTGGAGCGAATTTCGCTCTCCAATTCCACAAGTTCCGTAGGCATTGCCTCCGCTGAAAGTTTTAAAGCAGAGGCTGCTTCATCCACTAAATCGATTGCCTTGTCTGGCAAAAATTTATCGGTAATATATTGGTCAGACAAAAGGACAGATGCATAAATCGCTTCATCTGAAATTTTAATCCCATGGTGGATTTCATGTTTATCACGAATCCCCATAAGAATTTCGATGGCATCTTCCTTACTAGGTTCATTCACAGGAACGGCCCGGAATCTTCTTTCTAATGCTTGGTCACCTAAAATGTATTTTTGAAATTCGTCCTGAGTGGTTGCACCAATACAATGGAGTTCTCCTCGCGCCAAAGCTGGTTTCAAAAGATTGGCGGCATCCATAGCTCCATCTGTTTTACCTGCTCCCACCAATTGATGGATTTCATCTATAAAAAGAATTGCTTCACCTGCTTGGCCTTTAATATACCGAAGTAAGGCAGTTAGTTTTTCTTCAAACTCACCACGGTATTTTGTCCCAGCCATCAGTTGGCCCATATCCAAAGAATAAATGGTTTTTCCTTTGAGTACATCGGGAACTCTTCCTTTTACAATTTGTTCCGCAAGACCCTCTACAATGGCAGTTTTACCAACCCCCGCACTACCAACTAACACAGGATTGTTCTTTGACCTTCTTCCCAAAATCTCCATCACGGAACGAATCTCTTTGCTCCTTCCAATGACAGGATCTAGTTTCCCTTCCCTTGCCAAATCATTCAAATTCACAAGAAAGTTGGGTACTTCTTCATCCGTTTCCTTCACTTGTAAATCTTCGTAATTGATCTTTAACTCAGGTAAGACCTGCGGTAAAAATTTAAGAAAGTCAGCCTCTTTCAGTTCCTCACGTCCATTTTCGGCAGCCCGAGAAGAAGCCATCGTAAACCATTGAGCCAACTTGGGTGAGGTCCTGAGGGACTCAAAAGGAATCTCTCCAGAGGCACGTGCTTGCTTCTTTAGAAATTCATCCACTGTCGATTTATACTTAATTAATGTTTTGCCCGAAACAGAAGTCGGCAGGGTCATAAACCCCCAAACCAAATGGTAAGGAGTGATTTCTGTATTTTGTCTCCTCATGGCTTCTGTCTGTGCAATGTCCAAAGCTCCTTGGACGTTGGAATCATACTGTTTCATTGTGTCTCCCCTTTTTTAGCACTCTAACCATTTGACTGCCAATTTCTCGTTCTTGTTACAAGTTTTTTCACGGAAAATCACTTTCTCTCTGCAATTCTCGTCCTATTATAGTGCGAATGTTTCGAAACTGGCTTTCTTTTTTCCCAAATTCACCCAAATTTCCTTCGAACAAGATTAGGCGGTTGGACAGAGCCAAAATTGAAAAAATAACAGCGTTATCTAGATCGTTCGTGCGGGGAGCAGATTGCAGTTTCTCTTTCCCTAAAAAAACAGAAATACAAAAGCCTAAATACAGACTGCCGTTTCTACAAAACCTCACACCCTGGATTCCTTTCTTTGTGGTTCTTCTTTGTTTTCAGTCCTCTCTTGAGGCTTTTCCTCTTTCCATTGAGGAATCAAAAAATTATAGAGACATTGGAAAATATTTTGAGTATGTCGTTGTTCCAGAACAAGAATCTAGTTTGGACAGAATTCTAAGAGAGGACACAATTTGGCGTCCAAATCCGAAAGCGACTATCTCTTTTTCACAAGTGAAAGATCCACTTTGGTTAAGAATTACATTGATCCACTACGGAAACTTACCACATACATTCTTTTTGCATTTTTCAAGTCCTGTGGTAGATGTTTTTGAACTGCATACACAAGTGAAAGGGAACTGGATTACACAAGTTTCCGGAGAGCAGGTCCTACAAAAAAACAAACCCATATACTCCCACATCCCGGCATTCCCTATCACACTCTCACCGGATGAAACTCGCGCTATATACGTAAAAATTAATTCAGCAAATCCAATCTTTAATTTTGTTTCTATTTATAATTCGCGAAGTTTCATCGCCTTTTCCAAAAAACAAGATATATTCTTTGCGGCTTATTTCGGCGCAGGTTTTATGATGTTTTTATTCAGTTTATTCTTAGCGAATACATTGCGTTATCGAAAATTTTTCTTTTACTTTTTCTATTTAGCAACGGTTCTCTTGATCAATTTGTTTTCCACTGGCTTTATGCAATACATTGAGATAGGAAATTCACATACTTGGAAAAATTATTTATTTCCGATCACGATTTATTTGACTTCAGTCTTTGGTCTACTTTTTACGATAGAATTTTTAGAAACCGAAAAAAACTTTCCTAAAGTTAATAAACTAGCAAAAGGTTTTATCCTATTATTTATTTCTTTAATCTTTACTATCTTTTTCTTAGAACTGAGAAACTTCATTCAATTAGGTGTCTCTCTAGTGATCATACCTATTTTGCTTGTCCTCTTCATTTCTCTTATGGCTGTGATCAAAAGCAAAAAAAAACTCGAAGTGGTTCTTTTCCTACTGGCTTTCGGTTCGATTCTACTCGGTGGCGCCTTAAATACATTAACCGTTCAAGGTTTCATCAAACCCATTCACTTATCGTCCTACTCACTGCCGTTAGGTTCCGCAATAGAAGTTTTCTTTTTGTCAATGGCACTGGTATTAAAAGTATCTGATTACAGAAAAGCAACAGAAGAAAAACAAGAATTAGACCTCCAGTTAAAAATTGCACAAAAACTTCAAAGTGGCTTATTGCCACAAAAAAGGACACATGCAAATGGTTATGCATTGGGCTTTCGTTATTCACCAGCATCTGACATTGGTGGTGATTTTGTTCAATTCATTGTAAAAGAAAATGAAATAGGTTTATTTCTCTGCGATGTTTCAGGTCACGGAATTCCTGCGGCAATGATTGCATCCATGGCAAAAGTTTCCCTTCAAATCTGGGATGATTCCCTAGATAGGCCCGCCTATGCAGCAGAACGAATTCGATTGTCTCTTCTAAGTTCTCTTTCTGGACATTTCCTGAGCGCCTTTTTTGTTTATCTGCATCCAGAAAAAAATATCATGAAGATAGCCAATGCAGGCCACCACCCATTGATTTATTTAGATCGAAATGGAAATATCGAACATATCACAAGCCAAGGGCGAGCCATAAACGAATACATAGAAGCGCAAGTAGTCGAAAAAACATTACCTCTCCCGAAATCTGGTACTTTGATATTATTTACGGATGGTGTGATTGAAGCAAGAAAATCAACTACGGGTGAACTTTTTGGAGAGGAAAGATTTCTATCCATTTTACAAACATTAGCCGACAAAGACCCACAGACAATTTGTGACCAAGTGATCACAGAAGTAGAAAAGTTCCAAAAGTCAAAACGTTCTGATGACGATGTTACAATACTTGCCATCTCTTTGGATAAAGAAACTTAAATTACAATCCAGTGTGTTAGTTTTTGAAATAAATCATCAGGATAAAAAGGTTTAGAGATAAAGTCATTCATTCCTACTGAATGAATTTTATCTTGTGTTTCTAATTGTGCAGAAGCAGTTAAAGCAATAATCGGTAAGTTTTTCCAACTACGGTTATCTCGAATTTGTTTCGCAGCCATATAACCATCCATATTTGGCATATGCAAATCCATCAAAACTAAATCAAATTTTCCATTGGCCAACTTTTGTAATACTTCCTCACCGTCTGCTGCCTCTTCCGATTCAATACCCCAACGTTTTAAAAAACGAACTACGATAGAGCGATTAATTTCAATATCATCAGCAACAAGAATTCTTTTACCAGTTAAATCAGAAGAATCCTTTAATGCATGAATTTGTCTATTGGTGTTTGATTTTCCGATTTTACATGGAAAGGTAAAAGAAAATTTCGATCCTTTTCCCAACTCAGATTCTAATTCAAGATTGCCTTTCATTAATTCGACAAGTCCTTTTGATATGGCAAGTCCGAGGCCAGAGCCACCATACTTTCTAGTTGTGTCTCCACTTGCTTGGGTGAATTTCTCAAATACAAATTTAAGTTTCTCGGATGCAATTCCTATTCCCGTATCTTCCACTTCAAATCGAATCACAACTTCATTACCAATTTTTGAAACCAAATGAACGCGAAGTGTAATTTTCCCAACTTTAGTAAACTTCACGGCATTAGATAATAAATTGTTAAGAACTTGCAACATCCGAGTGGGATCAAAACAAATATATTCAGGAAGTTTTTCATCAATTTCTGTTTGGAACGAAAGGAGTTGTTCTTTGGCTTTAATCTCAAAAGAAGAAGAAACAGAGCTGATAAAATCTTTAAGACTAAAATCAATTTCTTCTATAATGATCATCCTTTCTTCAATTTTGTTAAAATCTAAAATGTCATTGATCAAAGTAAGAAGTGTTTCACTAGAGAAACGTAAGTTCCTCAAGTATTCTACCTGTTCTGGCTTTGGATTGTCTTCCATTAGCCACATAGAAAGCCCGATCACTGCATTCAGCGGAGTTCTTAATTCATGGCTCATGTTGGAAAGGAATTCTGACTTGGCTCGGTTTGCATCCTCAGCACGGATTCGAGAATCAATCAGTTCCCTTTCATACAAAATCATTTGCGAAATATCCAAAGACACAGAGCGCGATCTGATCATTTCATTATCTTTAGAATATATGGCCGTCGCAGATACATTCAAAAACAAGGAACTTCCATCTTTGCGTATGACTTCAAACCTTAAATTGTCAATCCGACCTTTCTCTTTAAAAACAGGAAAATTAGTTTGAAAGACTTGTTTGCTCTCGTCAGTAAGAAGATCTGGCCATTTGATTCTTCCAACTAACTCTTCTTCTGTATATCCCAACCATTCCTGTTCAGTTCGATTGACTTTTACAAAAAATCCATTTGCATCTAAACTATGAAATCCAACTGGTGAGTTTTGATACAAGTCGTCGATCTCAAACAAACGATCTTCTATTAGTTCCTTTTCAACTAATATTCTCGTATTTCTTTTTAATACAAAGATCATCCACAATATAAGAATGGATAAAATAAAAAATAATCCACCTGAAGTAGCAATTAACCGAATGGTAAACTTACGATTTGTTTCTTTTTCTAAATTTTCCTTTTCTAACTTCTTATCCAAAAGCAATTGGACTTCATCACGAAAAACATCCATTCGTCTTTTGCTTTCAATAAAATCCAATTTCCCGGGACGTTTCTTAGGAAAATATTTTATAAAATTTTGAATGTATTCTAGTTTTAGGTGGTAGGCTCGAATGATGGACTCTAACTCGCCAATATACATGAATTCACATTCTTCTCTCAGAGAAGTCTCGAGTTTTTGCATTTGAAGGAGAGAATTTTTATAAGGTTCCAGAAATTCTGGATCCGAAGTTAGGAGGTAACCACGGACTCCAGTTTCTGCGTCCTTTAAATAAGAAGAATATTGAATTAAAAATGCATTCCAACGACTCTGGTCTTCATATAAATTTCGATCTTTACGACTTTCATATACTTGATAAAAGAAAAAAAAAGAAGAAAGCAAAAGTAATACAAGAAGTCCCCATAAAAAACCTAGATAGAGGGACTCGAAGTGCTTTCTCTGGAAATAATTATTCATGGGATCATCATTTAGTAATACAAAAGAATGATCTTGTCAATTGATTAAAGCATAGCTTTCCAGGCAGGAAAATATAGATCGAACTCTGTTCCTTTGCCAATCGAAGAATTTACTAGAATTGTTCCACCCATCTTCACCATGATTCCATAAATGATCGGCAATCCCAAACCCGTTCCCTTCCCACCTTTGGTTGTGAAAAATGGATCAAAGATTTTTTGGATAATTTCTGTTGGGATTCCTTCTCCATTATCAGCAAAACCCAATTTCCAATATTCTGTATTTTTCATAAAACCAACATGAAGTAGTTCTGATTTTTCATACAAAACTTTTGAAAGAGAGATTGTAATTTTTGGATATGGAATATCTTGCAAGGCAAACACTGAATTTTCGTATAAGTTCGATAGTATTTGAAAGATTTGAATAGGATCCGCATTCACATAAGCAGGTTCATTTCCTAAGTCGGTAAACAACGTGATTTGGTTCGAAGATACAGTTCTTACCTCCTTTAAAACTTGTAATAAGTTTTCCCTAAGATCCAATTGTTTGGAAATGGAATTATCGATTTTAGAATAAGTAAGAATTTGTTGGATCAAGTTTTTTGCCCGATCCAAAGACTTGGAAATTCCTTCAATTGCTGGTAATGATTTTTGAATTGCCTCATTCGTGGTACCCTTAGACCATTCTGAATTCAAAAAAGAAACATAAGCTAACATTGGAGTGAGTAAATTATTAAAATCATGGGCGATACCACCGGCAAACGTTCCCAGTGCTTCTAATTTCTGGGATTGGGCGTATGCACGTTCTAATACAATTTTTTCGGTAATGTCTTTGGCTTCTAAGACTATATACAAAATTTTCCCAGATGTGTCCGTTAATGAATAAAAATCACAATCAAAGTATTTTTCCCTTCCATCTAACAAATTATAACTGACAAATACCTCGAAACTTTGATTTTTTAAAGCTAACTTCATTCCGTAAGTTAATTTTTTTTTAGATTCTTCATCGGAATTCGAAAAAATAGATCGAATCAATTCCAAACCTTGGACATCAGTTTCCTCTCTTTCAAAAGAAATCACGGCATTACGATTCATACGAATCACATGACCTTGTAAATCCAAAAGAAAAATTGCTTGTGAGGAATTATTAAAGATACCCTTAAACAACTGTTCGTTCAACTGAATGGAGTGTTCTAATTCAGACAAATCCGAAATATCGTGAATGGTTCCAAAAATTCTAAATCTTGAGCCTTCAAACTTTTCTGCTTCCAACCAAAGATTTACTTTTTTTCTACCAGATTTTGTATTTAAGGTGACAATCATTTCCTTTGAATGATTGTCCCTAAGTAAATCAGACCAAACAACTTTGATATGGTCTTGCTCTGCTTCATCTAAAAGTGCCCATACTTTTTCCATCAAAGGATTTTCCGCAAAATCAAATCCTAAAATTCGATACAACTCTAAAGACCATAAAGTATTTTTTTCTGGAAAGATTACTTCAAAATGGCCAAGATGAGAAATTTTTTGGGAACGTGTTAAAAGTTCTTCTCCATGAACCAACATATCCCAAGCTTTTTTTTGTGATTGTTTTAGGCGGTAAGCTTCCAATTCACGATTTACAACAAATGGAAGTTTAATGATCGACGACTTAGGTAAAAATTCTGCTGCGCCTAAGTTTAAAAATTCAGAAGCAGCTTCTTCTGGTAAAAATTCCGTAACAAGAATCACAGGCAATTCTGGATTGATTTCTTTGACTCTAGAGATCACATAACGACCATCAAAATCAGGAAGATAAAAGTCTGAGATCACGATATCCCATGTTTCATCATTGATTCTTTGTTCGAATTCTGATTTCCACTCAGCTCTTTCTGAAAATATAGAAAACCCAAAGTTTTGCAAAACCGATACAATTGCTTTGTAGGAAGCAAGAGAATCTTCAACAATCAATACATTGAGTTTCTTTTGGATGTCCATAATTTGAATTATTGATTAAAAAAACCAAATACTGGTAGCTCCAGTTCACCCAAAATTTCTACCCTATGCCGATAAGCGGTTCCACGCCCTTCGGCAAGAGCAAATTTACCTTTTGAGAAGTCATTGGGAGAAAGGTAAGGAGTGTTTGTCTCCAAACGAATTAGTTTTTTTCCTTTTTCCTTTGCCAACAATGATTTTAAATCTTCAGTTTCCGATTCGATAATTTGCACAGAAGCATCTAACGCGCGCTTCATTGTGTTTCGACTCACAGGTCTATGATTATTGATTTGGTGTATGACAATGCGATCAATACTAGGATCCAAGATCAATTCTTTGATTGGTTCGCCATCACCAATACCACCATCCAAAAATTCCTGCCCCTGAAATTCTTGTACTTCGTATAAAAATGGGAATGCGATTGAGCCCATCACCGCATCTAATACATTTCCTTCAGTGATCAGTTCTCTTTTGTTTTTTGATAGATTGGAGACGGCGATTCCTAACTTTATTGGTAAGTCGGAAAACTTTTTATTTCCAAGATATGGATATAAGATTTTGCGAGTGGCTTTGCCAGTAAGGACCCCACTATAACCATTTAAACCTTTGCGTAACAATCGACCTAACATTGACAAAGAATTCCCTTCCCAAAAATCCTTTTTTCTTAGTCCCAAAATAAGAGATTCAAATTCGACCATTTCTCGGCCGGTCGCATATAAGGCACCGATCATTGCACCAGAGCTTGACCCTGTGACAACGGCGGGTTTAAAACCAATTTCTTGTAAACCGCGCACAAATCCTGTATGCGCAAAAAATCCAAAAAAGGCGGATTTCAAACAAAGAGCAGAATACTTTTTAGGAAAGAAGAGTTCTATCATAAGCTTTTGCTAAGTTTAGAAACAGACCACGATCATGTCAGCCACGAAGTAATTTTGAAACCAAAACTTTTGTCATATCGTAGAACAATACTCCAATAAATGCAACCAGTATCGCCGAGGAAAACTGAACAAAATTAAGTGGCACAAAATGAAACATAGCATTCAAACCGGGCAAATACATAGCCAAAAAAAGCACACCGATTGTCCCCGCAAAAACAAAACGAATGATTGGATTGGGAATTCGCATCCGACTCCACATCGACTCATGGAGCGAACGATTGGCAAGGATTAAGAATAAATTCGAAAATACTAATGTAACAAAAGTAGCCGTACTCACAACCTTTGGAGAGGAATTTCCTTTCAAAAACAACTCAGTGATCCAATATGATGATACAACAGATAACAAAGAAATGGCACCCTGGATCAAGGAATTGATAAACAATTCTTTATCCAAAAGTGGTTCCGATGTTTCCCTCGGTTTTCGTTTCATCAAATCAGCTTCTTGCGATTCCCTTTCAAATACAATTGTACAAGTAGGATCAATGACCATTTCCATAAATACAATATGAATGGCAGATAAAACAACAATAGGCCAATCAAAAATAATCGGAAAAAATGTAATACCAACAATTGGGATATGAACTCCAATCAAGTATCCTAATGCTTTTTTTAAGTTATCAAAAATTTGCCTTCCGATCTTTACCGACTCCAAAATAGAAGAGAATGAATCATCTAACAAAACAATGTCGGCTGCTTCTCGCGCAACATCAGTTCCTCTTTCCCCCATTGCCACACCGATATTTGCCGTACGCAATGCAGGAGCGTCGTTGACACCATCCCCTGTCATAGCAACAATCTCACCATCCGCTTTTAACATACGAACAATTCGCCATTTGTCTTCCGGGCTTACCCTAGAAAAAACATTACAAGTTCGGATGACAGATTGTAATTCTGTTTCATTCAAACTGGCCAAAGCCTTTCCCGTATAAACCAAATGAGAATCCTTTAATCCAATTTGGTCTGCAATGTTTTTAGCAGTTTCTGGATAATCTCCTGTAATCATAATCACACGAATTCCCGAATCGTAGGCTGTTTTTACTGCCAAAGGAACTATCTCACGAATGGGATCTAAAAATGCCAATAGTCCATAAAACAAATAATCAACGTGTTTTCTTTCTTCAGGAATATTCGAAGATGGTGATTTTGATTTGGCAACACCAAGAACTCTGTATCCTGCTTTTGCTAATTCATTTGTTTTTGTTGTCCAAAAATTTGACTCTGCAGAATCAAATTGACATAAATCAAAAATTGCCTCTGGAGAACCTTTGGCATAACTCTGGTAGGCATTTTTTTCTTGCAATACACGAACCATCGTTAAATGGTCTGGTGTCAACGGAAAATCTTTCACAGATAACAAAGCCGAATCATCTATTTCATGGAAAGAAACCAAACAATCGGATATAGCGATATCCATTGGATCAAAACTTGGATGTTTGGAGGCACAATAAGCAATTTGTAATAAATCTTTTACATCTTCGGAAAGATTGGATTCTGGATGCAAAGTGGCTGTTTCAGATTTTGTAACAACAATCCCAACCTTCATTTTATTTTGGGTAATGGTCCCCGTTTTATCAGAACAAAGAACCGTAGCCGCACCTAAAGTTTCAATGATTGATGATCTCCTAACCAAAACATTTTTTGTACTCAAACGAAATGCACCTAAGGCAAAAAATATGGTTAACACCAGTGGCAGTTCCTCTGGCATCAATCCGATTGCCAATGTTAAACCCGAAAGTAGACCATGTAACCATTGGCTTTTGACAATTCCAAAATAAAGAGCAAGGATGACACATAAAGAAGCAGCCACAATAAATAAATTACGCACAAGACGTGCTACTTCTATTTCGAGTAATGTTCGGCCAACTGTTTCATCGGCAATTTTACGCCCAATTTTCCCAATTTCTGTGTGATTTCCTACAGCATTCACACGACAAACTCCCTCTCCACTAACAACTAACGACCCACAAAAAACAGAATTGGATTGTGATTTGGAAACAGGGACCGATTCTCCAGTTAACAAAGACTCATCACAAGAAAACATTCGATCAGAGATCAATTCGCAATCAGCAGGAACTCGATCTCCTTCGTTCAAAATCAATAGATCATCATAAACTACATCTTTTCCTTCGATCCGAATGATTTGTTTGTCACGAATGACATTGGTTCTTGGGCTCGCTAGTGAACGTAAGGCAGAGATTGCAGTTTCTGTTTTTTTCTCTTGGTAAAAAGTAATCGTGATGATGCCGACAACGGAAAATAACAACAAAAGAGCCTCTCCACGATCACCCAAAAGCAAATAAACGATACTTATGGAAATGAGAAGCAGAATCATCGGCTCTGTCACAACCCCAAACAACATCTGAAAAATCCCTTTCTTCTTTGAAGAGCTGATTTCATTAGCACCATACTTGGTACGGTTTTTTCGAACCTGTTCTTGGGTTAAACCCATGAGGATGTATTCTGAAATTTGTTTTGGAATCGAAGGCATATTCTTATTTGATTTGCTCTTGTGTTTTATAAAAAATCTGTTTAACATTCTAGAATGTGCGACACCTCTCTTGCCACTGAAAAATTTACCAAAACTCAAAAAAGAATCTTTGCGAAAAACTCGGATCGCGAACCAAACGAAGCACAATCCATACTTCATGTTCCTCGTTTAGAACATAAAAAAGGTTCAAAACTACGTACTACCTATATTGAGATTCCGCAAACTCCCGTTACTTATGAAGTTTTTTTGAGCAAACCATTTCATATGTGGGGTGCAGAGATGGGTGTGAATGAATTCGGACTTTGTATTGGCAATGAAGCAGTTTTTACCAATCTAAAAATACCAAAAAAAAATGATGGTTTAACAGGAATGGACCTGATCCGTTTGGCTTTAGAAAGATGTAAATCGGCTAAAGATGGATTATTCCTTATTACCGAACTTTTAGAAACTTACGGGCAAGATGCATGTGGAGGTTATGAAAATCAGTCCTTCTTTTATCATAACAGCTTTATCATTGCAGATAGAAAAGATGGATATGTATTAGAAACTGCAGATCGTTACTGGGTAGCAAAAAAAATAGATACTTTTTATGCCATTTCAAATGGACTCACAATTGGTTCCGATTTTGAATATTCATCACCTAACTTAATAGATAAACTTCGAAATAAACCTAATCAAGAATTTTCTTTTAAAGACCATTTTAGCGATCGATTTTATACATATATGAGCCATTGCAAAGACAGACGATCTCTGCACCAAAAAACTGCAGAAAGTTTAGAATTGGAAAATGCAAGTTATACTACAAAACATGCTATGGACACTTTAAAAACACATACGATCGAAAACGATGAATTCGAACCATCTTCTTCTTCAATGAAATCCTTATGTTTACATGCGACAGGACCCACAACACCGAATCAAACGAACGGAAGTTTAATTGTTGAATGGGACACTTCTGAAACCAACCAAGACCCACTCAGAGTATTTTATACAGGAACATCCACACCGTGTTTAAGTTTATTTAAACCATTTTATTTTGGAACAAAAAACTTCATAGGTTCTTCGAGTTTATCATCCAATAAAACTTATTCCGAAACCTTATGGTGGTTACACGAATCAATTGCAAGAAAATCCAATTTTGATTACCAAGCAGTTCGGTCGATTTTACTTCCTGCATTAATCGGAATCCAAGAATCTATTTTAAATATTTCCAAAGAATTTCTTTCTCCTCAAAAAAAAGAAGAAGTCCAATGGAGATTTTTAAAAGATCATGTGAACGTTTTGAAAAAAATAGATGAAGAACTCATCCGTTCCAAAATTGGAACAAGTCGATGGCAAAATCCATTCTTCCAATTGTATTGGTCGGGACAAAATAAAAAATTAGGAATTCCGTTCCGCTAACAAAAGAATCAATAGGTCATTGACATTAGTTCCAGTAGCACCCGTAAAAAGGAGTGCCTCCATGTCTTTCAAGATGGGATAGGAATTAGAATTTAATAATTCCTTTTTTGGATCCCAACCTTTTTCCTTCATCTTTTGGGTAATCCCTGGACCAACAATTCCACCGGCAGCATCAGTGGGACCATCCGTTCCATCTGTCCCACAAGAAAGAAATAACCATTCCCGATCCGTATGATAACCTTCCGTTAGGATGGCCACACGCAGCGCCGTTTCTTGGTTTCGGCCTCCTAACCCTGTTCCATCAACAGGACATACAAGCTCCCCGCCGAGTAAAATGGCTTGTTTTTTAGGATTAGTATCTCCATCTAACAACTCATCAACGAATTTTTTTGCAGTGATTTCACTGGAAAAATCCCATGAATCGGAAATGGTATTCACTTCATAACCAATACTTTTGGCTTTTTTTTCCATTGCCCGCAGAGAAGAAGTTAGATTCCCCATCACATAATATTCACTTCCCGGATAACTTGGTCCAGAAGCTATGACATTGGGATCATCACCTAACACATCAGAAATTGCAAACGTATAAACCTTTAACTGAGCCTTGAGTTTGTTTAAGAGTTTACCTGCTTTTACAGCCGAATATTTTTTTCTTTCCGAATTGATTTCTTGAATGGAAAGTCCCTTTTTTAACAAATTTTCATTTAGTTCAATTAAATCTTTAAGTAGATATCCCTTTTCCGGTATCTCAAAAAGGCTAGACCCTCCTCCAGATAACAAAACAATCAATTGGTGATCTTCATCTAGCTGTAAAATTTCATCCAACACTTCTCTTGCAAATAGTTCGGAATTTTTATCTGGTATGGGGTGAGCGGCTTCTCTGCATTTCCATACATCCATTTGTCCCTTTCTTTGTATTTCTTTTGGAAGATGGTCGTACTTAGTAAGGATAAAACCAGCCTCCACTGGAAAAAACTTTTGAAAAGACAAAGCCATCGAGTAAGCAGCTTTTCCGAGGGCAAAAACATAGTTTTTCTTCAGAGGATTTTTGAATACTTCACAAAGATCTGGATGATTGTTCCAAAATTCTGGTGAAAGATATTCGGGTGTTGCACTTCGTACTCCTTCCCAAAATAGTTCTTCAATATCTTTTCTTAAAGCATTCAGTTGTTTATTTCCTTGTTTTTGCAGTGAGGGAATCATACTGAATCCCAGCTGGGACCAATCGCCCAAACTCTAAAACGTCCGTCGGGCAAAGTGACACACATGCTGAACAACGTACGCATTGTACGCTATCCATAGGAATGCCTCTACTTGCATAACCCATCACATCAATTCCTTGATGGCAATTTTTTGTACAAATATTACAAGATATACATTTCTTTTTATCAGAAAAAATTCGAAAACTACTAAAACGAGCATAGATATGCATCAAAGAAGCAAGTGGACAAAACATTCTGCACCAAATCCTTCCAGAAAAAAGAAAATAAAAACCAACTCCAACAACACCAGCAAGCCCAATGTCCACAATGAGATCGTAAAGCCATTTTACTGAATCAGCCATAACTTCAGAAATTTCTAAATCAGGGTGTATCTTTTTTCCATAAACTCCAAATAATTTAAAGAATGTTAACAAAAATGCCAAAGCCAGAATGTATTGGCCAGAATGTTCCAAACGATAGGCCCATTTTCCATGTGGCATTTTCTGCCGATGTTCATCTCCTAAAGTTTCTGCAAGTCCACCGCAAGAACAAATCCATCCGCAATAAGCACCTTTACCATAACGATAAACTAAAAAAGGTATAAACCCAAAACTAAACAAAATACCATAACCTAACCAAAAATTGGTGATCCCTCCATCATACAAAACCCCCATACTGAGTGGCCATGCCAAAATAAACCCATAAGCTTTCCAGTAGGCGTCATTTGGAAATATTTCTGTTCTAATATAACCATTCGATGTTCCTAAATATCCTAAATCACCAAGGGTTGGTAAAATTAATTCAGGCAACAAAAACAAAAAGAAAACCTGAACAAAGATTAAACTGATCGTTTGGTAAAAGATATAATCTGTTTTTCTAACAAAAATCCTTCTGATTCCAAAAAATAGAATCGTCAGTGAGTATAACATTGTATAGTGGAAAGATGGATATTTACCAAAGAGAGTATAACCAAAATAAGTGGCGGATAGGTATGCATAAAGAAAGTAAAAAAACACAAATAGTAAATAGGTATTTCTTAACAAAACCCAAGAAGTAGTTTTCAGATGATTGAAATTCCATTTTAAATAAATAAAAAAGGATAAGGACAAAAATGAAATCGCGGCAAAGACTGTTGCCAAAGGCGAAAACCATCCAGGTCCATAAAAAGAAGCCTTCCCCAAATAAGCTGCACCTGCAAAAGATAAAAGGGAACTGAATCCAACCCAATCAGAAAGTGATTTTTCATTTTGAATTTTAATACCTAATTTTTTTAAGAATTGGGTAGGAGCCGTATTCCCAATCAAAATATAAACCAAATCAAATTTCAGTTTGGCCGAACCTACAGATGTTTTCACAAATAAGTTTTGTTCGGAAATTTCTGTGACTTCTGATTCAAGTTGAAGTTTGACTTTTCCATCTCGAACCAACTTTTCCAATTCTTCTTTATTTTTTTGTTTCGGCCGTGTAAGCTCCTTTCCTCTGTATACCAAATTTACCAATTTCGCATAACGTGAACAGGCGATTGCTGCTTCGACGGCACTATCACCACCACCAACAATCACCACAGATTTTTCTTTTGCATCAGAAGGATCAAAAAAACGATAAAATACAGAAGGGTTCGATTCACCTTTCACACCCAATCTCTTTGGATCACCTGATTTTCCAATGGCGATTACAACAGAACTGGTAAAAAACGATTCACCTGTTTCCGTTTGCACTTTATATACTTTGCCCTCAGGTTGGATGGACACAACACGTTTCCCAGTTTGGATAGTGATTGTGTCTTCTTTGATTAGGGCATTCAAATACTCCAATAAGTCCTCTTTCGTTGAATCGGTAATCTTAATTCTGGACTTGGAATCTAATCCTTTTGGTTCTGCAAAAATGGGTTTATGTTTTGGATAACTTTGGATGGTTTGAAATGGAATATTTGCTTCAAGGAGAATGAACTTTTTGCCTAACCGTTTCGCTTCGTATGCACATGAAAGACCGGCAGGCCCTGACCCAATGATCACAGCATCTAAACAGTCTTCTTTATTTTCACGAATGTGTTTCCATACATTCACCCCACTCTCGGCGGCAAGTTTGAGTAGTGGAACACCAGTTAAATCACCAATGATAAAAACATTAGGTAAGTCTGTTTCATACGATTCGGATAATTCTGGGTAAACTTCAACAGGCCCCATTGGGGCAGATTTGGTTAACCAACGAAAATAAGTTGATGGCCACATACTTATTGATTGGACTAAATGATTAAAAAAAAAGAAATGATTTTAATCCGCAAGGGGAAGTTGAATGCTAATTTTTGTCCCCCCAGTAAGTTTACTGCTGATCTGAAGGGTTCCACCTTGTTCCTCAAGTAACTCTTTACAGACAAGCAAACCGAGACCTGTTCCTTTTTCACCAGCTGTTCCAAAACCTGAATCAAATCGTTTCCCTTCAAGAATTTTGGCAAGTAAATCAGGACCCATACCCACACCGAAATCTTGAAACCGTATTTCGATACAATCGGAGTTTTTTTCAGTTTCAATTAAAACCTTACTATTCGGGTGAGAATATTTTATCGCATTGGATAATATATTGCGTAAGACAGTCGCAGTCATTCGTTCATCGCAATATACAAAATGACCTTCTGAAACTTTTGTTTCCCAAGAGATACCTTTGTCTTTTGCTTGAATATTGAGTAAGTCTAGGGCATTTTTTAAAATCGAAGAGAGATTTAAATTTTTGGGATTACATTGAGTTTTTTGCGTTTCATTCCTAACCCAGTCCAATAAGTTTTCCAAAACCAAATACGTTTGGTTTGTACTTTTTTTCAGTTCCGTTAAACCAAAAAGAAGCTCTTCTCTTTCTGGCAAAGATTTTGTTATATATCCTAAATACGTACTAATCGTACCAATTGGTCCTTTCAAATCATGCGCAAGAATAGAAAAAATGCGATCTTTATGATCATTGATCCTTGCCATTTCCTTTTGGATTCGATTGATATTTCTTAAAAAATAAAACATAAATAAAGCTACAAAAGATAAACATGACACAACGGAATTGATACGAAACAAATCCTGAACTTCTTTATGATATAATAACGTTCCTTTTTCGAACACACCTGGACTTCCAAAAAACTCAAACCAGATATAAAAGCTTGTATTCATAAGGAATACAAAAAAAATCCAACCCTTCTCATCGTATGAAAAAATCACAAAAGGCACAATGGCAAACATTAGAAAATAATAGTAAAACCCACCGGATGTTCCAAAACTAATTGTAGAAACACAAAACAATGGAACTGAAATTGTAAACACCAAGAGAATCCGAGAAAAAAAATACCTTCCCCTCGTATTTAGATACAAAACATAAATTAAAGAACAGATAACAAGGACATGAATGACATTCATGATCAGATAATGAGGAGCACCTGCGATTACAAAAAAAATGGAATATTCGATATTTGAAAAAATTCCCAAAATGGCAACCAAGTTGGAAAGTTGAACCCGAACGGAAGTTTCTAAACCCAAATATTCAGCCACCCCTAAATTGAGTAACCGAAATACTCCCAATCGATCCAAAAAAGTTTTCATTTAATATCGATCGTAAAGTATGTTACGTCATCTGACAAACGAAATGCGAAATTCCGAATATCCTTCTTAATTTTTTCGTTTAATTCGGAAAGGGAAAGATGGAACCCGCTCACTAATTGTTCCCTTAACCTTGATTCTCCGTACAATTCCCTATTTTTATTTTGGCTTTCCGTAATCCCATCGGTATAAAAAAAGAAACGATCCCCTGGTGAAAGTCGGTGAGAAAATGTTTCCACTAGGATGTCTTTTTTCCAACCCATAATTGGCCCCCTTCCCCCTAGCGGTGTTAAGGAATTAGAAACAACATTCATGGAATAAGGACTCGGGTGTCCCATCACCGAATATTTTAAAATGGAATGTTTTAAATCAAAATGACTAACAACGGCAGTGATATAATTTTTTTCGACTACTGGCAACATTTTCAAGTTTAACTCTAACAAAAAGGTAGCGGGATCTTTTACCTTAGGAGCTATCTCTAAAAAATTGACCTTTAACATACTAGCGATCAAAGCAGCAGCAATCCCATGCCCAAGAACGTCACATAACAAAAATGTTACGGAGCCGTCTTCGTGAATATAATAATCAAAATAATCCCCACCAATTTTTTCCATTGGCATAAATACAGAAGCAACACTGAGTGTATTGTGTTTAAATTCCATAGGAGGGATCAACTTGGCTTGTAATCCGGCAGCCATCACCAAATCATCATGTAACAACTTATATTGTTTGTGTAGTTCTTGTGTGCGCAAGGTGATGAGCATTTCAAGTGATTCATTCAGATTTCGAAGTTCCCTTCTCGTCCTAGCACTTTGTAGAGCAATGGCAAGTACACCTGCAAATAAAAATGTTAAAATTCCATATTGAGTTAGGTAAGCATTTTTCCCAGTTATCAAATCAGTAAGGACATCTGCAATTCCGAATAATGTTGCTACCAGTGCCCCCAAGGATACAACTATGGCTTCCGCTGTCTTTTTATAATTCCTGACCAGTAGCTGGATTAGGATCGGAACCTTAACAGCAAGTAAAAAATACCAAATATAAACTAAATAAAATCGATGATCAGGTTCCATCGAAAACAGTTGTGTGAAAGCAAGGACTGTGTCTAAAAAGAATGTAATGACTGCAAGTTTAGTAATCCGTCGATCAAAAAGAGTATGCACAAATAACATGATAAAGACGGGAAAAATAAACTGGCAAAAAAACAAAAGTCTTACAAGAATTTCCGGATTTATCAGTAAAAAATGAATCTTATTGATAGAAGGTAGTCTCCAACCCACAAAGAAGATAGCCGTACCAGCTAAATACAATCCAGATTTTGAAGATCGATTCAAAGCATAACCGATTGCTTGTTGCAGAAAAATCCCAAAAAATAAAGCACCAATAAGGATTTGGTTCACATCTTCAAAAACCATTTTATCTTTGATTTCGTCTTGGGTCCCAAAATAGGGAATTGATCGAAAGATACCACACCTAAACTGTGTTTCACGACATTCAATATCCACAACCAATTCATTTTCACCCTGCTTCAATAATGAATTTGGAATCTCATAGTAACGAACTTTATGCCAATAAGGGTAATAGTCAGGTGAAAAACTTCCAGTTGTGCCAATGGGAACTCCATTCCAAAAAGTTTGGTCCGCAGAATGTACCCGATCCATATAGATTGCCTGTGAAAACTCTGGAAAAGTTGGAACAAAAATCTTTAGTCGATATTTTCCTCGCAAGGGAACTGTGTATCCTTGTTTAACTAGAGGAACACCAACTAACACAGGATTAATTTCTTTTTTACCTTCTTCTTGAAAAGTCCAACCGGATTCCAAGGAAATTACGTCTGCTCCAAGGGGATAAACAAAGAAAAAAAGGAGGATAAACAAATATCTCAAGGGAAGGCAATTCCGATGTTTTTTAGAATCTCGGGAGAACACCGAAAGGATTGAACCCGAACCTTTCCGAAGTGCAAGGATTTTTTTGGGTCCTACTTGTTCCGTTTTGATAAGGATGAAACTTTCACCTGCATTGGTTAGGTGAACATTGGGAGACCATGGGGTAAATGGAAGCAGGGAGCAAATGGGTGATGGGTTTTCTTTTGTCAGGGGATGGATTTCTTCCCTCAGTCAAAAAGGTAAGTGACTTTCCTTTTGCAGTAACTGAGAAAAGATCGCTTCTTACCATTCGATGGTGGTAGAAGAAACCACCGAAGCCCAGAGAACCTGCCCCATAGTCGATTCTGTAAATCTTAAGCACTCCGTTTCTTCCGGACATTGCTCTTCTCCTGACTCACCCATTCCATTCGTTAACAAAATAACTTAGGTTTCCTTCTGCACCGACTTACCTTCCAGAAAACATTTTGATTAGATTTGATCTAAAATAAAACTCATTCCTAGCAAATGATTTTTTAGACTTAGTCTAATTATTGACAAAAAAAAGCATCCAGAGAAGGTGAAACTGAAATGGATTTAAGTTACCAAAAAACCAAGGAACTCCTTGAATCTCATGGGATTCGCCCCACTTCGCAGAGATTGGAAATGGCACATTTGCTCCTAGAGCGACACCAACATCTTTTTGCAGAAGAAGTATTCCATTTGGTGAATTCCCATTTTCCACATGCATCTCGAGCCACCATTTTCAACAATCTCAAACTCTTCGCAGAAAAAGGAATGTTAGGAACTTTGGAACTAAAAAGTGGCGTGACACATTTTGATTCCAACATTGGTCCACACCACCATGCTCTCAATGAAGAAACTGGCGAGATCACTGACGTAGAGATGGACGAAGTACTTGAGTCCAAAGTTTTGGATGAATTGAAGGAAAGTTATTTTAGAAAGACAGGTAAAAAATTAGAGAACGTTAAACTTGTCATTACACTCAGAGGGAAATAACTTTCCCTTTTTCTTATTTTTCAGAGCGATATGCAAACGAAACTTCCTTCCATAGCCATTAGCGGGATCGGTTCCGTTACAGCGACCATCATCAATGCTCTTTATCAAAATTCCATTCCATTTAAAATTCTTTGTCGTAACGAAAACAGATTTCAATTTTTAAGTGAGAATCCCATTAGGTTCCAAGGACCTAATGGTCATATTGTTTCAATAGATCTAAATGAACACTTAACAAATATTCATGACCGTAATGATTCATTTGATTATATTTTCATTGGATGCAAAAATCAGAATCTTCCCGAATATTTAGAAGAAACCAAAACATTTTTGAAGCCAGAAGGGAAATGGATTCTCATTCAAAATGGAATTCCAGAAGTTCATTTTGAATCCTATCAAAATAAAATACTCGGCGGAGTTGTTGGTTGGAATACACAAACCTTAGCCGATGGAACTTATTACCAGTCAAATGTAGGAAGTCTCATTATAGGAGGAGTTCCAAAACCAGAACCAATCTGGAACCAACTACTTCCTCCGCACATCCCTATAATACGAACAGACCAAATTACTGGTTTCCGTTGGCATAAACTTGCAATCAATTCGATTATCAACGGATTAGCAGCCTCCAAACAGTTGAGTTTAGGTCAGTTGTTTCTAAATAAAAATTCAAGAAAAGATGCATTAGATACCGTGACAGAAATTAAATCACTGATGAATCATCTAAAGATTGAAGAACAAGTTGTTCCAGGATCTTTCCCCATTCAAAAATTAGGTGGTGGAAAAGGTGCTATGCCAACATGGATACGCCATCTAATACTAATTTTACTTGGCCTAAAGTATTACAAAATTCGTACTTCTATGGTCCAAGATTTAGATCATGGCCGAAAAACAGAAATTGACTTTATCAATGGTGAAGTTGTAAAAATTGCAAACACCGAAGGAATTCAAGTGCCAAAAAACGAATGGATTGTTTCGAAAGTAAAAGAATTAGAAAAGAGCCTATAACAAAAAATTAGGAACTTTCTTTCGTTATTTACCTAACCTAAGTAATTCCAAAATGGAATGATTGGCTTCTAAAGGATGTCGTAGTTTTTGTTCGGTTTGGATGATGTATTGGTTTCTCCGTCCATCTTTGCTTTTTTCTAAAATTTCTGCTTCAACCAAATCCTTTACAATTGCTTGCACTGCTCTCTCTGTGATGCCAACAAGAGTTGCTACATCCTTCAACCGAATTTCAGGGTCTTTGCTCAAACATATCAAAACATGTGCATGGTTAGAGAGAAAAGTCCACTGGCCTCCTTTTTTAGTGTTCTCTTGCAATTTTTTCTTCGGCTCTTTTATCATTTTTACTATTTAAAATCCAAATAGGAAATTCCATTAAAAAAACATAAACTCCTAATGTTCCAGCTAATACTACCGACTCAATTCATCCACTAAAAAATCAAAAGAACTATCTTCGAAATGCCTTCACCTAACTTACATTGATTCAGTAGATTCACTAGACCATTTGTAATCTCGCACAAGCCATGCCCAATAAATAAACAAAAACTGAAATGGTAATCGTGCATACAAAGCCCAGATTGGAACACCATAATCTTTGCCTTCCAAAGCGGTTAACAACATATTGATATTGGCAGGGTAAATCGCCAAAAGAAGTAAGATAATTCCATAACTTGCCATCTTTCGCATCCTTTCATAAAGAACAAGGGACCCCAAGGTAATTTCTGCAAGTCCACTCGTAACATTCAATAGTTCATGAAAAGGAAGGTAGTCAGGCATCATCTCCAAATAAAATTCGGGAGAGAAAAAATGATTGATGCCAGCTGTTATGTAGAACGCCCCGAGAGAATACACGAGAAACTTTTTCATCACCGAACTAGAACATAGCGGAAAAAAAAATCATTACAAATTTTTGAATGTTAGAAAAATGATCTATGTCGTTTTCGCCCTGAACCCCAAACCAGGAAAATTGAGTCTCCTCCCTGGTTCTTTAAGCGACAATCTGCCCCTCTTTTGATTTATAATGTCCCAATTTTTCTTCCAAACGTTTGCGGCTTTTGATCGTGATACGACTCGGTTCAATTACAAGATTTGTGTCGGACAAAAATTCTTGGATGGTGTCCTGTTTGACTTTGATGATCCCGCACATATTACAAAGTTCTTCCATTTGGATGTAAATGGTATGAGCATTGGCAAGGCTTTCATCTAAAGTTCTACCCAAACGGATGTCCTGGTCTCGAATCGAATTATACAAATAAGCATAAAGTCGAATCACAGGTGTTTTCAACCGAAGGATCACCAAACGTTGGTGTGAAAACCAAATCCGTCTGGCAATGCTCTCAAAGATTTTTTGTAACAAAGACGGTCCCACTGATTCAAAGAGGTTTTCTGCAGTAACACGGAGTACTTTACTTTTTGTTTCTGTAATGGCCGAAGCCATTCGCGGGGCATTGTCAATCAATGACATCTCCCCAAAAATTTCACCAGGCCCCAAAACATCGATTACATACTCATACCCGCGAACAATGCTGAATAGTTTGACATTCCCTTCTAACACAACATAGATTTCGTTATTTTTTTCACTTTCGACAAACAGAATTTCGCCGGCTTCTAAATTGGATTGCATACTCTCCCAAACAAAAGGTTTGTAATTGGATCCAATGGATCTGAGTAATTCAGTGGCTTCTGATAAATTCTCTGTTGAGTTATTTTCCTTTGACCATTTGATAAACGTCTGTAGGGAATAAGCAGCTAAATTTGGTTTTTGCCAAGAAAGGTAAGTCCGAGCATTGAGCACTAAACGTTCAGGATGGTAATCACGATCGGCTGGTTTATTTGCTTTGGAGAGATGTTTTTGTAAGGTTCTGAGTTCTCTTGAATACAAACCCAAAATTTTCATTGCAAGTTCTTTTCTTTCTTTGAGATAAGAGCCGAGAAGTCGGATAGGAATTTGTACTAGTTCTACATCTGTGTCAGCAAACAAGGTCACTAAAAACCGATGTTCGGTGAGAGCGGAAACGAGTCCAAAACTATCGCCTGCTTCGTAAAAAGCAAGCTCATGATCCACCACAATGTGTTCGGAATCAACGGACACACGGCCAGACCTGACAATAAAAAAGTTTCCTGTATTAATGGAATTCTGCACAACAATGGCAGCACCTTTGGAATAATTAACAACTTTGATTTCTTCTACAGACACTGGGTTAAAAATAATGTTTCCGAAGGATACTAGTCAAACACTTAAATCTCTGAAGTCATCTGATCCCAAATCAAATCGTACACTTTAGTAGCAGAAATTTCTTTTTGGGGATATAATTTGTTTGAAGAAAAAATAGGGTAAAAATCCTTTTTCTGGTGCAAGGCCCCATGAGAGCCCTTAACCAAACTTGCATCCAAAGGGATGACATCCATTAGGTATCGAAATCCCAGTTTTTTTCGGAGTAATTTCAGCCCTGCCTTAAGCTTAATCATTGGATTTTTTGGATCCATAAACATTTCGCAAGGATCATAGCCTGGTTTTCGATGAATATCCACCAAACGAGCATAATCTGGAGCTTTCCTTTCATCTAACCAGTAGTAATATGTAAACCAGGATTCGGAATCGGCAACTAACACAATATCTCCAGAACGTTTGTGATCTATTCCGTATTTTTTTTGACTTTTTTTATCTAAAATAAGTTTAATTCCAGAAACCTTACTCAAGATTTCCATGATCTGTTTTTTGTTTGTTGGATCATTACAATAAATATGAGAAATTTGATGATCGGATACAGCAAATGCTTTGGATGCACCGGGATCTAAAAGTTCATACCATCTTTCTTTTCGAACTGAAAGATAACCATTCTCTCTTAAAATTCGGTTGATATGGATGGGGCGATTGACCGGTGTAATTCCATATTCAGAAAGCAAAACAATTTTGGTTTTTTGTGATTCATAATATTCGATTAACTGTTTTAATACAGAATCAATTTCCAAAAGTTCTTTCTGAATCTTAGAAAAATCAGGACCAAACTTTTGAAGACAATAGTCTAGATGCGGAAGATATACAAGCGTTAAATTAGGATTATATTTTTTATCAACATAGATAGTTGCATCGGCGATCCATTGGGTCGATTTGATACTGGCATTCGGACCCCAAAAGTTGAATAGTGGGAATTGACCAAAAGTTGATTGGAGTTCTTCACGAAGTTCTGGTGGATGCGAATAACAATCAGGTGCTTTGACACCATCAGCATGGTATTGTGGTCTTGGGGTGACAGAATAATCGGCACTAGAGTACATATTGTACCACCAAAACATTTTTGAACAAGTGAAGTTCGGATCTATTTTTTTGGCTCTTTCCCAAATTTTTTCTCCAGAAACTAAATGGTTAGATTGTTTCCAAAATTTTATTTCTGCATCCTCTTGGTCATACCATCCATTTCCAACAATGCCGTGTTCCTTTGGTAATTTTCCTGTTAAGTAAGTAGACTGGACACTTGTTGTAACGGCAGGTAACATAGGCTCGATGAGGAGAGTTTTTCTTTGGTCCAGAAATTTTTTTAAAAAAGGTGTGAATTCTCCCACCAAATGACTGCTAAGTCCAACAACATCAATGACAATTGTTTTTTGGAATACTTTGTTTTTTGATTGTTTCATTTTAAACATTTCTCACTTATTTTTATCTTCTAAAACAGATTGTACCCACTGCAATTCACGAATAATTGATTCTGAAACTGGAATTTGTACTTCCTTTGGCAAAACTCCCCATGTGTAGGTTTCTACTTCCAAAGCATTGGTGAATTTAGTTTGTTTTTGTAGATTTAAAAGTTCTAATACTTCCTTTTGTGTGGAAGAAAGAAGCCCGTAGGATTCTAAAAATACAGGAACGTGAAAATGTATCCGCCATTCAACACTTTGTTTTTTTCCATTTTGGATTGCTTGTGGTAAATCAGGAAAAGATTCCAATGTTTTGTCTTCCGATTGGATGAGCACTTGGTGGAGATAGGTCGGCTCGTCAAAACTAGAAACCAAGTCTAATAATGAATTTGTTCCTTTTAAAAAATTTATTTTTAAGGCAGAACTAATTTGAATCCTGCCAACTTGAATGGAATGTTCTGCGAGTAAGGATAAAATGCTTTTGTTATCTTCAAAACTTACAGCAGCATGACAGGCATCCAAACAAATGCGAATATGATCTCTGGCCATTTGTTCAGCGACTTTCCGGTCTACACCTAACATAGTTTTGATTCTTGGTACAACCATTGGAAGAAAATCAGACAAAAACCATTCTACCCAAAGTTTTACGTTTCCTAAAATTCCATCCGGTTCCGGCTCTATGTCCAAATGTAATATTTGGCCACGATCCAATTTCATTTGGATCAGATGTATTGCGACATTTACGATTTGTTCGGTTGCCGATAAAATCCTTTCTTTACGCAAGAATTCATTTGAATCAAAATAAAAATAAGACAATGGAGGTGTAGAAACTCCCCCTTCCATTCCATCGGGCAATAATTCGGAGAGGATCGAAAACAAACGAAGAGTGTAATCAAACCTTTCTTTCGTTGCCCAATCGGGTCGATAAACATTTTCTTTAACAACGGTTTCATGAAAACCGCCATAGGGAAACCCGTTGATTAAAAAAACATAAATCCCCTCTTTGTTTAACCAATCTTTCCATTCAGCCATAACCTCAGGGTCCATCAACTCCAAGGAAGCTTCATTGCTTAAACGTAACCCCAATCCCATTGGTGCCTCAGGAGAAACGGATTGGTGTATTTTAGGTAAGTGAGATTTTAGGTGTAAAAAATGATCGGACCAGGATTCTCCAGGATGAATATTGGAACAATAAGTTAAATAGCCGTATTTTGTCTTCATGTGTATTGTTCCAGAAAGTTTACAGAATCAGCCAAAGTTTTTGCATCCATTTCGTGAACCTCCTTACTGATTCCAATACCACATAACAGCATAATGGTGAGCCTACCACCAAGATGTTCTTGGAACTCTCGCAATCCTAAATATAAATTTTCTTTATTATTCTCGGATAATTTGGGATGATATGTTGCAAATCCTAGTTGTTTCAATAAAACCAGGATACGATCCCTACTTTCCTTTGGTAAAAATTGATTTTGATAGGAATACACGGTATCCAAAGCCATTCCAATCGCAACAGCTTCACCATGACGCAATGAAAACTCAGTTAAGTATTCTAATTTATGGGCTGCCCAATGTCCAAAATCTAGGGGGCGAGAAGAACCAAATTCAAATGGATCGCCGTTTGCAATATGATCCATATGTAGTTTTGCGCAACGATGGATTAAATACGACATTGTATCTAAATTTCGATTCTTTAAATTTTCAGCATTGGATTCAATCCATTCAAAAAAAATTGGATCTTTGATCAAAGCAACTTTGATTGCCTCTGCCATTCCGGACCGCCAATCCCGATCATCTAAACTTTCTAAAAAGCTGAGATCATTAAACACGGCTACAGGTGGTGCAAAAGTTCCAAGGAAGTTTTTTTTACCTTGGTAGTTGATGCTATTTTTTACTCCTACTCCCGAATCATTTTGTGATAAAACTGTACTAGGAATTCGGACCAAGCGGATTCCTCTGTGTGAAACAGCCGCCACATAACCTACTAAATCGAGAATGGCACCTCCACCAATACCGATGATATAAGAGTGACGATCGATCCCAAACTGGTCCACGGCACAAACTATAGAATCCCAAATTTTTGGATTGTTTTTACAACTTTCTCCACCAGGAATCACCATTATATCACTCGTTAGTTGAACTACTTGAGACAAACCCTGGAAATAACTGCGAATTTCGGAAACTAAATTTGGGAAATGAGAGAGTAAACCTTCATCTAAAACAACCAAAGCTTTTTTTGTAGTTCCTAAGTTCTGTTCAGAAATAAAAAATCGAGACAAAGTAGGATTTTCTGGATGAAAAATTTTTTTCGTAAACTGAACAGTATAACGAAATTTAACTTGGAACTCAGAAGAAAGAGAAGGATATAAACTTTCAAACATATTCAAATTTCAGGTAACCGAAAAATATTTTGCCAACAACAAAGAAACCGGCAACAAACAAAGAATCAAAAGAGCGACAAAAACAAATCCAAAACTGGAAGCAAAAGATGCATTTAAAATGATAAGGGATATTACACCCATTTTTACCGCCTTACCAATATTTGGTCCAATGGGATTTTTGTAGGCCGCAAGAAGAGGAGGGAAAATCATTCCCAAATGCAAAAGTCCGAAAGGAAAACTGTAATAAAAATTCCCTATGAAAAAAGAAAGTGTCAATTGCGAAAAAACCACAATCAAATATAATACACCGGCAACCACTAAGTTAGTTTTTTTTCCACCATGGACTTCATCTCGACTAATCATCGTGATTGCTGCTATGTAAACAATTGGGAAAAGAGAAAGAAAAAGCCGGTTGGATTCAATATTAGTTACCAAACTCATTCCTAAAATCAAATTACCACCACGGCAAAGCCCCATAACCACTGGCCCTAAAATTGAATGGTGTTTCGCAAAACGGTTGTAAGTTAGAATTGCCAAAATAATGAAACAAACAATCCATCCACTTTGTGTTTGATATAAAAAAGAAAACAAAAGACCAAGTCCTAGTAGGATACTACCAAACACTAAGGCTGAATGTTTAGAAACCTTACCGCTGGGAATAGGACGTTCCGGTCTTTCCTTCGTATCGATCACTACATCAAAATAATCGTTTAAAACAACTCCTCCACCATACAGACATATGGTGGAGAGAAAAAGAAAAATAGGGGTACTGTCCTTCCAAACAAAACCCACAATGGCCATACCTGCAAGTATATCAGCCAAAGCTGTGATTACATTTGCCGGTCTCAGTAAAGTTAGGTAAGCTTTTAAATTCATTTATTGGATAAACAAAGAGTTTTTATTGACCACTGGTTGTTGGCCACCCCGAAGGACAGAGTTACCATGAAATTTTGCATTGGGATCGGGTGAAAATTCTAAATCAAAATCTCTTACATCAATCTGTCCACTTTTTGCAAAAGCATCAATGGCATTCTGGTAAGTGACCTTTCGAATCACCTCTTTCGGAATTCCTCTTTGCATCATAAGAGCAGCGGTTTTAGGAATTGCAAGTGGATCTGAAATTCCCCAATCGGCACTTGAATTAATCATGATCCTTTCCGGTCCATATTTTTCAACGACAGAAACCATTCTTTCATTTCCCATTTTAGTAAATGGATAAATGGTAAAGGCAGCCCAAAACCCTTTGTCTAACACTGACTTAACGGTTTCTTCATTATTATGATCCACTACAACCCAAGAAGGATCTAAACCATGTTCGATGGCAATCGACATACTTCTTTCTGTTCCTCTTTTTTTATCCCGATGTGGGGTATGAATTTGTACAGGCAACTTGGCTTTTTTTGCAAGTTCCAATTGAAGGCGATAATATTTTTCTTCTAAAACTGTTTGGTCATCAAAACCAATCTCTCCAATTCCTACGACACCTTCTTTAAAAGCAAACAAAGGCAAAATCTCCATCACTTCTTCCGCAAGACGTTCATTATTCGCTTCTCGAGAATTTAATCCCATTGTGCAGTAGTGTTTGATACCAAATTGAGAAGATCGAAATCTTTCCCAGCCAACAAGACTGCTATAATAGTCTTTAAAACTAGAAAGTCCAGTCCTTGGTTGGCCCACCCAGAATGCAGGCTCAATGATGGCAACAATCCCGGCCTTTACCATCATTTGGTAGTCGTCAGTGGTCCGAGACACCATATGGATATGAGGATCAAAAAATCGCATCCCTTGGATCAGGTTCTCATAATCTTCCCATAACAAATCTCTATGGGTTGGAGTATCTTCGGAATGTTCTATGGATTCAAAATGAGAAGGATTTTTTTTTGGTTCGTTTGGATTTTGGCACATTGATTTTTTAAGCGATGGACTCTAGTTTAGACCAATCCAACTCTCCGTTTTGTATTGATAATTCTAATTCTGGCTGGTTTGCTAGTAATGAGCGAAGTTTAGGTTCTTTGGATTCAAAACAGACAAGAGCTGCGGCCTCTTTCTCACCACTTTCTTCAGATGCAAACATACGAATGAGAGTCGAAGAATGTTCCTCATTTGAAAACGGTGCGAGCAGTCGCAATATTTGCGGAGGGATTTTTCTCCCAGCAGCAAATCGTTCATCAATAAAATCAGAAATCGAAATTGCCAATTCCTTATTTTTACGTCGATCTAATCCATAAATCAAGTGAATTGGTTTTCCGTTAAAAATTGTTTTTAATACAAGTTGGTTCCAAGCAGATTCAGGAAAATACAATTCAGGATAAGGATTGAGAATAGATATAGCATCAAATACAAAACCCATATTGGAACGAACTGCATCTGTTGCTCGTGAAAGCCATTCCCAAGGATAAGGAAGAAGTGGTAGGGCGGAATATAATGCAACCAATTCATTTAATTCGGCTGTATCAAAAAGTGTTTCAATATTTTTTATACATTCCTCTTTTGGATCTTGAGGAATTTGTAACAACAACCAAACTCTCGCTAAACGAACAAGGCTCCACCCGTCCACTTGATACCCAGGCAAATGTGGAATTAAGTTCCCTTTTGCTTTATCATCATAAGAAATATTTTTTTTTGATAAAAACCGAGGTGCTGCAACAAACGCAGTCATTAAATCCAAAACATTCGTTTTTGTTTTGTTTTCTAACCACTCCCGCTCCGACTTTGTTGTCATTTCAAAAAGAAATTGAGTCAATTCTATTGTAGTGTTGGCATTCATAGGAAGAGATATTTGAAATCTTCTGACCTAGGGTCACTTCGTAAATCAAATAATCGCTAACAAAATCCGAATCTCGAACAATTGGCTTGTTTTTAATGTTCGGTTTTCTGAAATCAACAAAGAATCGGAAATAAAAGGATACAAATTGGAAAAACAACCAAAGCATTCAGAGACTGCAGATGAGATTTTATTCAAAACAAAAGAATGGATTCAAAAAGCAGTGATAGGACTTAACCTTTGTCCTTTTGCAAAACCTAGCTTTTTATCCAATACAATTCGTTATACGATCAGCAATTCCCAAAACACCAAAGAACTTTTAACTGATCTAAAATCAGAATTAAATACCATTGTTTCGAGTGATCCCCTTCAAGTTGAAACTACCCTCCTCATCCATCCTTATGTTTTGGATGATTTTCTAGATCAAAATGATTTTTTAGATGAGACGGACCTTCTCCTTCGCCAATTGGATTTGGAAGGGATCATACAAATCGCAAACTTCCATCCTCAATTTCAGTTTGCTGACCAACACATAGACGACATAACTAATTTTGTTGGACGATCTCCTTATCCTATATTACATTTGTTACGTGAAGATTCCATCAGTCGAATCGTTGACACGCATCCAAATATTGACAGTATTTTTGAAAACAATCGAAAAACGATGAAAAAATTAGACCATGAAGGATGGCGCCAACTCAAAAGATAATTTCTTTCCAAATTTCCATTTGATTCCTATGACAAATCCTAAGATTCCTACCCATCAAAAAATATAAGATTTGAATGTTGTTATAAACTATATCCACTGGCTCAAAACACAGGTGGTATCAAATGTACGCAGGCAATCATCGAATGATCATTGGTCTCTTATGGTTTGGATTTTTATTATCTTACTTTACCATACCTTTGGAAGCACAGTTCATCACTCCTACTAAAAAAGAAGTGCCTGAAACTCCACCCCCTCCGCCAACGCCACCACCACAACCCCCTGCTTTGCCGGAAGAACCTGTTGAATACGTGAGTCCGATGAAAGGAAATTTATCCGGAGAATACTTAAAAAGTTTACAGGTTACCGCAAAACAAAGAAAGGCGATGCAGGAAAACACTAATCTTTGGTTTGCCGATCGTTTCCGTGTTGGATTTGGAATACGACCAAAAGCAGACTCACTTTATAATACAGACTTTGACAGGTCCACACCTGACAATCGAAATACGGTAAGCAACCAAACTCAGTTTTATGTGATTGGAGACTTATCACCAAATATTTTATTTAAAATCACGCTACAGGATGTACGCCTTTGGGGTGGAGAAATCACAAGTGGAGCCGCTGATCAAAAATTTGGTGTGATCCCAAATGGAGGAACACTAGTCGATACCACCAAACAAAAAGAAGTTGCTTTAAACAATTATACTGGTTTTCGGGAAGCATTTTTGGATTTAAAAACAACCAACCAAATGTTTCGAGTTCGTACGGGTCGCCAAATTTTGGACTATGGAGATGGAAGGATTTTGGGGTCTCGAAATGATAGTTTGAATGGGAACTCTTTTGATGCTGTGCGAACAACAATTACCATCCAAAAACAAAGTTTAGATTTTTTTGGTGCAATCATTGGTTCAGAAAACAACGCCAACAGTATGGTCTCCAACAATTCCACAAGGCTTGGTGGGACAGGAAATGCTTCTTATTATGGTGCTCACTATGGATATAAACCATGGGAATGGTTAGGAATTGAAGTTTATAATTTCACCCTTTACAAACAAAAACAAAAAGCAACCAATACAACGGCAAACTATGGATCAGATATTTATTACCGAGGTCCAGACCAACTCAACACTTCTGGATTTCGACTTACTAACAGGACTAAAAATAATACAATCGCAAGTGAAACAGGGATTGACTGGATGGTAGAAGCTGCATGGCAAACAGGATTTAATGGAGAAAGAGTATCGCCAGATTGGCTAAACCAAACAGGAACATATACAACGGATAAAAAAACCGGAGAGCCCCCTCCTTTATCATCCCGAGTTCAATACAAAGCAAATATCGTTGCCGTTCAGTTAGGTTACACACCTGTAAAAGAATTTCGAATTGGCGTACAATATGTCCAGGCTTCTGGGGACCCCAATAGAAATGATGGAAGTGTTGCGACGTACAACCCACTCTTTGCAACAAGACGAATGGCCGGAGGTGGGATGCCATTCTCAGGAAACGGAAATTCGGGAATGGTTTTCTGGCAAAACATCAAAGACTATTCCGTTCATATTAAATATGAATCTGCAAAGTGGGGAGTATTTATTATTAACCCACACTGGTATTATAAAGTAAAACTCCAAGATGGTTATTATGATAACAATAACTATGTTGCAGGGAGTAAAGCCACAGGGGAAACCGCATCGACTGAAGATTACTATAATACAGAAGCATATAATCAGAACCGACCAAAGTTAGGAAGGCATGTGGCCACAGAAATTAATCTTATCTATATCGTCACACCATTCGAAAATGTTTCCTTTTGGTTTGGTGCTAGTTCTTTATATGCGGGAGATGCGATTCGAAATCAAAAAAATAATCCATACGAAACCGATCCATACCATCGGTATGATTTCAAACCAAACTCAAGTTACTTTACCTTCCAGAGTGTGTTTGCTATTTAACAGTTATACAAAAAAATCCTCAGGCCAGAACATTTCTGGCTTTTTTTCAACTTCTCCACCGAAACTCAAAGCAGATTATTGTTGACCTTTTTATAAAAAAACATCCACTATGATTCATACAAAAAGTCCTAACAAAAAATGAGAAATATTTTTTTATTACTACTGACGATAACATTATTCAGCTGCAGGGTCAAACCGGACATTGTGCCCAATTCCCAGAATCAATCTTCTGCAATTGTTTTCGAATTCGTTATACCCAAAATTTTAATGGGATACTTTTACCCTATTAGGGTCATGTTTGTCAAACTAGACAAATCGAAAAATAATATCAGTGAGTTAAAAATGGTAGAAACTAATTTTTTAACAAGATCAAGATATTACGTTTTCAATATCGAGCCAGGCGAATATGCATTTGTAGGTGCACATGTCCAAGAAATAGACCCACAAACAAAAAAACAAGCGAATGTGTATTATATCATGGATCGCCAAAATCTAGAGAAATCAAAATTTTCGGTGAAACCAAATCAAATCATTGTGTTGGGAAAATATATAGGAGATTTCAACCAAAACAAATTAGGTATTGATCCTGATATGGACAATGTAGGTGAATCTATAGTAGGAAGCTTTAAAACGAGTTTAAGTACTAAAATTAGTTCTGCCATCATTTCCACTCTGCTAACTGGTGATGCCGGGCAATCAGATAGTTCAGGGTATTCAGGATTTAAAGAGATCATACAAACATCAGAAATCATTGAAGAAATGAAAAAACAAACAAAACTAGATTTAGAAGAAACAAAGTGGTCCTCCTTACCAATCCAATAACGAATCAAAACGTCATTTTTTTTGGAAAAAATTTAGATTAACATTGATACCGTTTAAAATTAAGTCCAAACCGAATTCAAAATCATGAAGACCATTGTATTTTCCGGACACAACTTTTTTTGTTAAACTAGTCAAATAGAAGAAGGGACTTTTTTCCAAACTGGGCAAAAAACCTTTTGCTGCTTTGGAATATTCTTTGGGATCAATAGGGAAATTCAATTCTTGTAATATATAACCATATATATGACTATCGACGGCATTGATAATATGATCTGCCATAGGTAATGAAAATCCGGCAGAATAAAGGCAACCAAGCGTAGCATCAAAATAAGATAACATAGCAGGTCCTACATTGATCCGAGAAACAATCAACATAGTTGACCATGGATGTAAATTTAAAATCTCCCTAGCAGATCTAGCCCTCTTTTTCATTTCTTTTTTCCAGTCACCACCTATCTTCGGTAAAGCGATTTGAGAGACAACAGAATCAACCATTCCATCCAAAAGTTCATCTTTATTTTTTACATGATTGTACAAAGACATTGCCTCAACACCAAGGCGTACGGCTAAACTTCTCATCGATAATTCTTCTAAACCGGACTCATCCGCCAATTGGATTGCAGTCGTTAGAACCAATCCTTTCGATAGGGTATTCCTTTTTTTTAAATTTGTTTTTAGTGGATTTTTATTTGGTTTCCCAGTTTTCTTTTTTACCATAAACAAACTCTTTTTATCCTAAATATCACTATAACTTATTTTAAAAAATAGCACAATCAGTAAATAAATTATGTTGACATACTTACAGTGTAAGTCTAAATCCTAACAGGAGTCAACTCTTTGAAAGTAATTACTTATAGAAATTATGGACCACCTGAAGTTTTAAAACTGGAAGAATGGGAGATCCCAACGCCAAAAAAAGATGAAATCAGAATCAAAAATTACAATACCGCAGTCAATTCTGGTGATTGGCGCATTCGCAAAGCAGATCCTAAACTAGCAAAATTATACTTTGGAATTTTTAAACCCAAAAAACCAGTCCTTGGATTATCGATTTCCGGAGTTGTTGAAGCTGTCGGTGAAAATGTCACAAAATTCAAAATTGGAGATAAAGTATTTGGATCCGCTGGAATGCAAATGGGTGCATATGCAGAATACGTTTGTATCAAAGAATCATCTGTGATCACAATCCTTCCAAAAGAAATATCATTTCCCGAAGGAGCTGCATTACCATTTGGAAGTTTAACAGCTCTTGATTTCCTTCAAAAATGCAACTTACAAAAAAACCAAACAATGATTATTTATGGGGCCTCAAGTTCTGTAGGAACAGCAACCATCCAATTGGCAAAACATTTTGGCATTGTAGTAACAGCCGTTTGTAGCAAAGGAAATTTCCAATTAGTTAAATCATTAGGTGCGGATTTTGTTATGGATTATGAAACTTTTTTTTCAGAATCACATAACAAAAAATATGATGTTGTATTTGAGTGCGTTGGGAAATCCTCTATAACGTCCAATTTACTACATCTCTCAGAAGGGGGAGTTTTGGTTTTAGTAGGTGCTTCCTTCAAAGAAATGTTTCAGGCAGCTTGGATATCTCTGACGAAACACATCAATATTAAATTTGGACCAATCGCTGAGACTTTAGAAAACTTAAATTTTTTAACTGAACTCACTAAAAAAGGAATCTTTAAGGTAGTGATCGATAGGTCTTTCCGACTGGAAACAATGGTAGAAGCCCATCGATATGTGGAAGCAGGACACAAAAAAGGAAATGTCGTAATCGAAATAACTAAATAATCTCTGCCTATATGATACATTTCAAGAGCTACCACAACAATTTGTGGTAGCACTACAAGAGATTTAATTTGTTTTTATTTGAGTTCTTTCCATTTGTCTTAAAGTTTCTACAAAGGTCAGATCTTTAGACGAGTGATCCACTCGGCAAACCTTTACATTGGCTGCAGTCGAACAAGAAGCTGTACCCGAAATTTTACAACCTTTTGCCTCACATGCCTTTCGATCCTTTCCGCGGCATTGTTCACAACCATTCGAACTACCATTTCCACAAAGAAAACAATCTTCGGCAACTAAGGATGTTGTACCTAGGACCATCATCAGCATAAAACTAATCGTGACCAATGTTCTCATATATTCTCCTTACTTTTTGCTTTAAAAACAAAAAGAGGAGTGAATTCTACTGTTTTGCAATTAATTGACAAATCATTTTTTTACTTTGCAACTGGAGGTAATACATAAAACAAAATTGCAAAAAAATGACAAAGACTTCCCGAAAGAACAAAAAGATGCCAAATCGCATGATTGAATGGCAGACTATCCCAAAGATAAAAAATGACACCTACCGTATAACTAAGCCCACCTGCTACAAGCCAAGATATACCTCCCATTCCAATGGCCGTTCTGATGTCTTTGACAACAAAAATCGCAAGCCAACCCATTAAGATATAAACGACAACTCGGGCGCCACTATATTTTCCTGGGAACAATAATAATAAAAGAACCCCAGCAAAAGCCAAAATCCAAACGACTAAAAATAAGGTCCATCCCCACTCCGAGTGTTCACGCAAACTAACAAGTGTAAATGGAGTGTATGTACCTGCAATCAACAAATAAATGGATGCATGATCGATTACTTTAAAAATGCGTTTTGTAGCTGCGTGATAAATTCCGTGGTAGAGAGTAGAAGCAAGATACAAAAGAATGAGAGTGGCTCCATAAATCGCGGAACTCACAATATGCCAAACATCACCATACAAAACGGCCATTGTCAATAAAATAGAAAGACCAGCAATGCTTAGTCCACCTCCAATTCCATGCGTGACTGCATTTGCAATTTCATGTCCAATCGAATATTCATGAATGGTATCAATGAGTTCTGCTGTTGATTGGTGGGAAAGGTTCCCCTGTGTTTGGAAGGAAAAGGAAGTTGTTGAACTCTCTTGGATATTTTCTTTTTTTTTCGATGAGGTTTTTTGTTTGTTCGTTAGTTTACTAGAATGATTCAACTTTTTGGATGGTTTGGTTTTGGATTTTTTCGCTTTCATAAGACTTTGATTTGACCAGTTTAGTTTCTTTCATTTTCCAACGTCAATCGAAAGTCAAAGTCGATCGATATGAATGTCGATACTCCTAAAACAGATTAGAAATTCTCTAATTCTACTCCTAGTGCATTGAGTTTGGATTTGTATTAACTTCTATGGTTGTTTTTTATCTAACTGTAGTGGAATCGGCGAAACACTTTTTTCAATTCCGTTCAAAGTAAAAAATAAAGTCCTGCGCCAGGGATCGCAGTGGAAATCCTTTGCCTGAAGGGCAAAGATTGGAGCGGAGAGCCCGGTCGAGTCATCTTTGAAATTTCGATGATAGAACTAAATGCGAGGCGCCCCGTCCCAAACAGATGTTATTCGGATGGTTTTTTCTTTTTATCGTTTTTTTTGGCTTTTGCTTCTTTGACTTTTTCTTTCATTTCTTCTTTTTTCTCTTCTCGTTTTTCCATACGAGAGGCCCTCATCTCTTCTAAAGTCACTGATCCATCAGCGTCTTTGTCAAGTTCGGTGAAAAATCCATCATGAAACTTTTGCCATTCTTCTTTAGAAACTTTATTGTCACCGTTGGCATCCATTTTTTTGAAATGATCCCCAGCCATCGCATTCCTTCCATGACCGTCGTGGTCATGAGCCGATAGGGAAGCTATAGTAGCAAAACCAAAACTAATTAGGATGATTAGAATTTTTTTCATAGAAAAACCTCTGCGGTATTTTTGATCGTTTTTTTCATTTCGTCAACACCTTCATTGGATTTTTTCATTTCCAAATTTTTTATATTCATTCTATTTTTTGATTTTCCAATGATTTACGTTCGTTTATCATTTCGGAAACATAATCCTTGGATACAAACCGTGAACCAAAAAAAGATTTTAATCAATGTAACACTTTTCCTTTTTACTTTTACAAACCTTCCGATCCATTCAGAACCAACTGCCAAGGAAAACTGTGCCAAACCAATTACTTTTTCCGACTGGGAAATTTCGAATTCGACCGAATCTGGATTTGATGATACAAAGTTTTGCCAATTGGTAAAGGAAATTAGTTCGGATCAAAGCGAATTTCATTCCTTTCTGATGGAAAGACACGGGAAACTAGTAACAGAAATTTATAATACCAGAGAAGACCATTCGTTTAATAAACGTTATGGTCTCAGATTCCCTTTTGATGGAGAAACTAAATTTGATACTAATACCTTACATGATGTAAGGTCAGTTAGTAAATCAGTAGTTTCTTTACTTTTTGGGATTGCTATTGATAAAAAAATAATCGATGGAGTAGATACATCTGTTCTTTCTTTTTACCCTGAGTTACCCGTTGCAGTGGATGATTCCAAACAAAAAATTACATGGAAACACCTTTTAACAATGAGTAGTGGACTTGCTTGGGAAGAATGGAGGTATGGGTTTTTATTTAGTGATGAAACACGACTCCTTTGGAAAAAGGACATACCAGGTTTTGTTTTTGACAGAAAAATATTAAACCCACCAGGGACTAAATTCAACTACAACGGAGGAGGAACTTCAGTTCTTTCTGATATTCTAATTCTAAAAACCAACAAATCATTAAAAGAATTGGCGAAAGAATGGTTATTTGATCCATTAGAAATTCAAAACTTTGAATGGGTGGAAGATCAAAACGGAAGAGCCCTTCCCCATGCAGGCCTTCGATTAAGACCGAGGGATATGTTAAAGTTAGGCAGGTTGGTTTTAAACCATGGATACTGGAAAGGAAAACAAATTGTTCCAAAACAATGGTTAAATGACTCACTTAAATTTCAAATCGATTCAGAGGTAAAAATATTTAGAAAAGATGGAAAGTCTCTTGGTTATGGGTATCAATGGTGGCTCGGAGAAACGATTTATTTGGAGAAAAAAATTCCTTGGTCCCTTGCGCTAGGGAATGGAGGCCAACTCATTTTCTCCATCCCCAGTTTAGATATGGTAATCGTTACCACTGCAGGTGGTTATGGAGATCCGACCTCCATCCAAAGAATTTTGGACGTAGTCGAAAAAATCATAACAACCGCTAAGTGAAAAACTCTAGACTATCATTTTATCCAAAATTTTGAATTCGATACAAAGAAGACTGCGCAATGGCAGCACTATCAATGACATAGGCCCGGCAATCTTTTTCCCAAGTTTCTTTGACCTTAGAGTCCTTAATTTTTGAAATTGATTTTTCGTATAACAAACTACAGATGTAACGAGTCATCTGGATCATTAAGTTTTCTGCGACTGTTTCTTTTCTCACTTCTTCTTGGATGTTTCGCATCACACGAATGGATTCTTCCAAAACTCTTTCTTGTTCCAATAGAAAAGAAGATGGAGTTGGGATCTCCGCTTTCAAAGAATTGAGATACTTTCTGAAATTTCCATCGCCTGCCATACCGGCAAGAATGGCACCTGTAGCAATACGAACATGGATTTGACTTGTGCCTTCATAAATCGTATTGATTCGAGAGTCCCTAAACATACGAGAAATATCGTAATCTTCTGTGTAACCTGCACCACCAAACACTTGCACAGCGAGATTGGTACATTTATGTCCTTCTTCCGAACTATAATACTTTGCCATCGGAGTGAGAGTGGAAGCAAGTGTAGACCAATACTTTACCTTTTCGTCTTTTCGAATTTCCCTATCGTCTTTCCCAACTTTTTCCATCCGAATTTGATGGTGTTGGTACATATCAATCACACGAGCTGTTTCTAAAGTGAGAAGTCGCATTGCGTTGGTTTCCCGTTTGATTTTATGAATCATCTCTGCCACTGCAGGAATTTCACCAATGGGTTTTCCAAATTGTTTTCTTTCACCTGCATACTTCACACATTCAAAATAAGCAGCAGCTCCCCCACCACAACCACCGGAGGCAGAAACAAGTCGCATAAAGTTTGTCATTCCTGCAGTATAACGAGTGAGACCAAGTCCTTCTTCTCCTAAAATTTCCCCGTAAGTGTTTTCATAGACAATTTCACAAGTGGGAGAAGCATGAATCCCCATTTTCTTTTCGATACCTGCAACAAATACATCTTCACTTTTAACAATGAATACAGAAAGTCCTCTCGCCCCACCTTCCGATTTTCCAGTGCGTGCCAGAGTGAGAAGAAGGGCTGGATGATCACCAAGCCCACAACCTTGTGAGATGAACCGTTTGGTTCCTGTTAAGCGGTAACTTCCATCTTCTTGTTTCACCGCAACAGTTCTTACATTGTTTAGGTCTGATCCATAATCAGGTTCCGTGAGGGACATTGCAAACAAACACTCTCCAGTGGCAGCCTTGGTGGCATAGGTTTCTACCTGTTCGGGTGTTCCAAACCGGTCCACAATTTGTGCTAAGTTGAGTAAGGTAGTCGTCATACAAAAAGCAACATCAGCGCGAGCCATAAGCATCGCATACAGTGCGCCTACTGTTGCCGGGAAAGCAAGACCACCTGCTTCTCTCGAAAGAGAATACGCCATAAGACCGGTGTTTCGAAACTTTTCATAAACCTCGATGGTTTCTTTAGGAAAAATCACCTTTCCATTGGAATACTTTAATTCATTACGATCCATTGTCTGAGATTTTTGGGACACATCGTTTCCAAAAAAATCACCCATTGCTTCCAAACTAGAAGTATATAGTTCGATTGCTTCTTCTTTTGTAGAAGGAGCCATTTCATAACGAGGGTTATTTGTTTTTACAAATGTTTGGTGGTCAAAAAAACCTTCCCCTTCTGTTTCTTTGATGATGGAATCCCAATCAAGAAGTTGGTTAAAAATTACCTGTAAGTCTTCGTCTTCTGAAAAATAGTTATTTGCGATCATTTTTTTCTCCTAATGAATGCTATGCGCTGCTTCTAAACCTTCTAAAAATGCTCGTTTGGCATCGATATTTTTTGGATCTTTTGCCCCACCAATCACAATGGTTTGTTTATTTGGGTATTTAGATTTGAATTCATCTAATACAGAGTTTTCTTTTTCCTGACCCACACATAAAATCAGTGAATCACAAGGATACAAAAACTCTTCTCCATTTTTTAGTTCCACTTTTAAACCTTCTTTTGTGACTTCTTTGTAAGTAAGGCCTTGGTAAAATTCCACTCCCACAGATTCTAACTCTTGTTTGAGGGCCCAAAATGTAGTAGGCCCAAGCCCTGCTCCGTGTTTTCCATTCCTACGAAAGACAGCAACATCCCTATGTGCTTTTTCTTTCTGAACCCCAGCATTGGTAAAGGAACTGATATTGTATTTTTTATCATAGGAATTTAAAGTTGGATCTTCTTCTTCCGTCAATCTATGGGCCACATCCACACCAATCCCTCCTCCACCAATCACTGCTACACGTTTTCCTGGTTTGAATTTTCCAGTGAGATACTCAGTATAATTTCCTGATGGAAGATTTTCTAGTCCTTTTAAAGAAAACTCACGTGGTTTCACACCGCTGGCAAATATAGTAACATCAGGATTTTCTGTTTCTAACAATGTTAAGGTTGCATTTGTATTCAATCGAATCTCAACTCCAAGTGCAGGTAGTTCGTTGGCAAAATATCGAATGGTTTCTTTGAATTCTGACTTACCTGGAATGTTAGATGCCAACTGGAATTGACCACCAAGGACATTGGCTTTTTCCACAAGAGTGACTTTGTGGCCAAGGTTTGCACTGGCGCGTGCTGCCTCAAGCCCTGCAGGCCCTGTTCCGATCACGAGAACTTTTTTAGGATCAGTGGTTTTAGGTTTCGAAAATTCTAATTCATGGACTGCTTCTGGGTTCACAATACAGGAAACAAATTTTTCTTGGAAGGCATGATCAAGACAGGCTTGGTTACAAGCGACACAAGTGTTGATTCGATTTGACATTCCGGTTTGGAATTTTTTGACAATGGATGGATCTGCAAGAAATGGTCTTGCCATTGAAATGATATCGGCCCTATTTTCATCAAAAACTTTTTGCATGGTGATGGGATCATTCACTCGGTTCGATGCTATGATGGGAACCCCAGTGACCTTTTCCTTGATCCGACTTGCTATGGGAACCCAAGCCCCTCTCGGAACCAGTTGGCTAATGGTAGGAACTCTAGATTCATGCCAACCGATACCAATATTCAAAGCAGAAACTTTTTCATCCCGCAAAACTTGTGCTAGCTGAATAACTTCTTCAAAGTTTGGGTTTCCAGGAATCAGATCTATCCCTGACATACGAAAAATAACAGGAAAACCTTCAGGAAGTTGTTTTTTCACGACACGAAGGACTTCTATGGAAAAGTTCATCCGGCGTTCTGCATCCCCGCCAAAATAATCATCTCTCTGGTTGGTTACTGGAGAAAAAAATTGGTTTAATAAATAACCTTCGCTCCCCATAATCTCAACGGCACCAAATCCACTTTCTCGTGCGAGTTTTGCCGCCACTCCGAAGTCTTCTATGGTTTTCCAACACTGGTCTTCTGTTAGAGCTTTTGGCACATAACGATTGATTGGTGCACGAATGGCAGACGGAGCCACACAATTTCTATCTGCAGCATAACGACCTGCATGGAAAAGTTGGGCGCACATGGCCCCCTTACCTGAGAGGAGTTCATTCATACGTTTTAATTCATTAAAATGTTCTTCTTTTTGGATGTTAAAAAAAGTCCGAGATCCTTTTCCCTCTTCATTCACGCTGATCCCACCGGTCACGATAAGACCTACGCCCCCGTCGAAACGTTTGCCATAAAAAGCGGCCATCCTTTCGGCTGTGCCGGTTTCTCCTTCCACACCAAGATGCATGGAGCCCATAATAAAACGGTTGGGGAGGGTAAAATTACCAATTTGGATCGGTGAAAATGCTGGATTCATTCTGACAATTTCCTAGTTTGAATTAATTTACCATTGGTAATATTTTGAATTTTGAAAGCAAGTTCTAAAATTACCAATGGTAATTAACACTAGTCATTATGAGAGCCGAAGTGAAAATGGGGGAAATGGCGATTTCGAGAAAAAAAACCATACAGAAAAAACCGAAGGCCATAGGCCGCCCTTCAAAAGAAAATGGAATGAATGTAAAAGAAGCATTGGTCCAAGCAGGTTTGGAACTTCTCGGAACCACTTCTCTCGAAGATATCTCACTCCGCAAAGTGGCCGCAAAAGCAGGAGTGAGCCATGTCGCCACCTACCACCATTTTGAAAATAAACATGCTTTGTTTTCAGCCTTAGCCGAAATCGGATTCCAAAAGTATTTTGAAACTTATCAAAAAGAATTAGAAAAAACTGACCAAGACTTTAAAGGAAGATATAGAGCCCTCGGTTGGACCTACTTCCAGTTTATTATGGAAAACAGGCAGTTCGCAAGGATAATGTTTGGTGGAACGGGAGTGGATGCAAAGACCCATCCAACATTACTTGCTGTTTCCAGGAGAACCTATCGCCAGTTACATGAGATCATTCGAATGGGCCAATCTTTGGGACATTTAGAAAAAGGAAATACCAGAGAAAAAACCTTAGCTTCTTGGGCGATGATTCACGGAATTGCTATGTTATTCTTAGAAGGCCGTTTGCAGATGAAAAACGACCCAAAAGAAATGGAAAAATTCATCCAAACGGTAACAGAGTATGCCTACGTTGGAATGAAATCCGTATAACCCAGAACTTTCAGGTTATAAATCCTCTCCTTTCTTCGAACAAACTGTCCAATCTAAATTGATATATGAATTGCCTGATTGACAAAATAACATATCCTACACAACTCTGGTTGTGTTATGCGAAAATATAGAAAAAACGGAAGGGTCTCTTTTCTATTTGTTTTCGTTCTGATTTGTTTTCAATTCCATTGTTTGTTAAACCCAATTGTTAGGGAAATTTTGGACCTCGACCCAACCAAAAAAAATGACAAACTAAAACAACTTGGTCTCCTTTTGGGGCTTTATGGGAGCCCTACAGCGGCCATCACTCCCTCTCTCGGGAATGTCATTCTCTCTAATTCTAAAATCCAAATTCTATTCAGTCGGACTATGAATCCAAATTCTTTAACTGCCACTCTTGGAGTTAGTCTAATGCCGGTTTGGTCAGACACTTACGTCGCCAATGACACTGTGGTTCTTTCGGGTTCCATCCCAGTCGGAACTCATTCCTTCAATTTGGATGCAACAGATTCACTTGGAATTCATTTACCACCTATCAGCGGAAATTACACTGTTCTTGCTGCAAATACCAATTTATATTATGTAAGTCCTTCTGGGAATGATGGAAATTTAGGAACGACTCCCGGGAATACAAAACTCACAATTACTTCTGCCATTACAGGAGCAACTCCACCAGCGGCTGTTTTTGTTTCGGAAGGAAACTATCCTGTGGACAGTGGACTCGGAACTCAAGTGAATCTGGTAAATAATGTTTCTTTATACGGTGGGTTTAGTTCTGGATTTTTAAATCGTAATTCTAGTGTTTACGTTGTTAGGATTACAGATACAGCAACGGCAAACGCCGATTCCATCGCAGTCAATGCCGGGGCAACCATCACAACCTCTACAGTGGTGGATGGATTTACCATTAGAGGTGCATCAAACCCGAATGCTCCTACAGCATCCATTGCCTTCAACTGTTTATTGGGATCGCCCTCAATCACAAACAACCGATTGGAAGGAGGTGTTGTCAGTAATGCAATGTCCGCCGTTATTTTTCTTTCCACTTCTTCGGCATTCATTTCCAATAATACGATTCAAGGGGGAAATTCTTCGCTCTCAAATACTTTTGGAGTCTTAGTCCAAGATAGTTCCTCACCGACTGTGGTGTACAATATCATTTATGGCGGAGTTGCCAATAGTTCTTCCCACGGAATTTATAATTCGCCTCATGCAAATACGCCAACGATTGTTAACAATGCCGTTGATGGAGGTACAGGAAATATTTCTTATGCATTTAACACAAGCCATCCTTCCAATTCGATTGTCACTAGCAACATTCTGAATGGTGGATCAGGTATGACTAGTTATGCGATATATCATGGTGCAGGCGGCAGTGATGTCGGGAATTATCAGTTCAACACACTTTTTACTTCCGGTGGTTCCATTCAGTATTGTTTGTATGAAGATGGAGGATCAAGTCCGATTAGTTTTAATGGAAACAGACTTTTCGGTTGCCAAACCGCACTTTACTATGATCAAGGATTTAACCCCATAAACAGCATAACAACTATTAACGGGGGAACCACTGGCGGACCCACTTATTCAGGTAATTACTAAATTTTTACTTTGGTTTGCAAACTTCCGGTAAATAGTTTTTTAAATAGGAAATTGTTGCTTTTTTAGTTTCACTCACCATCCAAGTTGTGAAGTCACCATAGGTTCTGTAGGAATGTTTTAAGAGTGAATCGGCAATCGAAAAAGCAACTCCGAAGATTTGGTCTGCCTGTTCTAATTCAGGCAATTCAAACCGATCCATAAGCCCGAGTTTGGCAAGGTTTGCTAGTTTTGCATCCAATTCCTGGCCCACTTGGCGCATCTCAGGGTTACTCATTCGATAACCATAAATCAATCGAGGGAATGCCCTTTCTTTATTGGTTACTTCTACCGCAACATCAATCGATCTTTCAATATATGTTTTCCAGGAATCAAAGGATTCTCGTTTTAATAACAAAGATTTTTCGATAAGGCTTTCTGAATGCAACAACCGAATCCCATGGAAAATGGCTTCCACGTTGGGAAAAAAATGATAAGCAGATGGCCTCGGGATTTTGGCTTCTTTGCAAATGTCTGCAAAACTAATCTCTTCTGGAGATTTTTCACGAAGGAATTCCAAAGCAATTGTTAATAATTGTGTGCGTCTGTTTCTTCCCTGTTTGCTTGTGAACTTGAAGGGCCTGGAAGCAAGGTCAGGAGATAAGGATGCGTCTACCAATTTATCCATAGTACGAGCGTTCTAGAAAATCTTACCTAGTCAATCCCGTTGCAAAGAAAATACCTGACCTTTTTTACGGGTCAGGTGAGTGAGTGTTCAGATATTACTGCACTGTGAAATTGTTTGTAACCCCTTGGTAGGCACTGATGGCGCCTGTCCAACCAGATTTCCAATGGCCCCGGTGTCTGAGCCGGTAAGTTCCTGTTGGAAAGGAAGTAGTATTCCAAGAAACATTGATTTTGGAATAAGCAACCCCATCTCGTTGCCATCGGTATGTTGTGGATGGATCGTAATCCCTTGCCACCACTGACCATGTCGATCCATTTAGTTTTTCCACATCCACAAAGCTACTTCCGATGAGCATGTTATTTTTCGGATGAGCTCCCCAGAAGACAGCATTCACTGTGGCACCACTGCTGTAAGAAGCTGAAGGTTGGGTAAATACTGTTCCGAAACTTTTAAAGAGGGGAACATCATCAAAAACAACACCCGTTTGGAAAGTGGCTTGGTAATTGGTGAGGTCTGGTGGGATTGGACCTGCAGGGGAAGTTACCCCATTTCGCATAGCACTTGCTAGTTTTCCAAATTCTTGTTCATAACCGAGTAAAGTGTTCGGTCCAAATTGTGTGGATGCCCCTTCATATTGTTGTGAAGAGTATTCTTCTCTTGTTGTCAGATACGAAGTATAAGAATTGGAAAGTCCGGCTACGACTGTGTATTCGTTTTCCAAAACATTTTTTACGAGAGAACGAAGCCTTCTCCCAGCCATAGTGGACACTTCGGCAGGAATGGCAAGAATCGCTAGGTTTCCAATTTTTATAATCTGCATCGGAATCACTGGTGGAGTCCAAGGATTGCCATCAAAACTTGCCACACCTGTAGGAATGAGGACAGGTTTTTCTGCATGACAAAGTTTATATGCTTCGCTCACTGAAGTAGGCCATAAAACACCAAGGAATCCGCCGAGGAAACTTGCTTTAAATGCATCTGCAGAATTCGTATTCCAATCAAGTGAATCAACCGTGGTTCCTTCATCAAAAAAGTCTACAGAGACAGCATTATCTTCCACACTCCCAGCAGAAAAAGAAGCACCCATTCCCGCAGGGCAAGTAGAGGTTCCCAAACTACTGATATAAAGGTTTGAAAAGTTAACATACGTATGTCGAAAGTCAACAGAACCAGTCAATTGGGTGTTGGCAGAAGAATACAATGATTGTGCTTTGTTTAATTGTTTTTCAGCAATGATTTTTTGACGCGCATAATCATTCACACCATCAGCAGGACCCCATAGGTTCGGTGTGACGTCACCAGCATTCGATTGAGCAAAAGCTGCCACGAAGGTTTGGGTTGCGGAATAGTTTGCACTTTTTGACTTTTCAAATAAATAAGAAGCAAGTCCCTTATTATCACCGCCAATCAACTTGTTAGTTGGACCTACGTTGGTTGGGTGTACAGCAAACCAGTTGACCATTCCTAGTTCTCTACCATCTGCAGCTACTAGTTTCAACAAAGTCATTGTTTGGTCTACGTTCGTTCCATAAAAGTTTCTTTCACTAACTGGATTTTTATCGTAAGCAACAGCAGACCGATTTTTACTAGCATCGGTTAAGTTCCCTTGGTTGATATAAACATTCCCAGGCACTAGATTTTGGTGAGCTAATTTGATAGAACGATAAATTCCATCCACAATTACGTCATAGTTTTCTTTGATAAAACCTGCTGTGGTTGCATTGTATAAAAAATAATGGGAGTAACCACCAGGACCACTATGTGTATGAGTTGCAGAAAGCAAAACATTGGCTTCATTGTAATAAGGAGAAAGTTCCGAATCCAAAGCAATTTTTTTACTCACCGCTTGTTTGATGGATTGAAAGATCATACCCAAATCAGCACTGACAAATACCACTCGTTTGGAAGCATCGCCAATGATATAGGCTCTTGACCAAAGGCGCATATAAATCCCTTCTGTTTTTTGTGCTGTTTCGGCAAATCCCATCATCCCCACTTCTGCTGCGGGGCCCGTGATGTCATACATTCCGGCACCGACTAAATAGGGCGACGAACCTAGATTTGGAACCACTGCTCGGTTCACACCAGACGAACTCATTAAATCCGATTGAGAACTCTCACTCGCACCTGCGCTGACAAGCCCAAGAATGGGGGATGGGGACGGTTTCTGGTCGGAACAATGCAAAACCAGAAAACTGCAAATCATGGTAAAACCCAAGCGCACTCGGGATTCTCTTTTGGAATTCATATACTTTCTCCGAATCTAAATTTCTAAATAAAACAGTTTTTCGCTTGGGTTTCCTCTCGGGGCCAAGGCCGATCCAAAACCAAATTCGGTTTATAAGTCTAAACAGTGTTAAAAATATGGCAAGATATTTAATCGACACATGTCGATTTTTATAGAGCAGTGTTCAGGTTTCCGCTACAAAGGTAAGGTAAATTCCACAAGAATCGGACAGATTGGACGGAAAATAGGATGGAATTAGGTGTAAAACTCTCTTGGGGGAAAAAGGTAAGTCACTTTCTCTTTGCACCCAGGTACTTTTTTCGAATTTGGATTTCTCTATTGCATATTTATGGAAATTTAGTGTCAAATTTTTTAATCGACAAATGTCGGCTAGTGTGAGGCAACTGGCCAAAGCCATTCCCCAAGGAATGCCAAACGAGGAATTATGAAACCAAACCGGAAACTAAACACCCTAGGCTCCGCCCTTACCTGCTTTTTTTTACTCAGCACTCTTGCTTGTGCTCCGGCAAAAGATTCCGAGTCAAACATTCTCACATTACTATCATCAGGTGGAGATAGGCAAACAGGAAACACTGAAGATCATTCCTTAGGATTGTCAAAGGCAAGTAATACAACAAATTCTTCCCATAGTTTGGATTACAGCCTCACATCCCAAGAAAGGGAAATTTTGATTTCGGATAAAACATATAACCAGTTTACAGACCAAATTTTTGTGGATGGACTTGGACGTGAGGTCAGTTTCCGAGGCTTTAATATTTCGGGAAATATGAAACTCGCACAACATGGATTCAAACCTTTTGCCAATGAATCTGATGCTGAGATTGCATTTACGAGGCTCGGAAAAACCACAGGATCAAATATCATTCGTTATACGATTGCTTGGGAAGGAGTCCATCCTGCTGTGGACACTATCGATTATAACTACCTAGATGCTGTTATAAACCAAATCAAAAAAGCAACTGCCAAACGAATGTACATCCTTCTTGACTACCACCAAGATTTATTTTCACGCCATCTCTTTAATAAAAACTCTTGGCATACTGGAAACGGCGCACCTGCTTGGATCACAAAAGGTGGAAGTTATCCAACAGAATACTGTGGATTTATTTGTGCCAGTTGGAGCCAAAACAATTTAACAAATGAAGCGGTGCGGCGAGCCTTTCGCAATTTTTGGAACAATGCCCCTCTCTCCACAAGTTCCGGAACTAAAAATATGCAGACAGAGTTTCTTTGGCAAATCGAAAAAACATCAGCCTATCTCAAAGAAAAACTAAGTGCTGAAGAATTTTCTTACATACTCGGACTTGACCCATTTAATGAACCAGTGGATGGGGGAATGGAAGGATTCACACCAGCTCAGTGGGACAATCAAAAGTTATGGCCATTTTACAAAAAGATCCGAACCATTTTAAATCAAAATGGATGGGAAAACAAATGGGTATTTGCAGAACCACTAGTATTTTGGAATACAAACATTGGTTCGGCGATTGCACCCGCAACAGGAGGTGGCCATTTACTTTCACCACCAGGCCCTGGATTTGTTTTTAACTCTCACTTCTATGACGCAGGTCGTATGGGAACAGATCTGACAGGAATTGATAACGCAACCTATTTCAAATATATAGATGAAATCAGAAAGGAATCTCGGTTTTTAAAAATCCCCGCCTTTCTTAGTGAATTTGGAATGTGGCTCAAAGGCACAGGAGCAAAAGACACTCCAAGAATGATCAGTGCTGTTTACCAAGCGATGGAAATTTCAGATGGAAACCAAAGTTCTAAATCTAGGTTTGTCGATTTTTACAATCCCATTGTATCAGGAACACAGTGGCACTGGGATTATTATTACAACAACCATGCAGAATATATGAATGGAAATCCGAATAAACTTATTACCACAAAAGATGCATGGAATGAAGAAGATTTTTCTGTGGTAGGAAATTATGGAACTAGTTTCAACGTAAACAACCATACCATCGAACGAGGTTACCTACGCAAGTCACAAGGCCGGATCATCAGTAGTCACTATAATACGGTTGGATATGATACTTGGAACAATGTATTTTCTTGGGCGACAATCAAACCAGGAGATTCGGAACCAAAATACTTTGTAGGGAAACGATTTCAGTTCGTCGTATGGAAAGGAAGGTTTTCGGATGCACCCACGGAGATTTATCTTCCTTCTCATTTTGACCCGACAAAGGCGATCTTAGTTTCGGAAAAAAAAATCTACAACCAATCATTGCCAACAACCCCTAACCAAGAAATCAATGAAGCCATCATCACTCCCGATCGAAATCGAGAGGTTGGTTCGGGAAATATTTTACATGTATGGGATGATTTGGACTTAGATGAAAATCCAAACTCTTCTTACCATTATGTTTTAGTTGTGGATGGGGGAAGTACATCGTATTCCTTACAAACATTGATGGAGATCCAGTCCAAACTCAACAAGCGAGTTCTCTTAGAACAAAAAAGTCCGATCTATTTAACAGGAAAGATGACATACGGCGGATACCCCGCCGAATCATCAAATTAAAGTTAACTGACTCTTTCTGGCATTTTCCAAATTCCTGATTTGGCAGTTTCTTTGGCATAGGTTTGAAAATCTTTTGGTTTTCTGCCTAGTGCCAGCTCCAAATCGCTTACGACTGATTCATTCCTTCCATCAAGGACGGTGCGAAACAAATAATCGATTAACCATAAAACATCTTCTGGAAGCCCAAATTCCTTTAAAGTTAACAAATAATCATCTAACGGAAGTTCTTCGAATTCTATCGATTGGTTTGTGACTTCTGCTATTGTATTGAAAACATCTTTAAAACTAACTAGTTCTGGACCTGTCAGCTCATACAGTTTATTTTTATGTTTGTCTGTGACAAGAGAGGCAAAGGCAAGTTCACTAAGATCATCCAAATCCACAAATGGTTCTTTGGCTGCTACCTTAGGAAATAAAACTTTACCTTCCAAAATTGGTTCAAGAAACATCCCTTCGCTAAAATTTTGTAAGAACCAACTCGACCGAAGGATGGTCCATTCTAAACCTGAGTTTTGTACCACTTGTTCGCAAACTTTTGCTTCAGGTTCTCCTCTACCTGATAACAAAACAAGACGTTTCACTTTGTTTTTTTGACAAACTTGCACCAAGGATTGGATCGCCTTCAAAGAAGATGGCACTGCCAAATCTGGTTGGAAACTAATGTAAACTTGATCGATTCCTTGGAGTGTCTCTTCCCAATTTTCTGGATTTTCCCAATCAAAGGATGGTTCCGCCTTTCTTGATCCCAATTGAACTGGATAACCCGCTTGTTTGAGTTTTGATAGAATTCGTGATCCAGTTTTTCCACTGGATCCAATGATAAGTGTTTTTGGTTTCATAAGATAAAGAATACAAGAAACGGGAAAAGAAAAATTGAACAAACCCGACAAAGTTTAGATTTTTTCTCTGAATTGAAATGGTTTTTGTTTAGTAAAGGATTTGAATTGGCGAATAAAATGAGATTGGTCCGAATACCCACTAACATATGCTATATCAGTGAGACTAAATTTGTTGTCAGTATTTATTTCATTTAGACTAGATTGAAACCGAATGATGGTTGAGAACTGTTTTGGGGTAAGACCTACATAGTTTTGGAATCGCCTTTGCAGTGTTCTTTCAGAAAGTCCATGTTTTTTGGATAACTTCCCGATTTCACAGTTCCCTTTTTTCTCTAAAATTTCTTCGATACAAACAAACAAAACCGGATCTGGACGAAACTTCTTTCCTTTTTCGAGAATAAAATTCAGTAATGCTTGGGTTGCCAAAGAAGAAGAAAACTCGTCAATCGCCAAACTGAAATTAGGTTCAAAATTCCACTCGAACTTAGGGATTGTCCAACAAGAATTGGTTAGCTCAAGAACAGGAATGCCCAAAGCTGTTTCTACAACTGCAGGAAGGAGTTGGACCATCACAAAGAAAAAAGGACCTTCGATTTCAATTTGTATGGGGTAAATGGTCTGCCCATAGACAAATACTGGATCCATTACTTTGGATTCCGATCCAACAAAAACCGTCACAGGTTTTTCGGAATGAAAAAATACAATTCCAGGAAATCCATCTGCATAAAAAGGAAGTTTATATTTCTCTCCATGGGTGGATTCAAATACATATACAGATTGGATGAGTGATCTTTCCTTCGGACTTAAGTTAGGGTTCCAAACTTTCATTCAATCTTAATTCAAACTATCTTACTGCAAACCTTTGATTGGTAACTTCTCATGAAAAAATCAAAAGAAGTGAAAACCTTAGTCTACGAATTACTTAGACTTATATTTTAACTCTTTGGAATATTTTTTTATCAATGAGCACCACAAAATAAAAATCTCACATAACAGATGTATTTATTTTTTTTCGATAAAACATGATTTTCCTTTTTTACCCATTTACACGTGAGAGAGCAAAAAGGGAATGTGTTCTTAATGGCAAAATTTTCAATTCTCGATTTAGTATTTATCAATGAAGGAAATACCGCAAAGGAAGCTTTGGCGAATTCCGTTCGAGTGGCAAAAGTGGCAGAGAGTTTGGGTTACCATCGTATTTGGGTTGCGGAACACCATAACTTCCCATCCATCGCAAGTGCAGCTACCTCTGTTGTCATCGGTCATTTAGCAGGACATACCAAAAGTATACGCATTGGCGCCGGAGGGATCATGTTACCAAATCATTCCCCTCTTGTCATTGCAGAACAATTCGGAACCTTAGAAAGTTTATATCCAGGAAGGATTGATTTAGGTCTTGGTCGTGCTCCCGGAACTGACCAACTCACCTTACGCGCGTTAAGACGTGATGCCATGAGTGCACAATCGTTCCCGGAAGATGTCAAAGAACTTCTCGCTTATTTTGAAGATGATGATCAGCAATTACAAATACGTGCTATTCCTGGGATGGGAACTCATATTCCTGTCTGGATTTTAGGTTCTAGTTTGTTTGGAGCTCAACTTGCAGCAATCCTTGGACTTCCCTACGCCTTTGCTTCTCATTTTGCACCAGGTGCTTTGATGGAAGCCATTAGTATTTATCGAAAACAATTTCGACCTTCCCGGTATTTAGACAAACCTTATGTGATGGTAGGAGTGAATGTGATTGCGGCGGATACGGACAAAGAAGCGAAACATCTTTTCACAAGTTCCCAACAATCCTTTACTCGGATACTTCGAAATAGGAGAGGTACTTTTCCACCTCCTATTGAAGACATCGATTCCTATTGGTCTCCACAAGAAAAACAAATGGCATCTCAAATGTTATCTTATTCTGTTGTGGGAGCACCAAATACAGTGAAAGAGGGTATTCAAAAAGTTTTAGAAGAAACAAAAGCCGATGAGTTAATGACCGTTACCTCTATTTATGATACAGATAAAAAAATCCACTCTCTCGAAATTTTGGCAAATTTGGATATTGAGTAAAAATATAATGATACAAATTTTTTTAATTTTTTCTTTGCCTAACTTACTATTTTTGAATGGATATACGTAAAAACACCTGGAACTTTTTTTAAAAATTTCAGGTCGTATCTTTCTGTAACAAGGGAACGTTTATGAAACAAAAATCTAGATTCTTATTGGTTTTGTCTTCCATCCTCCTCATTTTTTCCACCGCTTCTTGTTCTCGCGGCTGGTTGCGTAGTAAAATCCGAGAACGTTTCCAAAAAAAAATGGAAGAAAAACCAGCACCTATTGCTTCCAACGATCTGAGCCAAAAAATCGAAAATCCAGGTGATTATACATTCACTTTTTCTTTTGACGGAATCCCTCGATATTACAAAGTGCATGTTCCAAAATCATATTCACCTAACAAAGAAACTCCCCTCCTTTTTGTTTTACATGGAGGTGGCGGTGATATGGAAATCCAATCTAAAGAAGAATATTACCATCAAATTTCCAAATCAGAAGAAAATGGACATATCGCCGTATTCCCAAATGGATATAGTAAATACAAATCTGGAAAAATTGCTACATGGAATGCGGGGAATTGTTGCGCGGAAGCGCGTGACAAAAAAATCGACGATGTTGGTTTTATCAAAGAAGTCTTAAACCATACCACCAAACAACTACACATTGACAAATCCAAAGTGTATTCTACCGGGATGTCCAATGGAGCCATGATGACCTATCGCCTCGCATGCGAAATGACAGATAAACTTTCAGCAATCGCAACCGTTGCCGGTACTGATAATACAATCTTCTGTAATCCTTCCAAACCAATTTCTGTATTGCATATTCACGCAAAAGATGATGATAAAGTTCTTTTTTTTGGTGGTGCAGGCAGTAGTTTCAAAGATAGATCACTTGTTACTGATTTTGTTTCTGTTCCTAAATCAGTAGATAAATGGGTTCAATTCAACCAGTGTAATCCTACACCCAAACGAGTCTTAGACGAACCAGGTGTCATTTGCGATGAATACAATGAATGTAAAAATGGTGTGAAGGTAAAACTTTGTGTCACCGAATCGGGAGGGCATTCTTGGCCTGGCGGCAAAAAACCCTCACTTTTCTTTGGCTCTGCCACACCATCAACGGCCATCAAAGCAAACGATCTCATGTGGGAATTTTTTACCGCAAAATAAAGATAAAACTTACAATATTGATTAGTATTACTAGTATGTCAACCGTTGGCATACTAGTTGATAAAACACTTCCAAGTTCCAATGATTTTTCCCTTTCTTAAAAGGATCACTTCGCCCATTTCAGCCATTACTTTTTCACTTTGGGTGGGACGAAAAAAAACATAGTCATCTGGTTTTAAGCCAGTCGCCAAACTTCCGTTTAAGATCCCTTGGTTTGTACTAACACCATAAAGGTTATTGTCAAAAAGCCCTTGGGGAGATTCTTTTTTGGCAAGATAAGCTCCACCGTAAATAAAATAAGTCACCTGTAAGTTTGGATTCCAGAAAGGAAATAAAAATGAAATGGATTCTAAAAAGGGAATGGTGGTTCCTTCCAATCGTTTCAAAACAGGGGCTGCAATAAAAAACGCAGGTTTGTGTTCTACAAGTGTACTGACATCAAAATCTGTCGGCATCACAAGTGCTGAACCAACAGAGACATCATTGACCACATTTTGATTCTTTTGATAAAATCGATACGTTTTACTTCCACCACCATTCAAAAGTAATTCTTTATCAAACAAAGATGGAAATGATTCTTTACCAGATTGAACAAATCCTTCATATTTTTTCAAAGAGGAGCCAATCTCTTTTTCTATCGCTTCATTCTTATCACCTAATAGATTTGGAACGGAAGCGACATGTGGCTCGTAACCCATAAATCCACCAAACTCTAAGTTTTTTTGATGGTTCTGAAAGATAGCAAGAATTTGATTTGTTTCCTTTGGATTCACAAATCCACCCCTGTGAAGGCCAATATCAATCTCCAAAACAAGGTTGAGTTTTATATTTTTTGATTTTGCAAACTCCAAGTATTGATTCATCCTTGTTTCTGTATCAACCAACCAGTGAATTTTCTGGAATCGATCTACTTTTGTTTTTAGGTAAATATCTTCTAATGCACGAACTGGCATCGGTTTTCCAAGAAGGATATCAAAGGAAGAAAATTCACGATCACCTAGTAACATCACCAAGTCACCTGAGTGGAAAACCATAAGACGATTTGTTTTTGTTGCTTTTGTAATATAACGAAGGAGATCCAAAGAAGGAAGTGACTTTACAACGATACGATAGTGTAAGGGTGGTGGTATGTTTTTAGAAAGTGTAGATAAATTTTCATCCAACCGATCCAAGTCCAAAAGTACAACCGGTTTTCCAAAACCATTGGTTTTTAACTCTTGGTTAAGGGCAAAATAATATTCTTGGTAAGCGGAACCTTCATCCTTTGGTTTTAGAAAAGATAAAACGACGAGTCCGATCAGTAGAAAAAACCAGAGGCGGGATTTACGAGTTTTGAACATAAATTTCCAGTATGAATTGATAAGAAAAAAAGTTTTTTTAAATCTGCCAAGAATAGTTTGCAACTTTTCTTTTTCTTTTGTCAAAGAATGATTAGGCTAGCAAATCACGAGTGAAAGTATGTTGTTCGTTTTTATTTTGATTCCACTTCATATGTTTTATGAAAAACAAAACCCTTTTGTTCTTGGTTAAATTCCGCTATCCAGGCTAATTATGTAAAAGGCAGAGTCCTTTTCATTGGATTTGTAATGAAAATTCGTTATCTATTTGCGATTTACTGTTCTCTTATCGCCATATTGCCAATCCATGCAAGTCCCAATCTTACCAACTTTCAACTGAACAACCCTAAAGAACTGGTGAAATTAGCCGGCCAATGGAGATTCAACCCTAAAGATGACATAACCCATGCTCAAAAACAATTTCCCGATACCCACTGGGGCCAACTGTCTGTTCCTGCCCAATGGAACAATTCAGGTCTGTCCGGTTTTCAAGTAGGATGGTACAGACAATCCTTCCAAGTTTCGAAATTATTTAAAAACCAAAAGATAAGTATCCTCACTCCTATCATTGCCGATGCCAATGAAATTTATATCAATGGAGTTCTTGTTGGTCAAACAGGTTTGATTTCCGAATCCGGTGAATTGATTAAAAAAAGCAGTAGAATCAGTGTATATACAATCCCATCTGAACTCATCAATTATGAAGGAAAAAACACTATTGCCGTGCGAGTGGCTGACGATGTAGGTTGGGGTGGGTTTGTAAATTCTGAATTTTATATGGGCGATTCAGATCTCATCCAAAGTAAATTCTACAAATACATCATGTGGAATTCTGCAATTTGTTTTGCTTTTTTATATTCTGCTATTTATTGTTTGATTCTTTGGTTACGTAGCCGCAGAGAACGTGCTTATTTAATTTATTTCATTTTTGCAATCCTTGCAGGACTTGCAACTTTCGGAAACTTATCACTCCCGTACTTTATTTGGGATAATTTTTGGTTCAACCATTTCATTTTTCACCCTGCGTTAAACTTAATGGGTATATTTGGGACTCTTTTCTTTTTTGATTTTTCAGAACAAAAACCATCAAAGTTGATAAAGGGAGTTCTTTGGTTTCATGCAATCCTCTCCATCGTCTCCTTTTTTACGTTTTATCCTTTTATCATGGATATTTACTCGAAGTATACTTTAAATGCAAATGATATCCTTTCACTTATAGAACTTCTTTTTATTTTCGTCTTCACCATCAAAGCAGTTCGGAACAAACAACCAGGTGCTTTTATTATTTTAATTGGACAAATCGGACTTGGGATTACTGCGATTTTCTCTGTTTTAAGTTATCTCCAAGTTTACGTTTCAGTTTTAGATCGATCTCTTTCAGAAGGATTTTTATTTTACACCTTAAGTTTGTCATTTGCATTATCGATTCGTTTTGCAAAACTTTATGAAGCTACAAACCAATTAAAGAGTGAGTTAGAAAAGAAAAACGAAGAATTAATATCATTGGATAAAATGAAAAACGAGTTTTTATCCAATACCTCCCATGAACTCCGAACACCACTCAACGGAATCATTGGGATTACTGAATCTCTCATCGAAGGTACGATGGGTACAGTCAGCAATGGAGTCGCCAAAAACTTAGGCTTCATTATATCGTCTGCCAAAAGACTTTCTAATTTAGTTAATGACCTTCTTGATTTTTCGATGATGAAAAATCGAAGGTTTAATCTTTTCCCAATCACACTCGCCATCCAACCTTCTGTTGAAATAACTATAGGCTTACTCGAACGTACTGCCAGAGAAAAAGGAATCGCTCTCATCAGCGAAATTCCCGATAACACTCCTTTAGTTTATGGAGATGAAAGTAGAATCCAACAAATCCTCTTTAACTTAATTGGGAATGCTATCAAATTCACCGAATCTGGAAGTATTCGAATCACCGTCAGAACAATTAACAATGGTTTGGTTGATTATTTGGAAATTTCTGTTATCGATACAGGAATTGGTCTCTCCAAAGAAGACCAAAATAAAATTTTTTCGCCCTTTGCCCAAGCAGACGCTAGTATTTCGCGAAACTATGGTGGAGTGGGACTTGGTCTTTCCATCACCAAAAACTTGGTAGAATTACATACAGGGACTATTTCTGTTGAATCAGAACTAGGCAAGGGATCAATATTTCGATTCACATTGCCTCTTGCGAATGGCCAAACAGAATTCCAATTTCCTCAAAACTCAAATGCAGACGGTGCCCATATTTGGATGTCAACAGAAGACTTAAGAGGAAATTTCATCGTTGAACAAGCGTATACGGAAAGGATGGAACTTAGTACAAATCTTTCGAAAGATTTAAATAGAAATCTCACCATCCTTGCTGTCGACGATGACCCAATCAATTTAGAAGTATTAAAAATTCAACTTAGCGGCTCTGGATTTCATGTTGTACCCGTGTTAGATGGACAAACAGCAATCAATGTAGCAAATGAAATCAAACCAGATTTAGTATTGTTAGACATCATGATGCCAAAAATGAGTGGTTATCAAGTTTGCAAAATATTGAGAGAATCTTATTCGATGTATGAAATGCCAATTCTTATGTTAACGGCAAAAAATAGAATCGAAGATGTACTTTCTGGTTTGGAAGCAGGTGCCAATGATTATCTAGGAAAACCTTTTGACAAAAGAGAACTTCTTGCGAGGGTCAACACACTAATCCTTTTAAAATCTGCGGTTGAAGAAAAAGAAGATTATTTAAGTATCAAAGCTGAATTAAAACTGGCCAAAAAAATCCAAGATTCTTCCCTTCCCTTACATCCGCCAACTGGTGGTAGGGCAACCATTGTATCAAGATACAATCCGATGACTTCGATTGGTGGGGATTATTACGATTTTCACACGCCCGACGAATATAGTTTAGGTGTTGTGATTGCCGATGTATCAGGTCATGGAATACCAGCCGCCATTGTGGCAGCAATGTTCAAGATGGCATTTAACTTACAAAAACATGTTTCTAAAAAACCGAACGAAGTTTTAAAAAGAATCAACAAGTTACTGCTGAATTCAATTCATAAACAATTTGTTACTGCTTGTTATTTATTTTTTGATTTAGAAAACCAAAGAATCCTTTATGCAAGTGCCGGTCACCCTCCAGTAGCTTTTTATAGAAGAAAAACTAACAAAGTAGAAATGGTTCGACCAAAAGGAAGAATTCTCGGATGTTTTCCAGAGATTCCTGATGAAATTTTGGACATTCCTTTTGCTATTGGTGACCGAGTCATTTTATATACAGACGGAATCTCCGAAGCACGAAATCTCGCAGGGGAGATGTTTGGTGATGAAAGACTCAGCCATTATATTGTTGAAAATTCTAAAGATAGTTCGGCCGATCTATTTGCCGACGGACTTTTAGAACAAATCAAAGAATTTTGCGGGAAAAATGTTCCAGATGACGACATAACACTCGTAGTCGTTGATCTCTGACACCGCCAAACATCTAACTTTTTTTTAATCTTAATAAAAATTGAGATGCTTTAATTTCTTAGAAATTCAAAATCTCTCCTAATTCATTTCCTATGAATGAGAGGATATTATGAGCGAATATATTTATTGTTCTGGCCCGATGTTTAGTCCAGAAGAACTGAACACAATGGCAAGTATAGCAGCAAGCCTAGAAAGTGCAGGATACAAAACGTACCTTCCACAAAGAGACGGAATCGAAGTAGCCAAAGTCATGGCAATGGTCAACACGCCCATCATTTCGGGCGAAATCTTTCGAGACATTATGATTTTTGTGCAAAAAGCAGTGTTTGCAATGGATGTTTATCAAGTTGTTGAACGATGCAGTGCAACAGTATTCAACATGAATGGAAGACCTGCTGATGATGGTTCTATTTCTGAAACAGGAATATCCTTTGCTGTTGGAAAACCAATCGTCATTTACAAAAATGACCCAAGAACTGAATTTAATGGGTTAGACAACCCTCTCCTAACAGGACTTAGTTATAATTGGAAATACGTCACAGACATTGCTAAAATTCCAACTAACCTTGCAGAAATGATTGTGAAGGTCAACGCTGCGGGAGAAAACCTTTATCTAAAAAATCCCCCACCTATGGTCAAAAAAACCATGGAAGTTGGAAAAGAAGTTTGGGAAATTCTACAAATCATCCGCTTCTTTGAACACAAAGAGAAAGATTTAATCGCCATCCTCAAAGTCCTTATGGAAAAACTGAAAGCTTCTGCGAGTTTTATGAAATACTTAGAAGGTTAATCTTTAAGTATTAAATCTTAAACTTATCAATTTCTGCTTTTAAGTCTTCGGCAAGGACTCCTAAGTTATTCGCCGCTTCCGTTACTTCTTCAGATGATGCAAGTTGTTCTTCTGAAGAAGCAGCGATGGCTTGTGTGCTATCAGAAATTCCGTTAGAAATTTGTGCCAATTGTTCTGTCGATGCATTTAACTCTTCCGTACTTGCCGAGATTTCTTCTGTAGTTGCTGAAACACCTTGCATTTCATCAGTTACCTTTTCAATGGAACCTGCAATTCTTTCAAATGTTTGTCCCACTTCATTGACCATAGAAACACCTTGTTCCACTTCTCTTGCACCATTCTCCATCATCGCAACAGCTGAACTTGTATTGTTTTGAATTTCTCCAATCAAAACACTGATTTGTTTGGTTGCATACTCAGATCTTTCCGCTAACTTTCGAACCTCATCCGCAACCACAGCAAAACCTCGCCCTTGGTCTCCGGCTCTGGCCGCTTCAATGGCCGCATTCAGAGCAAGTAAATTAGTTTGGCTCGCAATTTGGTTAATCGTTTCTACAATTTGACCAATCGCTTTTGAATTTTCACCTAAAACATGAATACTATTCGAAATCCCACTGACAGAAGAATTTACAACTGACATCTGTTTAATGGTAGTTCCAATCACATTCCTTCCATCTTGAACTTTTTCCAAAACCTCACTTGCCAAATCAGAAACAGTTGCAGTAGACTCTGCAATTTTTGCGACAGCTTGAGAATTTTCAAGCATACCTCGTTTGTTCTCTGTGAAGGCGACTAGTTGCGATTCTGTATTGACAGCAACTTGTTTAATGGATTTTGCAATATCACCGGCGACAGCAGAAGAATTTTCTGCACTCATATACATTTCTTTTGCAGATTCAGCAACCTTAGTGGATGAATTGGAAACATGTTTCATCATTTCTCGTAAGTTAGCTGCCATGATATTAAAATCATCACCGAGAATTCCAAACTCATCTTTAAAACTTAAATTTACTTTTTCTCGAAGGTCTCCTTGACTTGCTTTTTCTACCACGAATTTAATTTTCTGAATTCGTTTCGAAATAAAAGATGCTAAAAAATATGATAACAACATAGAAAATGTTAAACTTATGATTGCACTCAGGAGAAAGATACCTTGCATTCCCCGTAATCTTCTTTCATAAATGATCTGCTCTCTACCGCCCGCACCAATCACCCAGTTCCATGGTTTATAGTATGCTTGGTAGGCCATAAAAGTATAAATGGGTTCTCCAGGGTTTTGCCAAATTTCACGTAATGGATATCCCGTTGCTTTTGGATTCCCCCAAGTATCTCGGACTGTGTACTTCCCTTGGATTTGGTAGTCCCAAATATTAACACCTTCAAGATTAAATGGATGCATGGTTGCAATTCCTTCCGGTGTAATTCCCCAAAGATACATATAATCGTTTGTCGACATTTTTGTTTTTGATATGTCTCGGTTTCCATCTTGCATCTTAGGACCAACAATGTATGTTTTCGCCATTTCCTGAGCCTCTTCCAAGGTCATATCACCAGCTTTTACTCTTTCGTTTAAAGCATCCACCAGCCCAACTGCATCTTTGAGAACGTTGGTAAACATCTCTTCTCCCACATTCAAAACCTGGTCTTTTGCAGTTGTATAAGAAATATAAAAAATACAGGAAAGTACTGTTGAAAGAATCAAAAATATAAATAACATCAGCTGGCCTTTGATTCCGATCACCTTACTTTTGTTAATTTTTTCTTGGAGAGAGGTTTGAGACATGGAACTAGAATTTGTCATACAGATTTTTTATCTATTTGTATTTGGATTCTTTTCTTCAATCACTCAAATTTTTGGCAAAAGATTATTTTTCTGCAATTTTCGATTCATCCTCCTTTGATTCACAAGAACAGTTCGTACTTATCACATATCCCATAGTCCAAAGCCATACAGAAGTCTCCCTTTTTCTACCGATTGATGGTTCTTTTGAAAAAAACCGATTCTGACAAAGAAGTCTGCCTATCTATTTGAGTTTTAGAATCAGGTTGTTTCCCCTCCTTGTTTTCATTTTTTTTTGACTCTGCGCTTCGTTTGTCCTAGGGGGCTGGTATCTTAGTGATTAGAGGTTAAAAAGAATATGGAATACATGGAATCCCTACTTGATGAGTATTATGATCTTTCTTTAAAATTGGTTACCCTTGGTGGTCCGACAAACCATCCAGAATTGTATGAAGAGATTCTTTCGATTGAAGAAGAAATTTGTTGGGAATCTTCCCTTCCGGCTTCCACAAAAAACCGCCAACTCTTTCAGTTTGTCAGTCCCAAAGAACCAAAAGAAACATACATAAAAAATGCATTGCAGTCTTTAGAAAGAACTAGGACCAAATATTTTTATAAACCAGAAAAACCTTTTGTTCAATACTTAGAAACGGAAGAAAAGGTAGATTTAAAGCATATCAGAGTCCCCTTGATTAATGGTACTTTTTATGAATTTTTATACCCGGTTTGAAACATTTTGATTTTGTGGCCCGAACATTACAAAAATTCCTGGGTTCCATCACTAGTGAACCTAGGATAGTTCTTTTACAAGTCGATCGAATCCTGCATTGGTTCCTTCTACACGGCCATTGGCTTCTTCTTCTGTTGAAAATCCATCTACTGTTGGTTTTTGCAAAAGTACAATCTGTTCGGTAAATACCATCTTTGTTCTACCCTCAATCGTGGACTCAAAGAGCACTGTTACCAAAGAAACAGAGATACGAATGTTATCCACATACATTCCAAAAGCATAAACAATTCTTTCGTTAGGAATAATGTCATAATAAGTTCCATCAAATACATGCCGACTGCCTGATGGTGTTACAACTAAATTGGTTTCTTTCCCGCCAACCTGAAAGTCCAAACTAAATTCAACAGTTTTCCAATCATCATGACAAGCAAACCATCTTCGTTTGGAATCGGCATTGGCCCAAGCGGCAAAGGATCTTTCCTTAGATGCAGGTAAGATCCTTTCGATCGTAAATGTAGAATTTCTGACTTGCCTTTCTTTCAATTTTATTCTCCGTCGGAATTTTCATCAGATGATTCGATTAAAAAACTTCCCAATCGATCAAAACTTCGATTCCAAGCTGCCTTTCTTTCTTCCATCCAAGAATCAATTCCTTCCAGTTTTTTTGGATCCAATCTATATGTGCGAACCCGTCCTGACTTTTCTGATAAAACTATCCCACCTTCTTCTAATACTTTTAAGTGTTTTAACACGGAGGGTAGAGCCATGTCCAAAGGTTCTGCTAATTCCTTAACTGATGCTGGGCCGAAACTCAATCGTTCGACCATAGACAATCGACTGCGATCGGCAAGTGCATGAAAGATATGTTCCAAACCTGGTGATTGATAGTTCATAATGGAATCAATTCAAAATTTCAAACCCTAAAAAGAAGTCCTTACTTTTTTTCTTTCAAGAACCGTTTGGGAATATTGTCAAATAACGGATACATATGAAAATAAGGTTCCGCTTCGTCTATCGTTCGTTTGACGGAAGGTCTCTCCAACAATCTTTCAAAATATGCTTCCAGTTTCGGATGTTTGTTTCTAAAACTCAAAATCGTATCAGCATAAAATAACGCAGGAACTGCCGAACAATCGGCCATCGTAAAACTCTCGCCTGCAATGAAGGTTCGGGAATTTAACTGGGTTTCTAACATCCCATAGGCAATCGGTAACCTTTGGTAAGCCTGTTCTACACCAAGTTGGTCCCTCTGGTCTATAGGACGCAAACGATCGACGACAATTTTCTGCATCGGTTCGCTGACATATAAATCAAAAAATCGGTCCCAAAGTCTAGTTTCCAAGGCAGAGGTTTTTTCTGTAGGAATGAGCCTTTCTTTTCCGGGATAAAATTCATCCAAATACTCAATGATGATACTTGTTTCTGGAATTGTTTTTTCCTTCACTCGGTCACGAAGGAGAGGGATTTTACCAACGGGCCAATAAGCAAATAGTTCGGCGCTGGACTCTTCCACCATCAAATCCACTAACCTCGGCTCAAACTCTGTGCCATTTTCATAGAGCGCGATGAGAACCTTATGGCAAAAGGAAGCAAGTGGGTGGAAGAAAAGCAAAAGGTTTTGGTTTTGATAGTTATCCATTTGGGAAACTATTAACAGAGCCTAATTTGCATGCAAGCAAAATAGTTATCCAATTGGGTAATTATTATAAAATTGTAACCACGTGAAAAAAGTAAGTGAGTTTCGAAAGTGAGGGAGGCGAAAAAACCAGGGATTATCCATCTCTACTCCCAAACATGACATTTGGGATAGGCCAGCGGTCGCACTCGTGACATCCAGGACATGGTAGAAACCTGAGGGACATGTTATCTTGGGTGCATGAAAACACCCAACCAAACATTTCGACATTTTGACCGGCTCCAAGGCAGAACCATTCAGTTTGTTCGTTGGAACCTCCCAGTTCTAGTGATGACGGGACTTTCTCTTTTTTTTCTAAAATGTGAGGGGTCTTCTCCCGATCCCAAAACCGTTCTTGTTCCACTGCTCGTGGCAGCAGATCCAAACACATCCACAAACCTTGGCGGGAGCCAAACGGGTTCTGGAACGGAAACACCCATTGCAGCGGGTGAGATCCCCAATGGACCTCCCCTTCTGAATGAAGTTACCTATATCACAAATCCTGCAAATCCTGCAGACGACCCTTACTCCAGCAAAGGGTTGTTACAATTTCAAAAACAAAGTATTAGTTTTCAAAAACCCGTTCCACCAAACACAGAGATTACTATGTATTTCGGGAAAAAAAATATGGTGTTAAACTCTGATGGAACAGTCACAAATGCATTAGAAACTTTAAAACGCACGGCCGGTAACTTTTCCGGTTATACTTATCTTGGTGATTCAGATAGAAAGTACAAAGTGTTCGTTGTCGCAAAAAATGAATTTGGAATCGCTTCAAAAGAATTAAGAATCGGACACGCAAGGAAGTGCGCCGATGCAATCAAATCACCAGGGACCTTTGGAAATTGTTCAGACCATTGTTTGGAAACAACAATGTCTGGCGACAAAATAGAAATCACAGCAAAGTATAATCTCCCCGTTGATGGAAATTCTTTACACTTAGATTTAAGTGCCGTTAGTCCAAGAAGTTTACCAGAGTCCATTGCACCAGCAGTTGATTTAGATATTGGAATTCCTTTGGCGGGCCAACATACAGTGAAAACCAGTTTTAGTTTTCTCGAGAAAGAGTTTCTTTGCACGGAAGTAACATCTTTACTTACGTTGAACCAACCCTTTCGGTTTACACTCTTAAAAGGATATGTAGCCATCCCCAATGAGTGATTACAGATTGACGAATCCCCGATGTTTATTTTTTGGAAACTGTTTTTGGACATCTGGGATTTGGAACGATTTGAAACAAATCACAACATTTGATTTAAAAAACTGTAAAAATCTTTTTTACAGTTTCCATTCCGTTGTTAATTTTACTTATGGATTCATTGTCTCCTGCTTTTTGATGACAAATTGTTCACCATCTCAATTAGAAAATACTTGTGATGTAAATTCCAAATCTTTTTCAAAAATCGTAGCAGCAAAATCAATATTAGGTGACACAAGCCATCCCTGTTTTCCAGCAAATGTATCAAATCAAACAGGCTTTACTGTTGGTGGTAAAATATCCGGTCTTACAGGAAACGGATTGATATTAATTTTAAATCATAAGAATTCACTTATAATTCCTTCTGGTAGCACAGAGTTTGCCTTTCCCACGCAGATCCCTGTTGGTGCTAATTACGAAGTAAATTTTGCAACGCAAGCGGAAGGTAACTACTGTGAGTTGGTCAATTCTACGGGGACGGTCTTAGGCAAAAACGTAAAAGATATTGAAATTAATTGTAAGGCTTCCTGTATCAAATGTATCATATTTATCACCCAGAATGCTTATCCTGCCAATGTTGGCAAAGCATCGAACTTTGATTCCAGTTGCTATGCGGATCCAAATTACCCTGGTACTGGTAATTATAAAGCAATGGTTGTCGACGAAGTATCACGAAGAGCAAGCATCACACAAAATGTCGGTGATGGTCAGATCGATTGGGTGTTTAAGGCAAACCAGGCGTATATACGACCCGGTGGGATCAATATAGAAACATCCAATGCCAATGGATTATTTACCTCAAGTCTTTCTACGCCAATTACAACCGTTAGCTCTGACCATTGGACAGGACTCAATCCAGATTGGACATCCTATTTGGATGGGGCTTGTTTGAAGTGGACTACAAACGCCACTTTTGAACTTGGAATGACTGGAGATGCTTATACCCAAGATATATTGACACTCACAGCAGGGAGAGGATTACAACAATGTTCCGTCAATCGTGAGTTAGTTTGTGTTGAACAATAAAAGAACATGTATATAATATATACCAACTTATGGATTTTGTTAAATGTTTTGTCTTTCAGCGATTTTTTGTTTGGATAAAAACACAGTCAAACGTTGTAATTGGTCTTTGGAAGTGGAATTAGATTCGGGAAGGACTTTGCCATAAATATTCTTTAAATGATTTCTTAATGTTCCATCAGAAACATTCAAAATCAAACGAATGAAAGAACGACTGTGCCCTTCTGCTATTAACTCACATATCCTTAGTTCTTGTTTGGACAATCCAAAATTTTCAAGTGGTAAGGAGAAGGAAAGATTGGGCCTGTTCTCTTTGAGTGTAGTTTTTAGCAAATAGGCAAAAAACAAAAGACTAATCAGTGTTGTAACAATGGAGATTAGATATTCTTTATAAACAAATACAGGAAGTATACTTAAAACAATGATTCCGAAAAGTAACCCCACCGCAAGAGAGATTAATATAGAGGCAAATAGGCTATAAACACTGGGCCTGGATGCATTAAACCGATTTAAATAAATTGATAATAACACGGACAATGTGGCATCCACAACCGGATGAAGTGGAGGAAAATCAAATCCATACATTGGCAAAAAGTTGGAGAACAATCCAAACCACCAAACACAAAGAGCAATGAGAAATGTCCGACGTTCAAAAAAGGAATTCCATTCCAATGGGAAAAGAACAAAGTATAAAGACAAAGCTATCGCAAAAAAATGAACAGAACCACCTAGAATTCCGCCTAATTGTGTTACAAGAGGGGCCATCCCAAAAGAAAATTTTGTAAAACCATACACAACTGTTTTTGGCATAGAAGAACAAAGTAAATCGACAGCCAAGGCATAAACGGCAATGGAGATAGTCCCTTGATTCAACAATCGCCTTCCCGTACAAAATGAACAGATGGCAACAAGAACGGGGGCTAAGAGAAAAAAAGAATGGCACTGGAAAATCCAAAAAGCAAGGCCAGTGGTCTCATCAGAAGCAAAACAGAGAGCTGCTGTGGCCGCGTTCTGAATTCCAATTGTAAAATAAAAAAGACTTAAGAGTCGGTGAAAACGATGGTCACGAGTGATATTTTCAATAAAACAACTTACATTTGCCAAAGATGCAAACAAAGGAACTAAAAAGAATACACTCATAACAATGAAGTTTAACCTTACTATTACTAATAAGACCACTTCCTAAGTTTTTTTACCATTCAATTTTACACTTTGTGTAAAAAGATTTGAGTCAAATCCTACAATCGTTTGGCGAAGTTAGATAACGAAAACAAATTCTTCGAATATATCAAACTTCAAAAACTCCAAGTAATGGCCTTATAGGATTTGCCTATCCTGAATTCAAAGGCCAAAGTTTCCATACAATGGTAACAAAGACAATCAGCATATTGTGTTGCTATATATTCTCTTTCTTCTACAGATAGAGTCACTTTAGTACATTGACAAAGACTAATAGAACCAACCTTACATTCAAAAATTCGTAAACAATGGGGACAAATTTTATCTTCATGTTTGCGATTCATTTGGTTCTGGTTAGATATTTTTAAGGTATGTGATTTGTATTCTTCCAAGTAGTATCTCCTTTCAAAAAGGAATCGCACAATCTCAGTTGGTGGAGGTTGGAAAATTCCTGTATCTTTGTCCGGGAACCCTTTGAAAACTTAAGGACGAATGATCGTTTACGGGCGATTCATTTGTGGGAAGATCCGACTTTTCCATCCAATACCTTTGGAATAGAATTTACGGTTGCACCGTCAGTTGAGGAGTTTCACCTCATTCCTCCCGGAATAACTTTGATTAAAAACGAAGTTTGTTATTTCTGTCAATCTTCTGTTTCGAATGATTGTTTTTTTCAATCTATACAAACAATCAATGGGAATCAGGAATTTGGTTTTTGTCTTTTGATTGCAATAAAAACTCTGGTGGCATCTCATCTTTTAATTCGACACCTGATAATTTTCGCAACATTGATTCTTTCACAAGATACATTGTTTTTTTGGCAGCACTTTCAAAAACAAAACCACCTGGTCTAATATTGGAAATACAATTGCGACTTTCGTCAGTTTTGCCAACTTGCGGTCTGTAGGTGATATACACTCCCAAACTATCAGCAGAAGACAAACCTGGACGTTCCCCAATCACAACGATCGAAATTTTAGCATTCAAAACCTCACCAATTTCGTCCCCAATCGCCACTCGTCCCCACTTTGAAAGTACAAGTGGACCAATTCGCAAACCAGTTTGATTCATTTCTTGCATTAAGATTTTTAGAAATGGAATCAAATTATCATCGATGGCTTTTGCAGAAAGCCCATCCACACCAATCAAAACCAGGTCAAATTCGCCACCTAACTTTTGCAAATTTTCAAGAGAATCTTGCGAGAGTCTTCGTCCTAAATCTGGTCGTAACAAATACTCTTCTTTGGATTGGACTCTGCTTTCCACAAATACGACAGGAAGGTTTTTTTCTTTGCCCAAAACATTTAAGTTTTCAAGTAAACTCGGGAAATTGGGACTAAGCAATACAGCATCCCTTGCCCTTGCATGGTCCAAACGAAACTTTAACATATCTTTGGTGGAAATTGATCCTCCAGATCGATTTAATCCGATCCTTGCTTGGCTAAATTGTTTCCATTCTTCTAAAAAAGTCATCGGTCTTACTTTCCTAATAAATCTTCGAGTAAACTAAGTTCCCGATTTTCTTTGGGTAAAAAGCCAATTTTATTTGAAAATATTCCTCGGCTGAGTAACCAATCCTCAAATTCTGGAGCAGGTTTTAAACCCAATACTTGCCTGAGATACAATGCATCATGAAAGGATGTACTTTGGTAAGACAACATCACATCATCAGCACCAGGCACCCCCATAATATAAGTGCACCCAGCTACACCTAACAATGTCAATAATGTATCCATATCATCTTGGTCGGCTTCCGCATGATTTGTATAACAAACATCCACACCCATAGGTAATCCCAACAATTTTCCACAAAAATGATCTTCAAGACCCGCACGAATGATTTGTTTTCCATTGTATAAATATTCTGGACCAATAAAACCAACAACGGTGTTCACAAGGAGGGGAGAAAATTCTCTGGCAACTGCATAGGCCCTCACTTCTAACGTCTGTTGGTCGATTCCGTGGTGGGCTCCTGCTGACAAAGCACTGCCTTGCCCTGTTTCAAAATACATTACATGATCGCCAACTGTCCCGCGTTTTAAGGAAAGCGCCATTTCTCTTGATTCTTTCAAAAGAGAAAGTGAAACACCAAAACTTTTGTTTAAATCTTCGGTTCCTCCAATCGACTGAAAAACCAAATCCAAAGGAGCTCCTCGTTTCATCACCTCCATCGAAGTGGTCACATGGGATAAGATACAAGACTGTGTGGGAATGGAATACTTTTGGATAAGATTGTCTAACATCTCTAGTAAAGCAATGTTAGTCGGGATATTATCGGTAGCTGGGTTAATTCCAATGACAGCATCTCCACTTCCGAGTAGTAACCCATCGAAAAGGCTGGCAGCAATTCCTTTGGGATCATCTGTAGGATGGTTTGGTTGCAAACGAACAGAAAGCCGACCTGGTAATCCCAAGGTATTTCTAAATTTTGTGATCACCTTAATTTTATTTCCAACTAAGATCAAGTCCTGGTTGGACATGAGTTTGGAGACTGCAGCAACCATCTCAGGCGTTATTCCCCATCGAATCGAAGTAATTACTGCATCATCAGTTGTTTCTGCTAACAAAAAATCACGAAGCCCACCCACTGTCAGGTGAGAAATCAAAGCAAAGGCCTCTCTGTTATGGGAGTCTAAAATGAGCCTTGTCACCTCATCTTTGTTTGCCGGTATGAGCTCTACATTTAAAAATTCAGAAAGATATACATCAGCAAGTAACATTTGAGCAGCTACTCGTTCTTCCTGGTTTGTTGCTGATAATCCAGCCAGAACGTCTCCAGATCTATGGGGACTTGCCTTTGCTAACAGATCTTTTAATTCGGAGAAATGGTAAGTTTTTGTGCCAAGGATAATTCTATAACCCATGGACAGATTATATCTGATTTAGAAACTTTCGGATAGAACTTTTCTCTTTTACTAACATAGAACTGGACCGATTCTTTAGAAGAATCGGCCACAGTTACCCACCTCTAAATCATATCTTGCAAATCCGATCTTTTCGATCTTGACAGCTTTGCCTTAAAAAAAGACGGCTCATTTCACATGTTGAATCTCTGAATGTCACCGTATATGTTGATGGGTTAGATGGATTTTGATAAGAAGTCCTATATTCAGTTTTCGTACAATTGGGGTAAGCGGCCAAAACGGATAATTCACAAATTGCAGCCTCCTCTTTTGCCTTTGAACAATCCTTACCCATCGAGGTGTCACAATGAAAGGTAAGAACAGCGATAAAAATAAATAAAATAGTTCTAATTCCAAAAAGGATTTTGGAATAAAAAGACACAAAAGAATCAATCAGAAACAAATATTAACCTTCCTTAATATAATACATATATCATATTCTCTGTGTTTATTAAAATGTTATTTAATTTACAACAAAACATTTGTTTTGCTGTAAATATTTTTTAATTTCAAAAATTCATTAAATCCTGTTACATCCGGAACCGGCGAAAACCAAAGACCGTTTTCTTCCTCCTCGAAAATCCCCAAACAAGTTCTTTTGGGCTCTTATAAAGAATCTGATTCAGATTTTTTTTTCGTTCTCGTTGACAAAACCAGGTTTTCACCTTCTCAACTGCATAAATTTAGACTAAATCTAAAAAATTGCTTGCTTTTCATTGCTAGACTTATTCTAAATTTAAACTAAATCTAGAAAGTGAAGGACAATATGAGAACAACGAATATTTCTGCTATTGCCATTTTAGTGCTCTCTTTCAGCTCTTTAGGGGCTGCGGACACTAAAGAATCTGCAAGTTCGATGGAACGCCAAGGCAACTCTAATCAGTTTTGGTGGCCGGAAAGACTGGATTTGGCACCTCTCCGCCAACATGCGGCGGAATCCAACCCGATGGGGAGACAATACAACTACTCCAAAGAATTCAAAGACTTGGATATCCAACAGATAAAAGAAGAAATCAAAACCTTGATGAAAACCTCTCAAGATTGGTGGCCTTCAGACTACGGTCACTACGGCCCTTTTTTCATTCGGATGGCATGGCATAGCGCCGGAACTTACCGCATTTCAGACGGACGCGGGGGAGCCGGTGGTGGGCAACAAAGATTTGAGCCACTCAATAGTTGGCCTGACAATGCCAACCTTGACAAAGCAAGACGTCTCCTTTGGCCAATCAAAAAGAAATACGGAAAAAAAATCTCTTGGGCCGACCTTATGGTCCTCACTGGAAATGTGGCTCTGGAATCCATGGGATTCAAAACTTATGGGTTTGCAGGTGGACGAACAGATGATTGGGAAGCCGACCTTGTATACTGGGGACCAGAAAAAAAATGGTTGGCCGACGAACGATACGAAGGTGAAAGAAAATTAAAAAATCCACTTGGTGCCGTACAAATGGGACTTATTTATGTAAACCCAGAAGGACCAAATGGAAACCCAGACCCACTAGCAGCTGCTAAAGACATCAGAGAAACCTTTGGCCGAATGGCGATGAATGACGAAGAGACAGTGGCTCTGATTGCTGGTGGTCATACATTCGGAAAAGCTCATGGAAAAGCGGATCCTTCCAAACATGTAGGAAAAGAACCGGCTGCAGCTGGCATCGAAGAACAAGGATTTGGTTGGAAAAATAATTATAAAAAAGGAAATGCAGAAGATACCATTACCAGTGGACTGGAAGGTGCTTGGACTGCAAACCCAACTAAGTGGACCACTCAATATTTAAACAACTTGTTTGGTTTTGAATGGGTGCAAACCAAAAGCCCAGCAGGTGCGATCCAATGGATTCCAAAAGATGGGGCCGGAGCCAATATGGTTCCCGATGCTCACGACAAAACACTCCGACATGCTCCCATCATGTTCACAACAGACTTGGCTTTAAAATTTGATCCAAGTTACAAAGTGATTGCTAAAAAGTTCCAAGAAAATCCAAAAGAGTTCGAACTTGCTTTTGCAAAGGCATGGTTTAAACTCACACATAGAGATATGGGACCACTCTCCCGTTATATCTCAAAAGATTTACCGAAAGAACCACTCATTTGGCAAGACCCACTACCTGCCGTTGACCATAAGTTAGTTGGTGCAAAAGAGATCGAAAACCTAAAAGGAAAAATCCTAAAATCAGGTCTGACAATCCCTGAGTTAGTAAGAGTTGCTTGGGCCTCGGCTGCAAGTTTCCGTAGCACTGATATGCGAGGGGGAGCAAATGGAGCAAGAATTCGTTTGGCACCTCAAAAAAGTTGGCCCGTAAATGATCCAGAAGAGTTAACAAAGGTATTAAAGAAGTTGGAACAAATCCAATCTGATTTTAACGAATCCGGAAATAAAATTTCACTTGCCGACTTAATTGTGTTAGCTGGAAATACTGCAATCGAAGATGCGGCAAAAAAAGCGGGAGTTGATGTGAAAGTTCCTTTTACCCCAGGGAGAACGGATGCCACACCTGAACAAACAGATGTTTATTCCTTTTCGGTGTTAGAACCAAAAGCAGATGCATTCCGCAACTACTATGGTGCCGGAAACTCTTTGTCTCCAACGGAAATGTTAGTGGATCGTTCCAATATGTTATCCCTTACCATTCCAGAAATGACAGTTCTTTTGGGTGGAATGAGATCTCTCGATGCAAATTCGGGAAAATCAAAACACGGAATCCTCACCACTCGCCCAGGAGTTCTTACCAACGACTTCTTTGTCAACTTACTTGATATGTCGACAAAATGGCAAAAATCTGCTCAAACTGATGGAGTATATGAAGGGGTCGATCGCAAAACAGGCGCTAAGAAATGGACAGCCACTTCTGTGGATCTAATCCTTGGATCTCATTCTGAACTACGTGCTGTAGCGGAAGTATATGCGGCAGATGATGGAAAGGATAAGTTTGTAAAAGACTTTGTTTCCGCTTGGAACAAAGTGATGATGCTCGACAGGTTTGACGTAAAGAAATAAGAATGCCAAAACCTTCACGAAAACAATTCCTAACAACATCGTTGGTCTGGACAACCTCCCTCTTTTTTCTAGAGGGGGGTTTTGGTTTAGTTACAAAATTGATGGCAGATAAAAAACCTTCTGCCCCTTTGCCAGAGGGTATGCATCCAGTTTCGGAATCGGACCCAACTGCCAAAGCACTTGGGTTTCATCAGGATGCCAAACAAACTGATTTTATCCTTTATCCAGAAAGAAAAGAACCAGGATCCAAAAATCAATTTTGCAAACACTGTGCACAATTTACAAAGATCAATGAAAGCTGGGGGAAATGTAATATCATTTCCTCTGGTGTTGTGTCAACAGAAGGTTGGTGTTCTGCTTGGTCACAAAGAACCTAAGTTTTATTTCCAAACACATTGGGTTAAATCTACTTTTTCGAAAACCCAAGGTTTGTGTGCATGTTTTGCATTTTTATCTTCAATTAAGTCGAAGGATTTTGTTTCAGAAGAAATACTTGGGAAATATAAAGTAAATGGAGTATTTTTCATCTGGGTTCTTTTGGGACAGAGCCCCACTCCTTCGGATTTTATGAATGGATAAGAAGCTCCCGAATCATCTCGGAACAACATCCCTTCTTTTAAAACACATACCTTTTTAGATTCTTTTGTGTATAATTCCAATTGTGTTTCTGTATCAGAAACACAAACTTTACTCAAAACCACGACTCCTAAAAATTCGGAATGCAGATCACAACACTTAGGCTCTGGATTCCAATTACGTTTCGTCTGTGTAGACACTTCAGATTTTTCTAAAGTGGTTTCCTTAACAGATTCTGTTGAACATGAGCACAAAGAAAAGAATACTCATAAAAATAAAAAAATATATTTTTTTAATATCTTAGAAACCACATTCATTTTACTTAAAGTTTATAGTCGTTTATTGTAACTTTTGTTCATGATATTTGGATTTTCAGTTTTCTTCCATCTCTTTTTTAGCAATCAAAAATTTCAGAATTCAAAAACCTAAGAATGAAAAATGATTTCCTGGTTTTTCCGCATGACGCATTGACATTAAAAGATATTTTAAGTGGTAGCGTATATTTGGCTGAAAAGTTTAAAAAAACGAATTCAACTTCCATCCTGATTCCCGTCCTAGGACGACAGTTCTCTTCATCCGCTTTAAAATGAAATGAGTATATTGGTTCTAAGGAGAAAAAAAGGATATGATTCAAAAACTAAATCCGTTTGTTCTGGCTATATTACTTTTTTCAGGCTGCAATTCTGTCGGCCAAAAACGTTTTGCCGAAATGATCGAAGAGAAAGTAAGAGCAAGGGCCGCTTATGATTTTGATTGTCCAATTATGGACATAAAAGTCAGCATGATTGACAACAAAAATTTTGGGGCTACTGGTTGTAAACAACGTGGTACATTTACAGTTCATCCAGCAGAATGCACTCCAGTTATAATGACCGAGGAAGGTGTGGACAAGTATTGTCAAATTGTAAGAAATTAAAAAGACAAAGTTGGGATTAAAAAATAAATCCCAATGCATGGCTATTACGCATTGGGAGAATTCGGGATGGATTCTTCTTTGAAGTAAAAAAGAATCTGATTACTGAAAACTTCCTAAAATTTAACAAATCAAGTCGACTTTAGATTTTCCAGTAAGATTTTGTTTAGTTTCTTGATTCTATTGTGAAAATAACTTTGGTCTGCTAGTGAACAAGAAAAGAGATAACTTCCATAAATGGATACCACCACATTTTTGGAAATATTCCAAGCTTTGCTATTGGAATATCCCTCTTTAGAAATTACTTTTGCTAACTTCGTAGTAAGATCTTTATAAAAAAGATTTAATTTGTCTAGGTATTGAACCCTATGATGACTGAGAGCCAAACTACTCATAAAAATAAAAAAATATATTTTTTAATATCTTAGAAACCACATTCATTTTACTTAAAGTTTATAGTCGATTAATGAAACTTTTGTTCATGATATATGGTTTTCAGATTTCTTCCATCTCTTTTTAGCAATCATCAATTTCTGAATTGAAAAACCTAGGAACGGGAATTGATTTCCTGGTTTTCCCGAATATCTCACTATCAAAGAAGAAGTTTGAATTGTTCGTGCATTTTTTGCTAAAAAATTTAAAAAAAACGAATTCAACTTCCATCCGGATTCCCGTCCTAGGACGACAGTTCTCGTCATCCACTTTAAAATGAAATGAATGTATTGGCACTATGGAGAGGAAAAGGTTATGATTCAAAAACTGAATCCGTTTGTTTTGACTATATTACTTTTAATTCACTGTGGCTCTTTCCCCGTTGGAGAAAAACGTTTTAACGAATTAGTCACAAATAAGGTCAAGATGAGAGCTTCAAATGATTTTGATTGCCCAGTTGGAGATGTTAAAGTTAACGTAATAGACAACAAAAATTTTGGTGCAAGTGGATGTAAACAACGAGCAACATATACAGTTTACCCTGCAGATTGTTCTCCAACAAGTACACATGAAGCCGGGATTGAGAATTATTGCCAACTCATAAGAAATTAAAATATAGTCGAAAAATACTACAAACACAAGTTATGTTTAATTTATTCTCTAATCATACATTTTAATTAAGGTTTTGTTTTTAAATTTTCCGAAACAATTTTATTTAGTTTTTTGATTCGATTGGTAAAATAACTTTCATTACTTAAAGAACAAGAAAAAAGATAACTGCCATAAATGGATACTGTAACGTTTTCCGCAATGTTCCATGCCTTACTTGGGGAATATCCTTCTTTTACAATGGCTTTCGCAAGTTTGGATGTCATATCTTCATAAAATAAATTAATTTTATGAAGATACAATTCCTTCTGTTTTGACAAAACCAAAATGCTCACAAAATGAATATAACCCAGAAAAACTTTATCGTTAACAAAAAAATTCAGGAACTCATCAACCCCTCTTCTACCTTTTATTTTATAATCAGTAAGTACAGCCATTTTTTCAGAAAGAGTGCGTTCTGCATGATTCAAAACAAATTCAAGCATATCAGACTTTCCACTTGGAAAAAAATAATAAATACTTCCTTTCCCTAAACCTGTGGCTTCTCCAACCATTTTAATGGATACACCATCAACGCCGTGGTCACAAAATAACTCAAGTAATGGAGAAACCAAATCGTTTTTTTCTGTTACCGATCTTGCCATCTTTACCAAATAGTCAACAGTTTACCAATCAGTAAATAGTTTTTCAATATTCTTTAGTTTTTTGATTGTGCACGCAAACAAAAGAAAAATTGTTTTTGAAAGTCAGTAGAAAATAAAAAGGCTCGATTATGAGAAAAGAAAATTCCAATCAATTTCAACTTGATCCCAAATGGAAGTGGCTGGAATTTTTTTTGGGTTTTAAATATGCCATCAACCTATATAGCCCTTTTGTAGGATCAGGAATTCGAGTAATCAAATATGACAAAGAAAAACATCAAATTGACGTAAGATTAAAAATGAATTTTTTTACTCGAGGGTATATGGGAACTCATTTTGGGGGATCTATCTATTCCATGTGTGATCCATTCTATGTATACTTACTGATAAAGCGATTAGGAAATCTTTATATGATTTGGGACAAACATGCAGAGATTGATTATATCAAACAAAACAAGGAATCAGTGTTTGCAAAATTTGAAGTAACGGACAGTGATATAGAAAATATCAAATTTCTTTTAACAAAACAAAAGAAAACAAATTATACTTTTTCAACCAACATAGTTGATTCGCAAGGGGACATCGTTGCCTCAGTTAAAAAAAACATATACATCAGAAGAATGGGAACCAATACAAAAAATGAAAAATCAGAGTATTGATTTCACTCCGAAATAATTAGAATGAAAATATTAATCCTAGAAGATGAACCAGTTCATGCAAAATATCTAACCAAGTTATTGAACGATATTTTGGATTTGTCTACTACTGAAATCAGTCATGTTGCATCTGTGGATGAGGCTTATATTTGTTTAAAACAAACATCTATCGATTTATTTTTTTTAGATCTCAATATTTTCGGTTCTGATAGTTTCGAGGTTTTGGACAGATTCCCCGAAAAGTCGATAAATACTATTGTTGTTTCGGCCAATCCAGAAAATGCAGTCCGGGCTTTTGAATACGGTGTCATTGACTTCCTCGCAAAACCAGTCTCAGAAGAAAGATTAAGATTGTCCTTAGAAAGATATTCATTTTTTACAAATGCCAACTTAAGAAAAAACAAAAATAATACAAAATCACGATTGTTAAAAGTAAACTTAGACCAGCTCGAAAACCGTCTATCCCAACTGATGGAAGTAGAAAAAATTTATCAGAACGAAGATTTATCTCTCGAAGTTCTTGCAGAAGAACTAGAGTTACACCCAAGACAACTTTCTGAATATTTGAATGAAAAAAAAAGCACTAACTTTAGTTCTTTTTTACATAGTTACCGAATCAAAGAAGCCAAATACCTTTTAGAAAAATATCCCGAGAAAAAAGTCAGCGATATTGGATTTGCAGTTGGATACAAATCACTTTCTAATTTTTATGATGCTTTCAAAAAAGAGCAGAAAATTACCGCATCAGAATATCGACAGAGGACTTTCATTTCCTCTATAATCTCTAACACCACCGAAACTAACAATTTCATTAATGTCTGATTCAAATACCAAAATTGAAGAAAAAAAGATTGTTTGATTAAAAAAAACTTACAAAATCTGCTCTTGATTCCCGTCCTAGGACGACAGAAAAACCAAAACGAATTAGAATCATAACGATACTTAATAAAACTCGCTCATCCGATTTAGGAGACTTTGATATTTAGAGCAAATGATTCATTGATTAGTTCGTTTAACGCAGAAAATAGAAAATTAACAACAAAGATATTTTCTATAATAACCTTATACTTTTGTTTATTGATTTCTCTAACATTTGTCAGTTGCGCAAAGGAAGAAAAAAAAATAGATCCATCAGATACAGTCGGATTATTAGGTTTACCAGTAGGAAACCAAACATCCATAAGTTCTGACGATAGTAATCCAGCAGGAGTATTACCTCCTATTCCTCCAGTGGTTGGTGCACCTGCTCCTCCAGGACAACCGCTGAACGCTCCCATCTTGAATCATCCTCAGACTCATATAAACAATGCAGCTGTGTCAGAAGATCCGAGTGGATTTCATGGTAATATTCTAATCGATCACATTAGCTTTCAACTACCAGTACATAATCAGACAACAGTTACTGCCTATATTGGAAAACGTAATATGATGCTAGAACAGGATGGGACGGTTGTAAATGCTACAAACTTTAAGACATTAACTCCACTGAATCCTAATGGAGGCGCATTTTGGTTTAATTTTAAATTTCCTTCAGATCGAAAGCAGGAACTAATTCTTGTGGCACGAAATGAATTTGGTGCATCTTCGAAAGAAATTGATTTTTCTCACAATAGAAACTGCATCGGTGCACCTCTTGTGCCCATTACTATTGGAGATTGCGACCAACATTGTTTTGAAATCACAAACATTGCAGGAAATTTGGAATTCAAATCAAAACTCAAACACGGAGAAATTACTTATCTAGAATTTGATTTTTATGGCCTCTCTCCCAAAACGGGAGGGTTTCTTCTGACACCAGGATATTTCAGTTATATTTGGGATGATCCAGCCTTCCCCCCATTACAACCAGGAGTTACTTCTGTTGCGACAACTCTCAACCAAGAAGGTAAAGATAATATTTGCCTTGAAATACAGAGTAATATTGCGATAGAGGATGGAAACGGAACCCTTAGCATTGATTTCTTCCATAGTAGAGTTAGGTTGGAATAATATTCTATATTAAGCATATTTGAAAAAGAATGTCTACATCTTCAAGTGTCAAATGAGAGGGTTAGATAATAAAATCGAATTTACTAAATACAATATTTAGGGAGTATTCTAAAGAATAAATGATGAAAGACTAAGTTTAATTATGGAATTTTGTAGACTTCCAGATATTGATTGCCCACTCTTTATCAGTTTCATATTCAAAACTAATTGTAACATGACATAGATTGTTATTCGTCGCAATATTGCCAGTTAGAAAATAAAATTCCTTCCCATCTTCATTGATAAGTTCTATTGTCGCCCATCCCAAAAGCAGATTATTAGAATATTTTATGACTTCTAAATTTTTCGGCGTTTCCAACAATAAGTTTTCAGCTGAAATTGGTATTCCGTCATTTCCCTCAACAATAAAAGACGATCCTCTTATTGTTTTATCTTGATACCAATAAACTTTTGTTTTACCATCATTCTCATTGTCTTCATAAAAATAACCAGGGATATCAGTAGTCCAAAACCCAGTCATTGACCTTTGTATACTTCTTTTTTTTAAATCCAATATCCGTAGGTTGAGGAGACAGACTAGAAACTTTTTAAAAATAGCCACGCCAACATCACCTAACAACAGTACGCTTAATCATTTTTTATATTTTAAGGATTTGATCCAGATGTAACTATCGCACTTGGCAAAGTACTGGCACCTACATTTCCATTGGGTGACAAACTTCCATCACTCAAATTGATCCTAAACATACCGACTGAAGCAGAATTTACATTAGTTAAATACAAAAATTTTCCAGAGGAATCTGTAGAAATTCCTTTTGGGGCATCTCCTTGGTTGACCAGATAAGTAGGTCCTTGAGACAAACTACCATTGAACGGATCAACTCTGTACATAGAGACTAAATCAGATCCTTGATAAGTCATATAAATATATTTCCCTGCAGGATCAGCAGTAATGTCCCTTGCATTTATACCTATCGCGGTTGTTGCTGAACCTAATGATTCCAACATTCCATTATCAGGATTGATTCGGTAAGATGAAATATTATTATCTGAATCATTAACGAGGTAAAGATTTTTACCATTCGATAAGATTACCAAGCTTCTCGGGAAGGTTCCCGTTCCAATCGATTGTATTACAGTAGGATTAGGTAAACCCGTTGTTGGATCTATATGAAAGACATCTATACTCCTTCCGCTATAATTAAGAACATATAAATAATTTCCCAAAGGATCTATCATTAAGCTAGATGCACCAGTGTTTACTGCCATCGTATATACTGATGATAAAGTTCCAGTTGCTTGGTTCACAACAAAAGTATTTACATTTTCAAAATTTCGAATATAAACTATATCCTTATAAGGATGGTATACTAAACTTGATGGAGAATTTCCGCCACTAGCGACATTTCCTAAGCTCGTCAAATTTCCGTTTGTTTGATTGATCGAAAACTGCGAAATATCATTGGAACTTCTATTGGGTACAGTTAAGTATTTTTGACTTGGACTAATGCCTATTGATTCTGGCCCACCTCCGGCAGCAACAAACCCAGTTGAATTCAAAAGACCTGTCGTTGCATTTATTGAATAAGAATTTACTAAACTAGAATTTGTATTCACAACATAAGCAAACTTAGGTGCAAACAATGATTTTATGATCAGAGAGATAGTAGTTTGACTACTGCTACTATTAGCAGTGATCAAATATTTTGTTGAGTTCATTCCCACGAGTGGGGTACCTGATATAACACAAGTAGATTCGTTTAAAGTTAAACCTGCCGGTAAACTCGGTGAAGAACTACAGGTTTCAACTTGCTCTGAAGCAAACGGTATGATAGGACCAATCGGTTCATTTTGCCGAACGACAAGAAAATCCGAACCGTAGTGTAAACGAAACGGACTTAATCCTCCGAAACCTGCACAAAGAAACTTTCCATCAGTGGAACCAAACTCGAGTAATGCGGATACTAGAAAACTTTTGCTGTTAGGGTCACAAGTAGAATTTAAGTTTGCTGGGCTGCACTGAGAATTTAAGAAAAGTAAAAAAATTATAAAAAACAAACGAATTAAATAAAATTGATCCTTCACGATACATTCCCTTAGTGTGCATACTAATCCAAAAGAGAGAGTTTGTCGTCCGGGGACGGGAATCCGGAGTCGTAAGATCCTGATTAATGAAATTTATCGCCAAAGTTTGGTTATAAATCCGAATCAAACATTTTAATGTAGCATATTAAGCGACACACGAAACAAAACAGTAAAAAATATCCTAGAATGGATTTCTACTTCCAACTTACAGAAGTTTGCCGAATTGACCTATATTCAAATTTATGGATTGGAACCTGCGGTAACAATCACAGCTGGACTAGTGCTTGTAGGCGCTGTCCCATTCGTAGTTAAACTTCCGTTGGACTGGTTGATTGAAAATATCCCAACCGTTCCACTTGCAATATTTGTATTGTACAAAAATTTACCTGAGGGATCCACTGTGATTCCCAAAGGTTCCGTTCCTGTGGGAATCGTATTTGGTGGTAAAGGGCTCAGTTCACCAGTAACGGCGTTCGTCGCAAACATAGAGACAGTATTCGTATCTCTATTCGTCTTATACATAAATCGCCCCAGGGGATCAGTTGCTATGGAACCAGAAACAACTCCACTCGATGGAGTTTGGGGAAAAACAGAACTCATCAAACCAGTATTACTGTCAATTTGATAGGTAGAGATGTTACTACCAGTATCGTGCGACACATACAATGTCTTTCCGTTGGCATGAAATGCCATTCTTTTGGGTCGAATATCCGAAGGGATAACTTGAATCGGGTTTGGACTAAGGAGTCCTGTGATCCTATCTATTTGATAAGACTCGATTAAATTCCCATTGTAAAATGGATCATATAAAAAATTTCCAAAATGATCTACGAGAGACTCTCCAGCGGCATATGCCATAGGAATCGTATTGATTAAGACTAAATTTCCGGTAAGAGGGTTTACAGAAAATGTTGAAAAGTTATCTGTATTTCGTATATAAATCAGGTCTTTGGTCGGATGATAATTTACTGAGATAGGTGTATTACCTCCACTTAGAACAGTTTCAACTAAAGTCAAACTTCCGTTAGTTTGATTAATTAAAAATTGGTTAATATTGTTTGTATTTCGATTGGCTACTGTAAGGAATTTTTGATTGGGACTAAGCGCCATCGACTCAGGCCCTCCTCCTGCAGCGACAGCACCAGATGCATTTAAAACTCCTGTATTTGCATCAATCGTAAACGAGTTAATTAGCCCCGACCCAAGATTAGCAACAAAAACAAATTTAGGTATAAATAATGATTTGATCACCAAAGGAGTTGTTATCTGTTTATTTTGATTTTTTGCTGTGATTAAATATTTAGTTGCATTCAACCCCACAGACGGTGTTCCCGATATCTCACAATTGTTATTATTTAAAATTACACCAGAGGGCAACTGAGGTGTTGATTCACAATGGTCAATTGGTTCAGAAATGAAAGGCTTTAAGTTACCGATAGGTTCATCTTGTTTGAACACAAGGAAATCTGTTCCATAATCCAATCGCAGAGGAGTAGTACCTGAAAATAAAGGACACAAAAACTTCCCATCCGAAGAACCAAACTCTAATAATGCGGAAAAAAGAAAATTCTCACTTTCTGGATCACAAGCTCCATTTAATTTGGATGGTGCACAGCGCAAAGTAAAAAGGATCAAAAAGAAACTCAATAATATATTTACAATATTGATTTGCTTCTTAACAAAGATTAACATAAGTTGTAATTTAATTCAAAAGATGAAATCTGTCTTCCTGGGACGGGAATTTGGAGTGTTATCGGGTTGTTAAATTCTCTCTTTCAATCACCAATAAAAACAGATGATTCAAATCCAAGGATTTCCCGTAGGGCAATTGACCACATAAAAAAACTTATTGTGGTTTTACTTCTGATTTCATGCCAAAACAAACCAACTGATAGCAGTTTGCCGAAAGCAAAAGCGGGAAAGATGTTTCTGACAGAAGCCATGTTTCAAAACCAAACTTCGATTAAATTAGATGGTGAATGGGATTTTTATTATCAAAAACTTCTTAGTTCAGAAGAAATAAAAAAAAACAGTTCAATATTAAAGAATGATACTTTAGTTCTTCCGGGATTTTGGAATGAAATAAAACGGGAAGGAAAAGTTTATTCACCGCAAACCTATAGCACATTTCGCCTACACTTAACTTTACCAAAATCATTTCTTAATGGGCAATTTTCGTTTTATATCCCACATGCATTCACAACTTATCGCATGTATCTAAATGACATCCTCATTTCTGAAAACGGGACTGTCGGATCCTCTGAAATAGAAACTAAAGAATACTGGTTACCTAAAATTGTATTTTTTACACCAACTTCGGAAGACTTAGAAATAATTCTTCAAGTTGCAAATTACAAATCCTTAAATGCAGGTTTTAGGCAAAGTATTGAATTTGGAACCCAAGAATCAATGCTTAGAACAAAACAAGTTCGTTTGTCTTTGGATATTTTTTTAATCGCAAGTTTGTTCGTAATATCACTCTACCATTTTACTCTTTACCTTTTAAAGAAAAATGACCAAAGCCTACTTTACTTTTCGTTATATTCATTTGTCAGTATGGTTTATAAATTCACGAGCGGAGAATTCTTTTTACTAATATTATTTCCCGATTTTGAATGGAGATGGTTGATTAAAATTTTTTTCCTTTCAGTTTATTTAACTTTTCCATTTTTACTAATTTTTATTGAAAAAGTATTCCCAAGTGAAATCAATAAAAAGCCTTACTATATATTCCAATTTATATTTTTTTCATTCTCCATCTTTGTTTTATTTTCCGAATCAACATGGATAGAAGAAACATTATTCCCTGCGGAAATAACAATGTTGTTTTGTTGTATTTACATTTTCTGGATTTTATTCAAGGCATTAACAAACAAAAGAGAAAATGCAGCTGGTTTTTTATTGGGCTTTCTCTTTTTATTTCTAACTGTCTTAAATGACATCTTATTTGAAAAAAATATCATTAAAACCGAAGTGTATGGTCCACTAGGGACATTTGTTTTATTTTTCTCTCAGTCCTTTTTCTTATCAAAAAAATATTCTAAACTATATACAACAGTTGAAAAACAAAAAATTGAATTGGAACAAACCGTTTCATTAAAAGAAAACATTTATCGATCCAATATCCTTTCTAAACGAATGGAATTGGAGTTGTATAAAAAAACGATCCAACCTCATTTTCTGATGAATTCACTTTCGGCAATCCGATATTGGGTTTCTGAAAGCCCAGTTAAATCTGCAGAAATTTTAGATTCTCTTGTGGGAGAACTCCGTATCATCTTAAAAGTTGCTTCCAAACAATTAATTCCCATTGGCGATGAAATCGAATTATGCAAGTATCATATCGGTGTCATGAAATTACGTATGGAAAAAGAGTATCGGTTTAGAACTTTCGGAATCAATCCGAATGAAGGAATTCCACCTCTCATTTTCCACACTCTCATTGAAAATGCATTTACACACGAAGATTCAATTAAAGCAAAATTGAGTTTTGTTATCCTTAAAAAAAACATCAAAAAAGGAGAGAATTTATTTTCAGTCTATTGTTTTATTGTGTATAACCACTGTAAGACCAAGGAACCAGAAGTTTCAAAGACTGGATCTGGAACTGGTTTGGAATATGTAAGACTCCGATTGGAGGAATCCTTTTCGGGCAAGTGGTCTTTACAACATGGAAAGTCTAAAAAAGGATACCGAGTTCTCATCCAAATTCAGATTACCTAAAATGAAAATATTGATATTAGAAGACGAACCAGTTCACGCAAAATTTCTAACCAAATTATTGCATATAATTTTCGAATCAGCGATAAGTGAAATCAAACATGTGACTTCCATTGATGAAGCTGATAAGGAATTAAAACAATCGCCAACCAATCTTCTTTTTTTAGATCTTAATATTTTTGGATTCGATGGATTTGATATTTTAGAGAGGATCCCTACTCTTTTTACCAATACCATTGTAGTCTCCGCAAACACTGACAATGCAATTAGAGCATTTGAATATGGTGTCATTGACTTTATCCCAAAACCCATTTCGGAAGATCGTTTGCGTTTGGCGCTGGAAAGACATTCTCTATTTGCAAGCACTTACCAAAGAGGAGGAGACCAACAAAAATATACAAAGTCTCGTTTATTACAAGTGGACTTGGAACGAGTTCAAAATCGGCTATCCCATTTAATGGAAATAGAAAAAATTTATTTGAATGAAGATTTATCTCTCGAAGTTCTTGCCGAAGAATTGGAGTTACACCCAAGGCAACTTTCAGAATTTTTAAACGGTAAAAAACAAACAACCTTTAATTCCTTTCTACACAGTTATAGAATCAAAGAAGCAAAAGATCTTTTACTCAAATACCCAGAAAAAAATGTAAGTGAAATTGGTTTTGAAGTGGGTTATAAATCGCTTTCCAGTTTTTACGACGCATTCAAAAAAGAACTAAAAATTACTGCTTCTGAATTCAGACAAAAAACTTCCACATCTGATTCCATATAACAGAAAATAAATTTCCAAATCCATTTGTGTAATTTTTTTTCTTACACCATTATCTAGATTTGAAAACTAGATGGTTGTTTCGATTCCAAAAAAGTCAAAATTTCACTCCTGATTCCCGTCCCAGGAAGACAGAAAATTCAAACCGAATTAGAATACAATTGATTATTAATAAAACTTTTTCAATTGGTTTTGGAGACTTTCTGATGTTTAAGGTAAAAGATCTGGCGAACAGTTCATTCTATTTTATAAAAAATAAATCATTAGAACGGATGTTGTATTTAACGGTTTTCTATTTTGTTCTATTTCTTTCTTTATTGTTTATTAATTGTGCAAAGGAAGAAAAAAATTCAGACAAAACAAATACACTTGGACTATTGGGTTTGGCAACGGGAACTCAGACATCCACAAACTCTAACAACGACGAGTCAGGCGGAGGATTGTTGCCACCCATCCCACCTGTTGTCGGTCCGCCCGCCAATCCTGGACAACCTCTAAATGCCCCTATACTGAACGATCCGCAAACCCATGTGAACAATGCTCCCTTAGTGGATGACCAATTCGGAATTTACGGAAAAATTTTAATTGATAACATTAGTTTCCAATTACCAGTTCATGACCAAACAACGATTACTGCATATATCGGAAAAAGAAACTTAAGATTAGAACCTGATGGGACAGTAGTGAATGCGACAAACTTTAAAACGTTAACACCGGCCACTCCAAATCCTGGAGGAGCGATTTGGTTTAGTTTTATCCATCGGTCCAATCAAAAACAAAAACTAATCCTTGTAGCAAGAAATGAATTTGGATCATCTTCCAAAGAAATCAATTTCTCTCACAACCGTGATTGTTTAGGAGCAGCACTTGCTCCAACCACCATTGGAGATTGCAACGGACATTGTATAGAAGTAACGAATGTAGCTGGACAGTGGAATTTTAAAGCAAAATACAAACATGGTAATGGCATTACGTTTGCGAATATAAGTGTTGAGGGCTTTGATCATAATACAGGGGGACTGTTAGGTTTTGATGCATTCGAATATCTTTGGGAGCCCGCAGACGGCCCCCCATTGCCTGAAGGAATTATTTCTGTTTCTTCAACCTTTAATCCCCAAGTGAATGAATATACATGCGTCGCATTACAAAGTATAGTTTGGATCGAAGACGAAAACGGAAATTTTAATACATTTTTATTTGCAAATCGTGCCAGGTTAGAATAATAAAGGTGAATGATTAGAAATAAAACCATGAATGTGAAAACTCCCATAACTTTCAAATTGAAACTACATTGGAGTTAGGATGTTCTATGTTAAGATACGAATAAGCACCAAATTCGATAAAAATTTTGTAAGGTTAGGATCAAGAATTTCATTGAAACGATTTGGGACAATTGATTGTAAATTGATAAGTTTTTTTACAAAGAAAAATAACGATGGATATTAAAACCAATAGTCCATTCTTTTTTATTGTAATTGTAATCGGCACCTCGAAGTAGTTGCGTGTGCGCAATCGCACGACTGTTCGTGACAAAAAACTGAAAGACATGGCCTCCTGTTTCGAAATCAATTCCCGTACTAAATGGCACAGAAGTATATTCCACAGGTTTAGAAAGAATTACGTTGTTTACAAAAGCATCGACCAACCTTCCCTTTGCGATCAAATCATTCACTTCAGAAACGGAATATTCCACACCACCAATTTTTGTTTTACGATCCTCGCTTTCATATGAATCACCGATGTAATCCCTTTTGGGAGTCAAAATTGTTGCAAACGTTAAGTCTAGTCGCTTAAAAAGATGGAAACGAAAAGACAAATCTAAACCTGTTCGATCATTAGAAAGATGTTCTTTTACGTAATTTCGGTGAACAAACATAGGAGATATCTGAATCGAAAGAAAGTCATTGAATCTTCTCGAAATCAATATTGAAGATAAAGTGCTTTGTCGATCCATATCACTCAATTCATAAGTGTTTAATTGTTTTTCGAGATTTGTATCCAAAGCCGGAATTCCTGTTGAAGGACGAAGGTGTGGACCAAAAAATTGTTCTTGTTTTGAAGTTTCCTGACCAAAAACTCCGAATACACTAATCGTTAAAGGAAAATCAGAATCCTGAGTCAACAAACGGACCTTAGATCTAGCTTCATAAGTTTTCTGAAATGAAGTTCTAGCTATTCCAACGGTGATTCGATCTGTAACTCCATAATCCAAAGATAGCTGCGTATTGGCACCCTGATCCAAACCAAAAAAATCATAGGAAGTGGACTTTGCATCTCCAAAGCGGTGATTGAATCGAAAATCAATTCCGTTTTTGCCGACATCTTCCGTACTCGGCATATGAATCAAACTAGTTCCTAAAAAAGCAGTTTTCCTTAGTTCTTGAGAGTAAACTGGTAATACAAACGAAAGGAAAATGAGTGAAAAAATAAAATTAAATAAACAATAATTCATTCTTGATCCTTCCATAAAATTTCAGATTCGATTTGGATCGTATCGTTTAGTTTTAAAATCACTAACTTTGGTACTTCGATTTTAAAATCAGCTAGATGAATTTCGAAATTCGAACGAATCAAAAAATCTTTTTCAGTTTCTTCAATGTTTCCTTGGATCTTAAATTTTTTCTTAGTGACTCCGTGTAGAGTGAGGTCTCCTTCAATTTCCACAATTTTAGATTTAATATCCCATCTTTTAATCACTCCAACAAAGTTTGTATTTGGATATAGTTCCGTTTCGAGATAGTTCTCGTGCATGTGACGATTCATCATCCGACTCGGAATATTTAACGCTTTCAAATCGATTTGAATGGAAACTTTTTTCGTTTCTAAATTTGCAGACCCAAAAACTTTTGTTACGTTACCTCGAATCGTTTCCTGAGGTGCTTCACTTATAAATTGGATTTTTGCTTCTTTTACGACCAATTCTTTGATTTTTTTGTCAGCATAAAGGTTGGTTGTTACGATCCACAAAAGAAGAAACAGGCTCTTTGTATTAGAAGGAATCAGGGGTTTGCGCCTTTAAGCGTCCAACAATAGACAGCTTTATTGATAGAATTTGTATTGTATATACGCATCGATCCCGTATTAATTTTATTAAATAACAAACTTCCCCTTGGATTTCCAACGGTGATTCTATTTTTAGTGCTGTTATATGAAGTGATGTCAAAACCAGCATTAGCGTTACCAGCGTTATGACAATTGGCGCAAGTTGTAGTTGTTCCAGCCTGGCCAAGAGTTGCAAAAGTAGGTGCAGGGTCTGTGCAATCTGCATCCGTAATTTCCGCAAGAGGAGTGCTAGAACCTAACAACAATGCATAAGACTCTAACACTCCCTCTTTATCAGAACTCTTTTCATTCCTACAATTTAAGAATACAGATAAAACAAGAAGTAAAACAAAACCACTTGACTTAAGAATTTGAATTTTTGCCACAAAATTACCCTTTGTTTTTTATAACCGATACATCGAAACCGATGTATCGGAACTAAATTTCAACTATACCATAATTCTCTTATGGATAAACTTTCTGTTTTTTTATAGACCTTTCGTACATCTCACACGAAACGAAATGATGTTAGTTGGTGGTGTTACAGCACCAACAATTTTATCGACAGGACAATCTTTTACCTGAATGTCATACACCGTATTCGAGTTTTCCATAATCTTGACAGGGCAAGATGATACTGGATCGTAACTGCCGTTTTGAGTATCTACGTTTAACAGAAAACTACCTGCAGGAGTTACAGAGACATCACTAGTTTTAGTAAAATCGACTTTATGAAGAAAGAATGATGGTAAAGAGAAATCATTACCAGGAATCATTATATTATCATCTACTCCGAAATTCCCTCTACAAACACCGATTGTCTTTGTAAACTTATCATTTCCAATCGTTAAATTCACAGAATTCAATGCTGGCTCAGGTAAATCGGGGTTTGGCGCATAAGTCAAGAGAAGAAGCGGCGCAAGTAATGCACTCGACGTATCATCTTTTTTTCCGTCAGAACAATTTACCAAAACAAAAGTAAACATTCCCGTGAACAAAATTAATAACGTCTTTGTAATTGTTATATGTTTCCATACTCTATTTGTCTTCAAGTTATCCTCCACTAGAAAGAACATAATATTCTATAAAAGGATGTTACTTGATAAATTTTATACTGTCGTCCTGGGACGGGAATCTGGAGAAAAAAAATATTTTATAAATTCACCAGAATACAATCTCTGTAGCGAATGCATTGACATCAGATGTTATAAACCAATCAACTAACTACAATTATCACAATCAAACTTTAGCAAAATAAGGAACTCAAACCATTCTATATCTTACAACAGACAAAAAAATGAATCAATATACCAATAGACTATTAATTTACACCAAACATAATTTCATAATATTAAATCCGTTTCATTATAAATAAACTGATAATCTTTTTATGAAGGATGCAAAGATGGAACAAAATGATTGATCGGATTTTTGCAAAAATAATATCTTCTGACACAAGAAAAAACGCTAGCTTCTTCTCTTTAAAAGAGAAAACCCTATTTTATCAAAATTCTATTCTTTAATAAACAACATAAAAAAAATAGGGAAATAAATAATTAATATATTTTGTAAATCAAAATATTCTAATTTATTTTTACTCTAATATTCTCAAAGCAATACTTCTCGAACGAATGCAAAATCCTACCTACTGGCCAAAATCCAATGGACATACGACATAGTTTCCGCCGTGTCTTTCCTCAGTATTGAGGAACTTTTTTTCATACGACCTCTTGTATTTATTTTTGATTATGTTATAAATGAAAGCCGTTCGCAACGGATTCAAATTTTGGTTTAGTAGGGAAAATGGCAGGGATGTCCACAGATACCACAATTAAAGATTTTGCAAATGCCTTGTTTTCCTCTCTTCCTAATGGGAACTATGTTCTTCTTTCAGAAAACGGGAATGTACTAGAAGCAGTTCCTTCCAAATCAAACCCATGGGGCATTGATCAATCTAGTATTGGGAAATCATTTCAAGACTTTCTACCCGAATCATTTGCCTCACTCAAAGAATCCTTCACCCAAGTGATTGGATCAGGAACTTCCTTTGTAGCCCGATATTCATTTCCTAAATTCCAATTAGTCATTCAACTTGCACCTTGTGTGTTTCCATCACAGTCCGAAAAGTTTGTTTTATTCTCTGCATTGGAGACGGAGGAAGAACCTGATAGAGATTTATTGGAAGTAGAGCGTTCAGTGATCCAATATGAAGAAAACCTACATAAAGAAATCATTAAAATCTTCAATTGGAGACATGAAATTGAAGGAAAAGGCAATCACAGAGATTGGATGGAAAAAGCACTCCCCAATTTAAACACTTCTTTGATGCAAGGTTCAGGGCTTGGTGCATTGGTCACTACCGTTGGCTCCTTACTCAGGAAAGCAAAAAAAGAAGGGAATCATCACATCATCCCTTCAACCATTTATGAATTGTTAGAAGAAAATTTTAGTAGTACAAAAAAATTAGTACAAACATTGGCTGAAGCTCAAATTGTATTTGAAGGCAGTGCCGCAAAAACAGAAACAACAACTCTAAAAGACTTTCGCAATATGATTCAAGAAGAGGTAACATATCTTTCAGATATGACTACCATCAAAAACCAAAAGTTTCACATTTCAAATTTACAATCAGGCGCAGAAAGTAAGTTTCAATCCCATTTCAAATTATTAAGAACTGCAATTAGAGAGCTGCTCATCAACGCAATGAAATACGGCCCCGAAAGTTCAAGTATCTATATTCTTTTTATGAAAGTTGGTGAAAAACTTTCACTTAAAATTTTAAACGCACCGATGGATCAGTCAATCCAACAAATCGATTTCAAAAAATCAGAAGAAATCATTTTGTTTCAACCTTTTTACCGAGTAAACAAATATGTGGATGAACGTTTTTCAAAAGAAGAATTTGGATTGGGACTTGGATTACCAATTGTGAAAAAGATTTTAGAAGATATGAATGCTAAAATTTACCTCAACCTTTTAGATTCCAATATTTATAATGAACAATCATCCGAGGTTTCTGTTACTTTAGAGTTCGATATTGTTCCATAAATTAGAATAATTCAACTTTTATTCTGTACATACATTTGATTATAAGATTCTTCGCTAACACATAGGTGAGAAAATGAATAACTTAGAAATTGAATCCCTATCGGATGAAAACGATGACTATGATGATGAAGACACTTTAGAAGGCCGTTACCTTATCTTCTCCCTTGCCGATCGAAGTTATGGAATCGAAATCAAATTCATCACTGAAATTGTTGGTATGCAAAACATTACAGAGATTCCAGACATGCCAACTTTTATCAAAGGAGTCATCAACCTTCGAGGAAAAGTAATTGCTCTGATTGATGTTCGCGATCGTTTTCGAATGCAATCAATAGGATATAATGACAAAACCTGCGTAATCATTCTCAGCGTAAATCAACAGTTGATTGGGCTAATTGTTGATACGGTCAAAGAAGTAATTAAAATTCCTCCCAACAATATGGAAGAAGCACCAAAATTTGGAGAACACCAAGGTAACCAATTTATTAAATCAATAGCAAAGGTGAGTGATGAAGTAAAAGTGTTGCTCAATATCGAAAAACTACTTAAAGACGAAGACAAACTCGCATTAGATGCAGCTATTAGCAATCAATCTTAAAAGAAGGAACAAAATATGTTAAGTTTAAAATCAATGACAGTCAAAGGCAAACTGATCCTTGGGTTCAGTTTGCTAATATTTTTTATTGGTGTTGGTACAGGATCAGGGATTTATAGCGTAAACATATTTAACAATAAAGTAACTGATTTAGTTTTAATTTATTCACCGAAAGTGCAACTCTCTGAAAAAATCAGAACTAAATTCATATGGCTTGCCCGAAACGAAAAAAACTTAATCCTTGATCAAACAATGGAACTAATGAACCAAAGGTTGACTGCAAGAAAAAAATACTCAAGCGACCTTTTTAAGTTTATTGAAGACTTAGAGAAACTAGGAAATCAAAAAGATAAAGAAAAACTGAAAGAATTAAGAGCAGCATATGACGATTATGCAGCTGCTTTTGAAGAAGTAAAAGTTGTAGCATTAAAGAATTTAACCCAACAAGCACAAGACATATCAAGTGAGAAAGGACGTCCCGCTGCAGATAAATTTGACGCCATTGCAGATGACATTGCTTCTATGGCTGCGGCAGATATGGATGAAGCGAATAAATTAACAGATGAATACTATCAGGCGATATTTTTTTTCATGGCAGGTCTCTTTATCGTATCTGCTATCGTTTCTATCCTGATCGCTGCCTGGATTATCGTCAGCATCACCAAAGCGCTGAACTCTGCTGTTGAAATTGCAACCACCGTATCAACTGCCGCAGAACAGGTTTCCTCTACTGCCTATTCGCTGAGCCAAGGGGCCAGTGAACAAGCCGCATCAATTGAAGAATCAACAGCTTCAATTGAAGAAATGTCATCTTCTGTGACCCAAAACTCACAAGCCGCAATTGAAACAAATGAGATTGCATCTAACTCAGCAAAGGAAACAACCAAAGGCAGAGAATCTGTTTTCAAAACCCTCGACGCAATGAAGAATATTTCTTCTAAAATCAAAATCATTGAAGAAATTGCTTACCAAACCAACTTACTTGCGCTAAATGCAGCAATTGAAGCGGCCCGAGCAGGCAAACATGGAAAAGGATTTGCTGTTGTTGCAGATGAAGTAAGAAAACTCGCCGAAAGGAGCCAAGTAGCTGCACAAGAAATTAATCAACTTTCATATAATAGTGTTTCGCTTGCCGAAGAAGCCGGAAAGGTGATCGAAGAAATTGTTCCAAGCATTAGCAAAACAGCAGAACTCGTTTCTTCTATTGCAGATGCATCAAGGGAACAATCCTCCGGTATCAATCAGATTTCACTCGCAATGACACAAATGGATCAAACAACTCAGATTGCTGCCTCCTCTTCAGAAGAACTTGCCGCTACATCCAATGAGCTCAAAGAACAATCTGGCCACCTAATGGAAATTATGGGAACACTCGTAAATATTGATCAAGAAAAAATTGCTTTAGCAAAACAAAAGAAAAATAACACGAACAGACCAGGTGATCTTAAGAACATAGCAGCAGAATTTGGAAAAAACAATAAATCATCCAACGGTTTTGGTTCGGGAATCGAACATAACTCCTTAACTGAAAAATTTTGAGATAAGTTATGGGAAGAGAACAACTCTTACTCGACTTCATTCCTGAAGGTTTTGAACTCATTGAAGTTTGCGAATCAGCAATCCTCTCAATCGAGGAAATCAATGACCAATCCGGGGAATATGATGAAGATCTGATCAACAATCTGTTCCGTGCAGTACATACCTTCAAAGGTTCGACGGGATTACTAAAGTTAGAAAGTTTAGTAAAGATATCTCACGAAGCTGAGACTCTGATGGATATTTTACGCAAAGAAAAAAAATTTCCTAATGAAGACATTTGCCAAGTACTCATCAATACCTGTGATCAGTTGCGAAGGTTACTGCACAAAGTCGATGAAACGAAATCAAACCCAGAGTTAGATGATGAATCAGATGCTATTATTGAAGTATTAAAACGAGAAATCAAACAGTTAAATTCCGAAAATCAAATTACCGAATCAGAAATCCCAATTCCTAAAAAGAAAAAAAGTTTTGAAATATTTGGTGAAGAAGAACCAAAAACAGAAACAACGGTTACGAGAAAAAAACCTGCGTTTGAAATTTTCGGTGAATCTCCAAATACATCTCCAACTGAATCCAAAATAACAAACGAACACTATCATGCGGAAACAAATAACCCGGAGAAAAAAACTACAGAAATAATAAAACCGGAAAAAACACAATTAGATAAAGAACCCATTGCTACCACCGCGACCATTCAGAAAAAAGAAATCAAAGTAGCAAATGAAAAATTGGACGCACTCATGGATTTAGTGGGAGAGTTAGTGATTGCTGAATCGAATGTAACCCAACATCCACTTCTCAAATCTTTACGAAATGAAGATTTTAATTCTTCTATCAATCGTCTCCACAAAATTGTGTTAGATTTGCAAGAGGTTGCATTATCTACCAGAATGATACCCATTAGCGGTGTTTTTCAAAAGATGTCACGTTTGGTTCGTGATCTTCAGAAAAAAGCAAACAAAAAAGTTGCTTTATACATTAGTGGAGAGGAGACCGAAATAGATAAATCCATTGTGGATTTAATTGCCGACCCCATTATTCACATTCTTAGAAATTCGATCGATCATGGAATCGAAACTAATGAAGAACGAATGTTATATGGCAAAGCAGAAGTCGGTACCATCCAACTAAGTGCAAGACAATCAGTCAATGAAGTTTGGGTCATGATCCGTGATGATGGCCGTGGGTTGAATCGAGAGAAAATCATCCAAAAATCAATTGAAAGAGGAATTCTTAGCGGAGACACCGAACACTTGTCAGACCAAGAAGTATATAATCTAATTTTTGTTCCAGGTTTGTCTACAGCGGAGACCATAACAGATATTTCCGGTAGAGGTGTCGGTATGGATATTGTCCGTCAAAATATTGAAAAAATGGGGGGAAAAATTGAAATCCATAGCCGCTTGCAGAAAGGTACAAGTTTTATTCTAAGGATTCCACTTTCTCTTGGAATTATGGAAGGAACCGTGGTTCGTATTGGTAAAAAGTTTTTTACAATTCAAACCATTGAACTAAGAGAGTTTGTAAGCCTTCGAGAGAAAAAAGAAATTCCACTGGAAGACAACCAGAAAGTAATTGATGTTCGAGGTACTTTTATTCCCATCTTTGATATCAACCAAATCCTAAACCATAGAGAAGAGATTGTTTATGAAGGTTTAGATCCTTTGATGATTGTTCTCGAATATGAAAAAAAATTATTAGGCATACGAGTCGATGAAATTGTTGGAAATCAAAATGTAGTCATCAAACCGCTACAAGGAATTTTAGAAGAAGCAAATGGAGTGAATGGTTTTACAATTCTTGGTAGTGGAAACGTAAGTTTAATTTTAGATGTTAAGTCTATTTTCCAGAAAATGCACCGAAGCGAATCATGATCAAACTATTGATTGTTGATGACCAAAACGTAGTAAGAAATGTGCTTTCGGAAATGTTTGCCAATAACAAAACCATACAAGTTGTTGGTACTGCTGCTAATGCCTTAGAAGCAAAAAGGTTAGTTCCTCAGCTACGTCCAGATGTCATTAGTTTGGATGTTGATATGCCAGGAATGAGTGGCATTGAATTTTTAGATTGGCTAATTCCAAATTTTCCCACTCCGGTGATTATGTTAAGTACATATACGGTCACTGGAGCAAATGCAACAATCCAAGCTCTGCAACGAGGTGCTATGGATTTTGTAAAAAAACCAGATGGTACTGAATCTGATTTTTTGCGAATGTTAGAAGAATTAACATTTAAAATAAAAAAACTGGGAATCCTTACAAAACCTAAACAATATATAATACCAACAGCCAATTCAAAACTAACAGGTCTCAAAGGGAAACAAACCAATATCAAATTGATCGCAATTGGTGCTTCTACCGGAGGTACGCAAGCCCTGGATTTTATCTTACATCAATTACCGAATGATCTTCCGCCCATTGTTGTGGTCCAACATATGCCAGAACATTTTACAACTTTGTTTGCACAACGACTGAATCAAACTACGGGACTTCCTGTCAAAGAAGCAGCACATGGTGATATCCTTGAGACCGGCCACGTATATCTTGCTCCTGGGGATCAACATCTACTTGTCCGACGCATGGCAGGTCGGTATTATTTAGAATTAGAAGTATTTGATAAAGTGAGTGGTCATCGCCCTTCTGTCGATGTGTTATTTAATTCCATTGCAAAAGGAAAAATGGGTAACGACTGTTTGGCTGTTTTATTAACAGGAATGGGCAGAGATGGAGCAATCGGATTAAAAGGTATAAAAGATGCTGGTGGGAGGACTGTTGGACAAGATGAAGAATCAAGTGTCGTTTATGGAATGCCCAAAGAAGCTTTTTTATTAGGTGCTGTCGAAAAACAAGTCAGCCTTTCTAATATACCCAACGTTATTTTACAAATTTTAGAATCATAAGGGAGTTAAAAAATGTCAAAAAAAATATTACTATGCGATGATGCACCAACTGCATTGAAATTAATGGAAATGGTACTTGGAGATGAAGGTTATGAAATTTTCAAAGCCGAAAATGCAGAACAAGCAATGAAAAGTTTAGAACTCAATGGACCTTTCGACGGTTGTGTTTTTGACGTCAATATGCCTGGAAAAAATGGAATTGAGTTGTCTCGAGACTTTTTAGCTCACCCAAAAGGAAATGGTGCAAATATTTTGATCGTATCAACTGAATCGAGTGACCACCTGCGCCAAGCAGGAAAGGATGCGGGAGTAAAGGCATGGATTGTCAAACCATTTGATGATGAAGATTTAATTGAAGTATTAAAGAAAATTATCGGTTAAGTTGAAATAGTATAAAAGACCGATCCTAAACCCATTTTTAATGAATGGGTCAGCGGATTAAAAAGTAAATACTGATGTTTTTTTAACCATTCTTTCACGAACCTTAGTTTCGAAGTGACGCTCTTGCGTTAGAATTTCGTTTGATCCATTTGCTTGAAGTTTAGTAATAAAAACATCGTAATTATCTGTATGAAAAACTAGTTTTCGATATAATTCGCCGCCTGTGTCTTCGCTGATAATTGGAATTTTTTCAGTCTGCAAAAAATCCTTAACAAACATTATATTCTTCGGACCTGCATTGTTTGTTGTTAATTTCAGAGTTTGAGAGCCACCAAAAATTTTTGCTTTTAGTTCATCCCTAGGGATATTCAATTTCACAAATTCGTTAATCAATAATTCCATGGAAGTAATTCCATATCGTAAACTTTGTTTTTCTTCTAATTTACCCAAACTTCCCGGTAAAAGAATGTGATTGATGGCACTGTGTCTTGTTCTTTCATGAAACAAACATACAGAAACACAAGAACCCAAAATTGTCCGAATTTCATATATCCCCGAAGTAAAATAAGCTTCACCGATATTCAAATACACTTTCTGTTTCATCACACAATGACCAGTCCGATGAAAGGAGATCACATTCATGCTCACTTTCTAATAACCATTGTAACCGGTTTTTAAGAATAAAACAAGAGATGCCAAACGAATTAATTGATTTAAAAATTGATAAGTTATCGAAACCGTATCACACAACAAGGGTATTTAAACTTTTTTCTCACATAAATCACAGTTTCCGCATTCTTTAAATTCAGAATCAAAATAGTTATGAATGAATTCTCTCCGACATGTTTCTGTTTTGGTATACAATACAGTTTGGTACAACCTCTTTTGATTTTCTTTCTTTTTCTCAAGTAATTCGGCTTCAGAAAAAAAGGAGTCAGACCATTCAGACTCAATCTGCAATGTCCCTTTCTCTAACTCCCCAGAAATTAACCCTTTACTTGCTAGCAAACTCAAGGCTGTTTGGATTCGGTGGTCCCCTTTATTTTTAAAACTCATATAACCTTGTAAGGTTTCATAATCTAAACCAGACAATTCATTTTGTTTTTGTAACAAGGTTCCAAATAGTTTCTTTAGATATGTTCGGTCAGGATTTTGCCATTCAATAAATTCCATTTGAACAGTTAGGTCTTCTTGTTGATAATAGAGTTTACAATCAGAAGGATCACCATCTCTACCGGCACGCCCTATTTCTTGATAATAAGATTCGATACTCCCCGGAATCTGTGCATGATAGACATTACGAATGTTAGGTTTATCAATTCCCATCCCAAATGCATTTGTTGCGAGAAGAATCCCTTCTTCCGATTTGAGAAAAGAAGATTGTATTTTATTTCTGTGTGTTGGAGAAAGTTTGCCATGATATACAAAATGTCGTTTCTGCTTTGTATCAAGCCAGTGACTAAATTTTTCCAACTCTTGGATAAGGCTAAAATAAATGATCGTTGCTCCATGTGTATGGTTTAAATCATCTAAAATGGCTTTGTATTTTGCCTCTAAATCAAAACAATCCACCACGGATAATTTCAAATTAGGACGAAACAATCCATCGTCAAAAATTTTGATTTTTTCTTTTGAGATGCCCAATTGAGAAATGATGTCTTTTTGGACATGTTTAGAAGCAGTAGCAGTCAGTGCCACTGCTACTGGATAACCTAATATTTCGCGAAACCAAGATATCTTTGTATAGTCAGGCCGAAAGTCATGACCCCATTGGCTAATGCAATGTGCTTCATCAATTGCCAATAAGGAAACGGCAAGGCCACTCAGTGCATCCAAAAATTCTTTTTTCTGAAAACGTTCTGGAGAAACGTATAAAATTTTATAATCACCTGATTTAAGTTTTGTATACCGTTCCGTTCGCTCTGCTTTTCCTAAACTAGAGTTGATATATTCGGCTGATACACCTTTTCTTTGTAATGCGGCTACTTGATCCTTCATCAAAGCGATCAATGGAGAAATGACTATACAAATACCTGGCAGAGTGATTGCCGGGATTTGATAACACAAAGACTTGCCCATTCCCGTCGGCATAAGTACCAACGCATCCTGTCCAGAAAGAATGTGTTGGATAATATGTTCCTGATTTCCACGGAACTGAGAAATACCAAAGATTAATTTTGCTTCATCAAGATTCAAATAGACACTACCGTGATTTTTTTTGTTTGATGAAACGATGTTTTATTTATTTAAATCAATTACTTGTTCTAGGAAATTTTATCCGAACAACATCCATCACTTCATCCAAAATAGAAGGATCGTCAATGGTGGATGGAACAGAATATGTTTCGCCGTCGATCATCTTACGCATTGTTTTACGTAGAATTTTTCCAGAACGAGTTTTTGGTAGTCTTTTTACAAATACAACTGCCTTTAAAGATGCAATTGCTCCAATTTTTTCTCGAATTCGATGTGTGATATCAAATTCAATCGATTTTTGGTCGATTGTAATTCCATCTTTACAAACAACAATTGCCAACGGGACTTGCCCTTTGATTTCATCAGCAATGCCTATCACCGCCGATTCTGCGATGGAAGAATTTTCTGCTACAATTTCCTCCATCTCTCCCGTAGAAAGTCTATGACCTGCCACATTGATCACATCATCGATTCGCCCAAGAATAAAAAGATATCCATCTTCATCAAAATAACCACCGTCTCCTGTTAGATAATAACCTGGGTAATGAGATAAATAAGAAGATTCAAAATTGGTATGATCATTCCAAAGTGTTGGCAAACATCCAGGAGGCAAAGGTAGTTTGATCACAATATTTCCTTTTTCGCCATGGTTTAGTTCATGACCTTCTTCATCCAAAATTCGGACATCAAAACCTGAAACTGGCTTTGTCGCCGAACCAGCCTTTGTTGGAAGAGGAGAAGCTCCCATCATATTGGCAGCAATGGCCCAACCCGTTTCCGTTTGCCACCAATGGTCTACAACCGGAACTTTTAAAAGTTCACAAGCCCAATCGTATGTCACTGGGTCTGTTCTTTCTCCTGCTAAAAACAAATATTTCAATGAACTAATATTGTATTTAGAAAGTTCCTTACCATCTGGATCTTCTTTTCGAATGGCCCGAAAAGCAGTCGGTGCACAAAACAACGTTTTAACTTTATATTCTTCTATGATTCGGTAAAAAGCTCCTGCATCTGGTGTTCGGACAGGTTTTCCTTCATACAATACAGTGGTACAGCCATAAATGAGCGGTGCGTAAACAATATAAGAATGTCCGACAACCCAACCTACATCAGAAGCAGCAAAAAAAACTTCTCCAGGTTTCATATCATAAATAACTTCCATGGAGTAATGCATAGCGATCGCATGACCTCCGTTATCCCTGACAACACCTTTCGGTTTTCCTGTTGTCCCAGAAGTATAAAGGATATAAAGTGGGTCTCCTGAAGAAACGTTTACTGCCTTTTTTTTGCCAGCTGTCTCCATCAATTCATCCCAATCAAAATCTCTTCCTGTATGCATGATCACTTCCAAGTTTGGTCTTGATTTGAGAATCACATAATCTGGTTTATGAGAAGAAAGATGCATTGCTTCATCTAACAATGGTTTATAAGGAATTATTTTCGAAATTTCAACTCCATAAGAAGCTGTAATTACAATTTTTGGGCGACAATCATCTAACCTAACAGCTAATTCATGAGGTGCAAATCCTCCAAACACAACAGAGTGGACAGCTCCAATCCTTGCACAGGCCAACATAGAAACAAGTGCTTCCGGAATCATCGGCATATATATAACAACCGTATCGCCTTTCTTCACACCTAACGAATCCAAAGTGAATGCCATTTTCTCAACAGATTCTAAAAGTTCGCGATAGGATAATTTGGATTTTGTTTTGGTTACAGGTGAATCATAAATAATGGCTGTCTCTTCCCCTTTACCTGCTTCAACATGAAAATCTAAAGCCAAATAGGAAGTATTCAAAACTCCATCAGGGAACCAGTGGTAAAGACCATCATCACCTTTATCATAAACTATTGATGGTTTTGTATTCCAAAAAATCCGATCAACAAGAGACATCCAAAATTTCATTTTTTCATCATCGTGAACCACTTGTTCCATTTTATTCCTGCCTGATTGTTTATAAGATGCAAGTTCCTTAAAAATCCCAACCACAAAATTTATAATTCAAAACGAAAACAATTAACTCATTTAGGGAATAGATATATCCTATATACATTATCATTCATATTGTAATTATATAATGCTGTTCAGTTTAACCAGTATCTGTTATAAAAATTTAGAATGAATCCAAAGAACTTGACATCGAAGGTATTTTTACCATTCTAACAAGACCTTTGGGTCGGATGTGGTTCTACTTTTTTAGAATCATTTTGAATTGTCTTTTTTTTACGCTAATTGTTTGTATTCATTGCGTATCGAAAAAATAAAAAAATCCACCCTGTAGGTGATTAGAAAAATTAAAAAATTGATATCTGTAGGTCTTATGAAAAAAACTTTTATTCTTTTCCTATTTGTGTTTCCGCTCTTGGCAAATCCCAATCGTCCCGTTGCCTTTGAAGAAAATGGACTTTATGGTTATCAAAATAAATCCGGTAAAGTAATCATCAAACCACAATACCAACATGCAATGGATTTCTCCAAAGAATTGGTAGGATTTGTCGTCAGTGAAAACCGATGGCTGTGTATCAATACACAAAACAAAATTCTATTGGAAGTATTTCCTTATGATAATGGTCCGGATGAATACTCAGAAAAACTCGCACGATTTGTGGAAAACAAAAAGTTTGGATTTTTCAATCCTCAATGCAAAAAACAAATCCCCGCTACCTATGATTTTGTTTTTCCTTTTGAGAATGGACTTTCCATTGTCTGTAATTCTTGCGAATCAAAATCAGATGGAGAACATAGTCGAATTGTCGGAGGAAAGTATGGAGCCATCAACAAAAAAGGGAACGTTGTCATTCCCATCGAATACGATTCCATCGACTCAATTGATTTCAAAAAGAAAACTGCAAATGTAACAACGAACCAAACAAAAATTAAAATTAAGTTTCAGTAAGAATACAAAAGAAGAAACAAACTAGTGTTTACACTGACAAAAATTGGGGTGGGGAGTGACAAAACAAACCTTTCATTTGGAAAATCAAAATAACCTGTGACAGTATCTTCCCTGTTTTCACGATGGCAGTGGCGGGTAAAATCCGAACTTCGGTTTTTTGAAAATGAAAAAGATACTTTTGATTGGGTTGTGTTTCCTTTTTTCTACTTGCACAGCTCTTTCACAAAATACAGAAAATCCGGTGGCCGTCCAAGGTGAAATTGACCTTAGGCATTGGGATTTCCAAAAGACAATTCCTCTTTCCGGAGAATGGAAATTTAATTGGGAAGAACTTATCTTTCCAAATCACCTAATATCCGATATACGAAACAACAAAGAACCATTCAAACAAGTCTCTCCAGACACAAAAAATTTCCAACTGATAGGAGAACGTTGGAAAGAAAAATACAAAGGGACCGGTTTTTCCACTTACCAAATAAAAGTTTTATTCCCTGAAGTATCAAAAGAAAACATTTACGCATTACGGTTTTTCCAAACAGGTGGGGCAGCCATGTCCGTGTACATCAATGGGAAATTAGGATTAGAATTGGGAAAAGTGGGAACCTCCCAAGATACCATGTCCCCCACTCGCAGTTCAGGGATTCTCATCCTTCCCCATCCAAGTTCAGAAACAGAAATTCTTGTACATGTTTCTAATTTTTTCCATGATGATGGGGCATTCTGGTATCCTCCCACATTAGGACTTTACCAAAATACCAATAAACAAATGTTTCATGAAGCTATCAGAGATTCTCTTTTGACTGGAGCTTTGTTATTTATGGCATTTTATCATTTTGTCGTTTTTTTATTTCGAAGGAACCGATCATTAATTCTGTATTTTGGTTTGTATAGTTTGGTGATTGCTCTCCATTCCATTTCTTTAAATGGAGATTCTCTCTATTTTTTATTCCCAGAAGTCCCTTACCGAATCGCATTTGCTCTTTCTTTAATATTCTATTTAGCAATGCCATTTTATCTTTTATTTTTAACCAAACGATTCCCCGATCATTTTTCAAAATCCATCACTCAGTTCTTTGTTATATCTTGTACGACTTTATATCTTTTTGTTTTACTCACACCTTCAGAATTAGGTTCAAAGACTACATTTTATGGATTATTCCTTACGATTTTTGGTTTATTTTATTCCATCGTTTGCATCATTTATGCAGTTTTCCAGAAAAAGGAAATGGCCATTCCGTTTCTTCTCATCCAAGTTTTATTGTTTTTAAGTGCCATCAACGACACATTATATCTCTATGGCATTTTTAACTATTTTTTGATTCTTAAATATTCCTACTTGTCCACTGTCCTCCTCCAATCATTGGTTTTAGCTTCTTACTTTACGAAATCATTTATCAAAAATGAAACATTGGGAAAAGAATTAGCATCACTCAATGAATCTTTAGAAAAGACTGTTGTTCTAAGAACCAAGGAATATAAAGAAGCAAAACAAATTGCAGAAGAAGCCAATCAATGGAAAGATAAATTGATCTCTCTTGTGGCGCATGATCTTAGGTCACCTCTAAGTACCGTTTACTCAGCATTAACTATCGTTACAGATAAAAACTCAACCGAAGAAGAAAAAACTCATATATCAAAACAAGTGTTTGTTATTTTAGAAAATGCAATGGCGACTGTAGAACATCTTCTGAATTTAAACAGATTTAAATTGGACCAAGGTCAAATTCATTTGCATTTATCTGAAAACCAATTGTCTGAGATCATAAAACCTTTGGCCGAATCCTTTTCTTTTGAATTAAAAAAGAAATCATTACAGCTAGAATTAGCTGTTCCCGAAACAACTTTTGTTTATGCAGACACATCCCTTCTCCTTGAAATTCTTCGTAATTTGATATCCAATGCTATTAAATTTAGTCATCCGAATGGATGGATCAAAGTTAGCACGAGTCATAATCAAATGTTCACAGAGATTTGTATTGAAGACAATGGCAAAGGCATTCCAATCGAACGACAAATAGATTTGTTTTCAAAACCCATGACTTCTCTTGGTACCATGGGAGAAAAAGGATTTGGGATTGGGCTTAAACTTTGTTTTGAATTAATGCGCCTTCATGGAGGAAGCATCCAAGTCCAGTCAGAGGAAGGAAAAGGAAGTCTCTTCACTTTAGAGTTTCCTAAAGAATCCTAACGTCACAAAGACTCGATAAAAACGAATCACTCTAATCACTCAATTTTTTCCCACTTTCAATTTAATTCCAAACGAAAGTGTAGAAGAACTAAGCAGAATGATTCTTCGCCTAGATTTCCATTTGAACACATTTTTGCAAAAAGGCTTGTCAAACTATATTATTCGAAACAACTATTGGCTTCGATGAAATATATTTGGCGGGTCATTTTCTTGCTCCTACTCTTAGTAGGAACCTCATGTGCACCCGTTGGTTCAGGTAACCAAAACGTAACCAATCAATTCGAATTTTTGAGAGATACTTCTACAGAAACTCCATTGAACCAAATTCAAAAATTTAAACATTGGGAACCAATTTACGAACACCAACTCTCGTTTAATTTTACTAATGATGTCATTTGGCTTCGAGGAAAAACTTCTGATGAGAAATTTGCAAAAGGTAAGATTCTTTCTTTGGAATGGAAGGCTCTTGACGAAGCTATTTTATTTTATCCAGAAAAATCCGAAAAATTTCAATTATATAAAACTGGAGACACAATCCCCAAATCACTATGGACACTGCCAGAAGCTCTTTACCCAAGCTTCCAAATTCCAAACCAAATTAAAAATGAATATTTTTATATTCGAATTCAATCAAAATCCTTAATCTCTTTTCCCATTCTTTCTTTAGATGAAAAATCATTTAACAAACGTATGATTTTAGAAACCTCAGTGACTTGGCTGATTTTGGGTGTCTGCGCGGTGATGTTTGTATTTGCTCTTTTTTATTTTTTTGCTTTTGGATTAAGCGAATTTTTCTTTTATGCAGGATATGTAGTCTGCACTGTCCTCTGGTACAATGGTCAATATGGAAACGCTTATGATGTCCTATGGCCAGAATTTCCTTGGTGGCAGAACAAAGCCATTTTAACATTTTCCACACTTGGAATTCCATTTTCCTTCCAATTTGTGCGAATGTTTTTAAATACAAAATTACACAACAAAAGAATTGACAAAATTTTACTGATCATGGGGATTTTGGCCTTCTTTTGTGTTCCTGCGATTCTAATTTCCGATACAACTAAAATTTTTTCTAGAATCGCAACTTATATTTATCTTATCTCCATTCCTTTAATTCTGGGAACTGCCTTACAAATTTATTTCAAAGGAGAAAAACGTATCCTATTTTTTCTAATCAGTTGGGGATCTTATTTTATCATTAGTTACAATACAATGTTTTATCTTTTAGGAATTTTACCATATTCTATTCCTCTACTTTATTCTGCTGTGTTTATATTCCCTATTGATCTATTTTTTTTATTATTCAATCTCTTACAGAAATATGAGACATTAGAAGGCGAACGAAACGAAATTTTCCACCGCATTGTAACCTTGAATAATGTGCCAACAACTCGTTATGTGAAGTCAAAGTTAAACGCTGTAAACACCGAAGAGTCTCTTTCAAAATTAGATTCATGGATGAGACAATCAAAACCTTATTTAGATGAAAAGTTGGATTTAGAAATTGCTTCTAGAGCAATAGGTCTCACTGTCCAACAAACTTCTGAATTACTCAATTCCAAATTGGGGATTAGTTTTCGTAGTTATCTAAATTCCTTTCGCATCACCGATGCCAAAAAAATCCTGATAGAAAAACCAGAGATGTCTATTCTTTCAATCGCATATGCAACAGGTTTTGGTTCCAAAACTGCCTTCAATGTGGAATTTAAAAAAGCCACGGGGGTAAGTCCTTTGCAATTCAAGCAGTCCAGTGTTTCCAAGAATCCATAACAACGGTTAAGGGCCAACTACAGGTAATCCTTGGTAGATTTGATTTACTGCTGTGGCACTGAGAGCAGAACCAAATACGCGATACCCATCAATGGCACCATGGTAATAATATCCGCCACCCCAACTTCCAAAAGTAATTTTTTGTAAAATCGTGTCTACTAAACCTGAACCAGTCGTAGCTGGTGTACCCAAAAAGGTACCATTGGTATAAAAGGAAGAATTTGTGCCGTCAAAAACAATACAAATATGTGTCCAGACACTTGCAGGTGGAGCAAAGGTTTGTTTCGCACTAAAGTTTGCTCGAGTAAAATATAACCCAGTTACTCCTGCAGTGTTTTGCAGTCCAAAGCCACAAGCATTACTAAATAGTGTTCCATAAGAAAATATCAATTCTTGCACTCCAGATCCGAGGAGTGCGTCTGGCTTAAGCCAAATACAAATGGTTCTTGGCAATGTCCCGCTTGGCAACATACTATCGCCCCCAATTTGAGAACTTATATCTGTATTATTGAGATGTATTGCGCCATTTGCGTCTCCTTCATATCCAGTCGTTTGGGAAAGAGTAGGTCCAGCTGTTAGCGTTAATGGCTGGATGCCTGAATTCTCCAAAGATCCATTAGTAAATTTCAAATGGACTAAGGATCCAATTTCAACAGCGATGCGCACGGTTGTATTTGTATCTCCTGCACTCGTTGTCGCGGTGACCTTGTAATCAGTATAATTGGTTAGAATCGCAGGAGAGCCACTGATTTCACAAGTTTCATTGTTTATCGTAAGTCCTGTTGGGAGTGTAGGTGAAACATTACATGTTGTGATCTGACTGCATAAATCTGATTTGATAGAAACCGGGAAATTTTGTCCCAAAAGGTAGGTGTTTTGTGGATAGGATAAAGAATTACTCCCTGTACAAGGTAAACAATTCTTACCTTTTAGAAGGCAAATAAGTATTTGGGTTTCATTAAACTCGCGACTATAAACATCCCCTGCATTATTAAAATCAGAAGGATTACAATCCAAAACAAATATTAAGAAAAAGAAGATTGTGTAGGATGATTTACAAAATTGGCCAAAGGTGCAAATTAGGTCGCATATATATTTTTTCATCTTGACACAAGAGTATAAAGGAATTGTGCCTAGCAGTCGTTCGGATATATATTTCAGAACGGAAGAATTGAAAAAATTTGGTTATTTCGAAATTATCAAAACCAAACGACATACAAAACGCACTACCAACCTATAGTTTGCTTTTCGATGACTACTGTAAATAGGCAGCTCCCAATCGATAAACCTAACCGATTTGTATTGCGTTTAATGCAATATCATAGACTCGCATATCATCGGAATCACCCCACCAGTAATAAGCCAAACCACCACTTCCAGTCCAAGTCCCAATGACAAATGCTCCGGAAGTAGTATTGAGTGGACCAGAACCAACAAATGCAGGGTTTGCGATAAAGTTCCCATTCACATAGATACTTACCGTATTCCCTCCGCTATATGATGAACAAATGTGCGACCAAATGTTCAATGGGATTGTATAATCAGCAAGGGCATCGTATCCGAATCCTAAAAATGAAACTTTATTTCCAGAAGACGTTGATAAGGACCTTGGAGCAAACAACTGAGTATTTGCGTTTCATTAAATTCACGACTATAAGAATCGTTTGCATTTTCCAAATCTGTTGGTTTACAAAATAAAACAGAAAAAAGGATAGAGATGAAAAATAAGTTAGATTGCACAAAATAAGAAAAAAGACGATTAATGCAATATCTTACTGTATCACTTTCTAATGCTTCTTTAGTTTGTGCAAACCCGTATTATTTACTTTGCATCGAACAACAAAAATAATCCAAAAACGGACACCCAAACCAAATTTATACTAGTAGTAATTTATTTCGGATCGAAGGTTTTTTAAACCGAAATATCTTGATAAATATACCAATCATTCCATAGTTCCATAAAGCGACGGGTTTCCCTAATGAAGAGATTGACACTACCACTGGTATTTTTTTTCCTCTCTTCCTGTGGATTGCCCTCACTTGTCAGAGATCCTCTAGAATTTTTAGCCTTCCTTCGGTTTTTCACAGGACCACAATTTACGGGACATAGTATTGGTGGAGCAGTTTCAGGTCTACTTCCAGGAACATCGGTAACCTTAACAAACAACCAAGAATCAGTTACAGTAGCCGCAGATGGAAATTTTACCTTTCCGACAAAACTCAGTTCGGGCCAAAATTACAATGTCAGCTTTGTTACCAATGGGGCCGGACTCACTTGTTCCATTGCCAACGCCCAGGGTGTAGTTCAAAATAGCAACATAACAAACATTAGTATCACTTGTGGAATCGGTGCTAACTTTTATGAAGTAGGTGTAAATGTTTCAGGACTCAGTGGCACCATTACCGTTCAAAACAACGGAGCCGAAACTTTAAACATAGCCACAAACGGACTAACAAAATTTACAACTCTCCTTTCCACTGGATCCAATTATGCGGTCACCCTGACAGCATGGCCTGCCGGAACAATCTGTTCGTTCGATGATCCCACACTGACTGTTGGGACAATGGCAACTGCTAATGTTACTATATTTATCACATGTGTGAATGGATATGTCGTAGGTGGAAACATCCATCCCACTGCCGGTTCGGATCTTGGAACCAACTTAATTGGAAGAAAGACCTTTGTAAAAACAATCGCAGGTTCTTTTCCAATCAATGCGGGTGGAGGCGGAGCCATCACTGGAGGTGCTGTTGCCAGTGCCACTGCAAGTCTTGCTCGTTTTAATGGACCCAATATGATCACAGCGGATAGTAATTTTGTTTACTTAGCTGATTCTGCCAACGCAGTCATACGAAAGATTGACAAATCCAACGGAACAACAACCATCCTAGCAGGAGGAAACTCTGGGGGAGGTACAGTTTGTCCGGGTACAGTTACAACTAACTGTAGAGATGGTGTAGGTACTGCCGCAGAATTCAATGGAATCGCAGGTCTTACGAATGATGGGAATAATTTATTCGTATTAGAATCAAGTGGAAGAAGAATTCGTAAGGTAAACTTAGCAACCTCCGTTGTTTCCACTTTTGCTGGATCTGGGAATGCTGCTGCAGCGGATAACACATCTGGAATTCTTGCTTCCTTCAACAATCCTTCCTGGATTTCACTTTTTAACGGAAACCTTTATGTTGTGGATCGTGGGAATTGTACAATTCGAGTCATTAATCCCATCACTACTGCGGTGAGTACACTTGCAGGTGGACCAACCCTTTGCAGTTTTGCCAACGACCCAGTAGGAACGAATGCTCGTTTTGTATCACCAATTGCTGTGGTTGGACTCGGTAGTTACCTCTATGTCACAGACATTGGTGTTGGTGGCGGACATAAGGTCCGCAGGATAGCCCTCGCAGGAACCAACCCAGTCGATACCATTGCGGGAGATGGAGTGCAAGCTTCCACAGATGGAATTGGTACTTTGGCCCAGTTCAATGATCCTCACGGACTCACAACGGATGGGACCAATTTATTTATCTCAGAATGGTCTGGACATAAAATCAGACATTTAAACCTAACAACCAATAATGTCACAACTCTTGTTGGAAGTAGTTCCGGGTATTCCGACAACACAGGTGGGAATGGTCTTTTGAATTTCCCCGGTTATCTATTGTCAGATGGTCAGAATATTTACATTGCAGATACAGGGAATCATTCTCTCAGAAGAATAGAACCATCTGAAATTTTGCGTTATACTTTCGATGGAAACACAAACGACTCCATTGGAACGAACCATGGTACAATTGCAGGATCCCCCACTCAAACAACCGATGAAAATGCTCTAGCGAATGGAGCATACGAACTTCATGGAGGTGGTGAATTCATTCAATCCACCACAGATATCATTACTCCTCAGATTTCGGATAATCTTACTATCTCTGCCTGGGTATTTCCTGCTGGGGGAGTCGGTTCTCAATTTATCTTTTACAATGGGCAAGGTGGTACCGATGGATTTGGTCTCAATTTTGCAAGCTCAGGTTCCTCCAGAACTTTGTCTGTGTCCCTAGGTGCCGTTGGGCCAAGTGGAAACACGACAGCGAGATTACCGCTCAACCAATGGTCACATGTGGTACTCCAACGTTCCTATCCAAACTGGAAAATCTACATCAATGGATTACAAGATCCTTTGGTATTTACGACAAATCCGAATCTTCCCACTGGCACATTCAAGGTAGGAGATGCTGGGAATGGTTTTTATTACAAAGGGAAAGTTTCTGATGTTCGGTTTTTTAAAGGGGCAATAGATGATGAGTCCATACGAAGGATGGCTGTGCAAATTCCGGCAGGCCTTGTCACCTACTATCCGTTCAACGGAAATACAAAAGACTATGGCACAGAAAAAAATGATTTATCAGTAACTGGAGCTGCCCCCACCTCCGATCGCAGTGGCAACCCAAATAGTGCTTACCTCTTTAACGGTGCCTCCTTTATGCAAAAATTAAGTCCCACTGGATTGCCAATGGCGACTGACCCAAGAACCATTTGTGGATGGTTTAATAAAACAAGTACTTTTGGGGAATACATTGTGGGATATGGATCTTTTATAAATTCACAAGGAAACGGGCTTGTGGTTTCGGATACTGTCACAGGTATGTTTGGTGTGTCTGATGATGTTACGATCTTTCACGAAGGTTTTCGAAACCAATGGATGCATCTCTGCGGGACCTATAATTCCCCAAATGTTGAAGTTTATGAGAATGGTGTTTTACGTGTTTCAGCCTCAATGCCGACTTGGTCTACAGTAGCCGGTCCAAGCCTAGAAGTAGGAAGACGTCTCGATGGCGCTGGCCAATTTTCAGGTGTCCTTGATGAAATTCGGATTTATAACCGAGTTCTTTCTTTATCCGAAATCCGTACTCTCTCCGGTGCTTATCCCACACAAGTCAGCACTTGGAACCAAATACCTGCTAGTAGTAGTTTGAAATTTTTTCTCATGCCGGAAGCTGCATCCTTTGGACCAGGAGCTTGCAGTGGCGGATCCAATTGTATTGGGATTGTAGACGACCGCAGCGGGAATGGCTTTCATGTGAGCCAAGGAACTGGGTCCCAACAGCCAATTTTTAGTGCTACTGGCATCAATGGATCAAAGGGTTTACGTTATTCAAATACGGCAGGAACAGTTTTATCGAGAGCTTGTGTTCCTGAATTAAACACCGTCGCCAATACTATTTTTGCGGTATTCAACGATTTAGATGGAGGTGGGAGCGACGGACTTTTTCAAAATGGTGCCTTTGGCACAGGTAAGATATTATATTTACCGGATGGCCCTGGGAACCGACTCAGCTTATTTGACCAAATAGGAAACACAAGTCGCTTAATCTCTAACGCAAATTACAGTAGTGTCAACGAAATCACATTAATGTCTCTTGATTATAATGGCACTTCAGGAAATATTTATAAAGGAGGAGCCGTTGAAGCTTCCTCAAGTTTCGGAGCACCTGCCTACAATTGCGGAGGTGGAAACCTCGATATTGGCAGGTTTTATTATGGAGGACTTCCTCCTTTTGATGGTGATTATTTAGATGGTTTTATGGGAGATTTGATCTATTACGACCAAGCACTTTCCACAAGTGATAGGGAAATTGTAGAGTGTTATCTTTCCAATAAATATAGCCTACCAGTAAGCCATTCCTGTCATTAAGGATAGGATTTTTCAATATCAAAAATACATAGATATACATTCATATTCTTATATTCAGAATCAATTTTTTGCTAAACTTTTTTTTATGATTTGTATTCCCAGAGAAACCATCCAAAGTAACCAACACAAACTCCCTAAAAGACCAGCCAGAGGAATTTCTTTTACTTCTGGGATCACTATGGCAAACAATTCCCATTGCGCAAAAATATAAACCAAAGAAGAAACCATTCCAAAAATAGCAGTCCACTTAGGAAAAACCTGATCTTTCCAAATCATAAATGAAACCATCCCCATCCAAAAAATGGTAAAGAGTTGGCCTAAATGTTCACCAATCAAAACTCCAAACAAATGATGAATGGTTTGGAAATTGACTAAAACCGCATCTTTCACTATATCAGAACTAAGTGGATCAGAATACAAATTGGCAAGTATAGGCACAACAAAAACCCATCTAAGTAGTCCGATCAGTTGGAAAAACAAAGAAACAATACCAAACATAACAGCGGCTAAAGACAAAAGCGGGTTATTTCTTTTTGTAATTTGATACAAATGAAGGTAACCAAAAAGAAGCGGAAGACCAGAAATCCCAAAAAACCACCAAGTCCATACAAGGAAAGAACCACCTTTCTGAAATTCTGTTAATATTGTTCCCGATGGTAGCCGTAATATATCAGGATATTGAAAATTCACGATTAACATTGTATAGGGTATTTGAATGAGAAAGGGAATCATAATGAATATCATTCCCATATAACGATTCATTTTGATTGATTGATTTTGCATACTTTCCTCTTTAAAAAAATATAGAATAACTGATTCCCGGTGTTGGATTGAGTTCTGAAGGTGCACCATTTGCAGTAAGTAAAATGATACCAAACCGAAAACTCAAACCCTTCCACAACATTAATCGATAACCCAATTCATACATAATCGTATCTTTGTTTTTATACTCTAGATTCACACCTTTTCCATAGGATAAATATATATAAAACGATGAAGGTTGTTCTACAGATGCATTTAACTTGGCTAGGAAAAACCAATACCCAATTCCAACTTTATAAAACTCAGTTGTGATTCCCGGATCAAAACTGGTAAGATAATAACCTCCGTGAATAGAGAACTGGTCTTTTCTATATTCTCCTCCAATGGAAGGGGCACGAAAAAAATTAACACTGTATTCTTCTTTTGATAACTTAGTATTTCCGAAAATTGGATGTTGTATCAAAACGATAATGAATATTAAAAACCAAAGATCTAATTTCATTTTTTTCCTTTTCTGAAATCAGTGTAACTCAAATCAAATGTCTTGTCGTCCCACCCCATCGGACGGGACCTATCTTTTATAAAAAAACTAATTCCAATCTTTGGATCATCTGACAGTTTAGGAATAATCTCCCAAATGATTGGAACTATCTTACTCAGCGCGGGTTTTATACAGTCTGTCTTTCTTGGTCTTTATTTCTATCGTGAAGCAAATACAGGAAGGAAGTTCAGTCGTGACTTAAGTTATTTTTTCTTTTTCCTTTCCCTCATCATGATTTGTAACCTGATTTATTTTTCAGGCAACTTATTTGAATTTCCACATCTGATCAAACTAGGATATCTATTTGGATTTTGTATATCTCCGTTTTTCTCTTTTGCTGTGACAAGATATTTTGGAATCCCCAAAGAAAATCGAATTTGGTTCGGAATGTTTCTATTCGTGCCAGTTTCATTTTTATTAATTCATATTCCATTTTTTCTTTTGAGTGGAGAAAACAAAATTTTATCTCTCCGAAACAATCCTCAAAATCAAATATTGAGTGAGTCAAACTTGTTCCAAATGATGACTTTATTTTTTTCTCTGATTGTTTTTTTGCGCACATACTACCGATTTCGATTGGTCTTTGGAGAATTTTCCGATGATTTTCTCAGAGAAGAAAAACTTTTTTCTCGTTATATTTTGATTTTGGTCTTTTGGTTATTGCTTTGTATGTTGTTTTGTGTTTTATTCCCAGGCCAAATTTCCGAAACTATATCTAACATTGGTTTTTCGTTTTGGATTCTAGGATTTGCTTGGCACAGAATTTATCTTGACCAAAAAGGAAAAGATAACCACCAAATTTTACGTTCCAACCAAAACAAATACCAAAAGTCTTATCTATCGGATCAAAAATTAAATGAATTAGGAAAACATTTAGAAAATTTACTAAATGAAAAAGAATTGAGTTTGCAAAAAAAGTTTTAATAGAATCCGATACACCCATCCTTCGGGTTGGTTTTGATGTTGGATTCAATTCCAAAAATGCTTTTATCCGAGCATTTAAAGATTTAACAAATCTAACACCTTCCGAGTTCCGAAAAAAATACAAACCTTAGTCAAAAAAAGCAAATCAAAGAATTTCTCTTTTGACTAAGGCGATTCAATATTATTAAGTTTCGTTTGTTTTTTTTATTTCTTTTAAGTTCAAAGCAATGAGAAAAGAAACGATACAAGTGACCATTCCAAATGCATACACCGCTGCATAACCAAATTGATTTGCCACAAAACCTGCTAAAGGTCCCGTCACACCCAATGCGAGATCAAAAAAAGCTACATAAGCTCCAAGAGCAACTCCGCGAAATTTTGGCTCCATATTTTTAACTGCTTCCACACCAAAGGCAGGAAACACAAGTGAGTAACCAAATCCAGTGAGTGCAGCACCTAAAAAAGCCAAGGAAGAATGATTCGCCTGCCATAACAAACCTTGTCCAAAAATCGCAACAGCAGAGAAGATCATAGCAATTTTTTTACCACCATATTTGTCCACCGTTTGTGCAAAGAAGATACGAGCCAAAACATAGGCAGTACCAAAAATGACCATCACCCAATGAGCATTTTCCCATCCTTTTTCTTTAAAAAGTAATGTACTAAAACCGGCAATCCCCGCAAAACATACGGCTGCGAAAAAAAGACCCAGTCCATGTTTCCATACTTTGGGAACCACTTGATAAAATGGAATCCTCACCTGACTTACTTGAGGAACCATAGGAACAAAAAAAGAAATGATTCCTGCAAAGATAGGAAATAGAATTGATAGAACCACTCCTCCTTGAAATCCAAATTGATGGACCATCAAATATCCTAGAGGAGCAGAGATTGCCATCGCCGCATACATGGCCATACCACTCCATGCCATCACACGACCAGCGTTAGATGGTCCCACCAAACCAACTCCCCAAGAAAGGGCTCCCGTGATGAGTAAACTCTCTGAGTATCCTAAAATGATTCTTCCAACAAGGAGAATTACAAGTCCTAATGTTCCTTGAAAGTATACAACACCCAAGCTGACAATTCCAGAAATCACAGCAAAAAATATTCCTCGAAGAACAGCAACTTTTGGTCCTTTTAAATCAGATATAGAACCGGAATGATGCCGACTCAGTAAGGTTACAAGTGACTGGGTTCCCAGTATAATTCCAAGCCAAACATCACTCAAACCTAAGGTTCCTTTGATAAAACCAGGAAGAGTTGCAATGGGAATTCCCACGGAAAAAAATCCCAAGAGAACAATGATAGCAGTAACAATAATATATTTCATAAAAAAATCCGAATCCTAATTTTAATGGAACCAAACATTCATTAGTAGTGCTGATCCATAGAGTCCAAAACCATAAACCGTATGAATGGCAATATTTCTGAGTCGCACTTGATAAGGTTTGGGTGTTTTGGACGCAGCAATTCCAATCCCCATAGCTGGTTGCATAAAAAACCAAGGTGCCACAACGGTTCCAACACCCACAAAAATTGCCGGAAAAATCGTCGGATTCTTTAACCAACCTTCTCCCCAAAGGATAGGCAAAAGAAAGGAAAAGAAAATCCCTATGGCATAATGCGAGGCCCAGCCAAGTTTGGTTTCATTTGGGATCACCTCAGCCTTAGCAATCGATGTGTGAAAAATTTTTCCTCGAAACAAATTACCAACCCAACGTCCCAAAAGCCCAAGATCAAGCGAACTCACCCCGGCAGTTTTTTGCAAAAGAAACCTCCAAATGTCCATAGTTGCCGTAGCCCCTATTCCAATAAGAACGATCTTTCCTAAATCCAATAAAAGAAAATCCATAATATCCTCCAACATTCATTCTATCATTCAATTGTTTTATTGAATGATAGAATGTCTATAGTTTTTTAGATTCCTCTACAAAATTTCTTGCCGAAAAATTGAATTACCTTTTTTAGTGAGATTGTCTATGAGAAGTATGGAAACCATACCGCGTATGAGCGAAATTGCGAGTATGCTCGGGAACGAATCACGTCTAATTTTACTCCAACTGCTGTCCAATGGTGAAAAATCAGTAGAGATTTTGTCCGAAGAATCCGGTATTCCTGTTGCGAATACCTCACAACACCTCCAGGCTTTGAAAAAAGCGACTATGGTCACCACAAGACGAGATGGGAAAAGAATTCTTTACCGTTGGGAACAAGGACCATTGAAAGATTTATTCTTTGCTTTAGAAAAGTTTGCTCTGTTTAGTATTGCCGAAGGACAAAGCACAACCAGGGGAAATACACCAAATATAAAAAACAATATGAGCCTCTCGGAACTCCAAAAAAAAATTAAAAAAGGGGGAGCCCTCCTCATTGATGTCCGTTCGAAAGAAGAATATAAAAAAGGACATATCCCAGATGCAATCAATGTCCCATATAACGACCTTTTCACACACAAATTTCCTAAAACCAAAGAGGTGATCGTATATTGCCGAGGACCACTTTGTTTGTTATCTGTGAATGCAATGAATCTTTTGCAATCGCGTGAAATTAATGTCTTTCGTTTTGATGGAGGGTATAGCGGCTGGGAATCAACAGAAAATAAATAATAAATGGAACGGTTTATTTAAAAATTACTCAAGTAGGAAATTGAATTTTTAACTTATAACTTTCATCCAAAATCCGAACCTCCAATTTCCCATTTAATTGCGATAATCGTTGTTTGATGCTTTTTAACTCTAGATTACTCTTTTGCTTTTCAAGTGGTAAGTTCAATAAATTTCTTTGATCAATACAAAAGGAACCGTTCTCATAATCTAACTCCCAAACAGATTCTCCTCTACCGTATTTGATATCATTCGTACAAACTTCATACAACATATAAAATATATTCAAAAAATAACTTTGGTTTTTACCAATAATTTTTATTTCGCTGAAATAATTTAAAAAATCATTTGAAGGTAAAAACTCAAATTCTCTTCCCACATCGGAATACCTTCTTAACAAAGTTAAATGCAAACCAGTGACAAAGTTTTCAAAAATTAAATTCTGATCTTCGATATAAAGTAATTGGTTCCGAAGTGACTGAATGATTGAAACAACTCGATCATAGATATGATCCAAATCAAAAGTATACTTCACTGAATCACTCACATTGGCCAGTTTTCTTTCCAAATAGACTTTTAAATCCGTCAGATTTGCGCCCAATTGGTCGTGAACCATCAACTGCATTTCGGCCCTTTGTTTTGACAATGCATGTAACGATTCTTCGTATAGGGCCATTTCTATATTTGCTCTAGATTCAATCGCATAGGCAAAAAATTTACTTAAAGACACCGTTTGGAAAATTACATAAAACAAATAGCCAATAATTAAATATAACCCTCCATGAACGCCATAAAAGTTAAGTGAAATCGATAAAGTACAAAACAATGCAAGTGAGAATAGGGCAATTGCCATCGAATATAATCCTTGAGCCTCTTTTTTATGTTTATAAAGGAGAAAACAAGAGAACGCCAAAAACATTACCAAATAAACAACTAGATAAAGAAAATTCAAATAGTATTGAAACGTTTTGGGAACAAAAGGAAAATACAAAGCCAAAATTGCACCGACATAAAAGAAATTTTTTACGTATTTGTATTGTTTCGATTTAAACAACTCGCTCAAAAATAAAATAGAAAAAACAAAGGAAAAAATATTTACATAATGCAGCCATATAGATTGAATTTCAAAACTTTGTATAGGAATAAAATAACTGTGTGATTTACTATTTAAAAAAGGGATTCTTATTAGGAAGGTAATACAAACGATTGAAAAATATAAAAATGCCCGCTGCTCACGATTAATAAAATAAAATGACAAATGATATAAGACCGATCCAAATATAAGCCCAAAGACAAAAATTTCAACGATAAGATTTTTACTTTTATACAAATGCATTCGTGAAGGAGAAGCAATCAAAAACTCACCTCTTGGACCACCCTGATAAAAGTCTTGATTGGCAATTTGTATCACAATATCTAAATCCAATTGATCTGTTAGAAACTCAATAGTTGAATTTGTTCTATCAGGTATAATTTCAGAAAGTTGCGCCGAAACTTTTCCTTTTTCCTGAATCAGTTCACCATTGATGTAAACCTTAGAAGAAGAAAACAAATGCATAAAATAAATTGAGAACTGTTTTACCTTAAAACTCTTTTGAACCTTTATTTTTTTATGATAGGTAGCATAACCTTTTGCTGGAAACTTCCGATCGGGAAAACTTAGATTCGTCCAAGGCCGGAATTCTACTACTGGCACATCGCCAAAAGTAGAATTATTCAGGAAATCCTTTGGATCCAAAAGCTGGTTCCAATAAAACTCCCAACCAGATGATAAATTAATCGGAAGAGCAGTTTCCCAATTGGTTTCAGATAAATCTATGTAAGCGTAATTTTGGTATTTTTCCGCTAATCTTTGGTAACAATTTACCGGAATTGTTGTAATAATCAAAAATATAAAAATCTTTCCAATACATTTCATTATAAAATAGAAAACTCTTGCACTTTAAGTGCTAATTCAGATCGATTATGGACCTGTAATTTTCGATAAATTGATTTTACATAACCCTGCACAGTATGTTCACTTAAGTCCAAAAACTTTGAGACCAAAGGAATTGTTTTTCCTTTGATTAATAATTCAAGAATTTGTTTTTCCCGATCTGTTAAATATATTTTTGGTTTATCGATAGGACGCCTAAAGCTAGAAAATACTCTTAGCGCAATGGTTGGTGTAATATAAGCACCACCACCTAATAAAACATCAGCAATATTTTTTATTTGTCCTAACTCAGATTTTAAGAGGTAACCAAGTGCTCCATTTTTAATCGAATTAAAAATCATCTCATCGGAATTCATGTTGGTTAACATAATTACTTTTATGTTTTCGTTTTTTTCTGATAAAATTTTAACCACCTCAATTCCGTTAATGCCAGGCAACATGATATCCAAAAATAGAATATCGATGTTTTTATGTTGAGGATCGCGTAAAAGCATCTCTCCTGTTTTCCATGAGAGAATCTCCGATACATTGTCCAATTCAGAAATTCGGTTTTTTAGCTCTTCCAGAAAGAAATTGTCATTTTCTAAAATTCCAATTTTGATCGCATTAGAATCGTTTATACTTTCGTTTTTATGCGACATGTTCTCTCGTTCCTGCCAATGTTTCGTAGTACTTCCAAAAATTTTCATTAGGAGTCCGTTTGTCTTCAGATAAGGAAAATTCCGTTTTTAATCCTAGAACGTAGAACATTTCCACCTCTCCTTTGTTTTTGGCATTAATTTTTCCTCTGTATTCACATTCAAAAACATCTTTAATCATATCATATGTTTCGCCACTCACATTGATTTTTCCTGGAGTCCCGGAAGATTCCATCCTAGACGCAGTGTTCACAGTATCTCCCCAAACATCATAGGCGAATTTTTTTTCTCCAATGACACCTGCAACTAAGGGACCTGAATGAATTCCTAATCTGAGTTCCCAAAATGGCAATCCTTGATCCTCTTTGATTTGTTTCATGAGATTCATAAATGCCTGGATTTCCAAGGCGGCAAGAACAGAATCGATTGCATGTGTTTGGTTACGCTTTGGAATTCCTCCAGCACACATATAACTATCCCCAATCGTCTTCAGTTTCTCTAGTTTGTATCTTTCTGTAATTTTATCGAACTGAACAAAACAAGCATCCAAATCTCGAATCAGTTCTTGTGGCGATAAAACTTCTGCGATTTGCGTAAATCCTTTAAAGTCAGTAAACATAACACTCACATTTTCGTATAAGATTGGTTCTGTGGCACCTTTTTCCTTCAACTCCTGGGCAATATCAACAGGCAAAATATTGAGCAAAAGTTTTTCGTTTTTCCGTCTCTCTTCTTCGGCAATATTTCTAGAAATCTCCAATTCTTGAAATAAAGCAGAACCATATATAATGCCCGCTAATTGTTCTCCTAAGATAGAGAGTTTTGAAATATCCTCATCAGTTAAGTCCATCGATTTGTCTGAATTTGATAAATCAAGTAACCCTACAACTTCTCCATTCAAAATCATTGGGATAAAAAGAAACGATGTGATCTTACAAACATCAATCACCCATTTTTCATCTTCTGAAAGCAATCTTTCTATCTTTTCCAGATCTTTCGACATATAAATAGGCTTTTTCTTACGCAGGGTCATCTGGTGGCCTCCTGCTGCGCCCTTCAAAGGCACTCTCATTTCATAAATTCTTTTTTTCTGGAATTCCGTAACATACTCAGGGATCTCCATTTCTATAAAACGTAAGTATTTTTTTTCACCATCTGCAACTAACAACGAATAGTACATAATTCCAAAATTCGTTTTTACATAGTTGTGTATCTTTTTCATGATCAAATGGATATCCATTTTTTCGTTGATATCTTTGATAAATCCATTCAATGCTAGGATATCTTTCTTTTGCTTTTCCGTTTGCCTTAGGAGGTGAACTCTCTGAATGACACCTGCAACTTGTGCACAGAGATGTTCAATGGATCTTGCTTGAGATTTTGTTAAATCCAATCGCTCTATAAAATTAGAGAACATGATAATTCCAATGGTTTCACCTTTTAAAACCAAAGGAACATGTAAAAAAGAAGTAGCTTTAACGCCTTCACTGATTTGTTTATCAATTTCGAATCCAAATCGTTTGACTTGCGGAAGTATCATACTTTTTTTCCGCTTCCATACCAAATAAGCAACTCCCCCTGATTCATTCAAAGGAATCCTTAAATTATTTACAAATGCTCTTTGTTCATCAGAGGCATCAACAAATGTTTCAGCATGCACACTTTTGATTTCTTCTTGGTTTTCATCTAATAAAAATAACCAAGAAGCCAAAATCCCATATTTTTGATTCACGTATTCTGCAATGGCACTAATGATTTTTGGCAATTCAGATTCAGTATTGATTAAATTAGTTAAATGATTGATGGCTTCAATTTCTTTTTTGGCTTCTTCAGATTGGATAAGAGCATTATCAGCTTTCACTTTTTCTTTGGCCAGTGCAAGTATTGTTTGATCTAACTTTACTGCGGTAGAACGTAAAAATACAAATGATACAAGGTAAAAAGCAAGTGCAACCGGTGATGCTACAAATATTGCGTGATAAATTGCAATACTTAATGGATAAACATCTATTAAGTTTAAAACATAAAAGGACATTGATATCGGCACAAAGAATAGTATCATTAGTGAAACGCGATTTCCAATTAAAGTCGCTTGTCCTGAAGTTGGAATGGCTCCTAGTTTGATAATAAAAATTGAAATCAAAAGTGCAGGGATAAATTGTAATTCACCAATTGAATACAACGGAATTCCCATTGTTGCGGGTAAATTGAAGAAAATAAGGAAGTCTCCGAAAAACAAAGAAAGCACAATAAGATTGGCCATTTGATTATGGGTCTCTTTCCATATCTGGATCCAATCTTTAAAAAAAAATACCATCCCTATCATACCAAGTAATCCAAAGGCATTCAGACCAAGGCCACCTGCAGACATCCGACCGAAGGAGTATTCATAAAATCCACTAAAAAAATAAGGAGTCCAAACGATAAAAGCCAAAAGCAAAGATCCAAAATCAAAAAACCGTATTAGTTTCGGAGACTTTTGACCGAATAATGCATAACAGAAACGCAAATGGATGCCTGGAGTGAATACAAACAATGTATAAAAAATTTGTTCTAACCTTCTATGAACAATTAATGGCAAATCAAATTTAAATGTAACCATTACGATAGTAAAAGCACCTGCTAAAAAAAATGATATGGAAGCCAACATATTCAATTTAATATCAGGATTACTTCCAGCGATATAAATGGCCAAAGCAAATACCACAACACTAGAGAGAAGTGGAATCAAAAAATAAGGTCGAGTGTATGCTGTTATCTGTTCACTCGGATGAAGGTAAAAAGAAACTAAATATGCGATTATGATTAAAATCGTTGTGATAAATCCCGATAGAAAGTAAAACAATCCCCTTTGTTTGAATAACAAATCATTTAGATTTAAAAAATCTGATCGAAAAATTCCATATCCGAGAATTGATAACGGAAGAAATGCGAAACTACTCAGCGGAAATACTGGGTATCCTACCAAACTCAACAAATTGGTAATCAAAAAAAAGCTACATATATGAAGACCTAAGAACATAATCTTCTTTGATTCAAAGTCTACTTGATGCTTCATCCAATAATGAATGGAGGTAGGAGTGTATACAAATATATAATTAATGAATAAAACAACCCCCCAAATCTTAAGAGGAAGTTCCGCAATCGGATATTTGCCAAAAGAATATATAAACCAACCACCTGTAAAATCATAATGAGTGAAAAGTCCGTAATATCCAAATGCAAGAGTCAACATAGCCAAAAAACCGGAGATCATTAAATATCGATATTTTTGGTTGGTCAAATAGTACGTTAGAAAAGCAGCAGCTGGGGATAATAAAACTACTCCAAAGTAGCAAATACGATTCCAAAATAACAATGTAGGTTGGTCTTGGATTAACGTACGTAATGATAAAACAAATCCAAGTGAAGCAAATGAAAATGAAAAACAAACGAAACTGAATAGAAGTTTGCGATTTTCAGATCTTTTGAGGGCAAGTATCCCTAGTGAAGTGAGTGTCAATCCGACAAAGGTCGTAAAAAAGTTTGGTATCGCCCAAGGAAGTTTGTACCAAAAATATTCGATTGTAGAGGGGATTGTCGAAAGATCAGGAATTGGAATCATGAAATCCTCAGTTTAAATTACGATTGCTCTTCGAAATTTGATAACGATTGCAAAGAATTCTGATGACTTTGTTTCAATTCATAAGGTTGGGAATAAATATTTTAGTTTATCATACCCCCTGTTCAGGGGGTTTTGTAATGAGTTACTTGAGTTTTATATGAATTCAAATTGATTTGGAGGAAATAAAATTCAATCACCTTTGTTTTTGATTTTTATTTGTGTAAGGCAAAATTCATTGATCTTCAATATTGGATCTTTCTCATTTCTTTTTAAAACAACAAAAGGATTGGGATACCAAATTGCTACTTCATCCTTCGATGTCCTGCCAATCACTTCCCCTTCCAATAAGTCATGATGTTTTTGTCGAAAACAGTCAATCGGATCACCACTAGAAACAATTTCCCCATTGGATATCATATAAACTTTTTTAGTAAGTTTGATGACCTCTGGAATTTCATGACTAATCAGGATGGCTGTCATTTGATACTGTTTTTGTAAAGATTCAACAAGTGAAACAAGTTGACTTCGAATCCTTTGGTCTAAAGAAGAAAAGGGTTCATCTAAAAAAAGGAATTTAGGTTTCTGGATAAGCGACCTGACGAGGGCAACTCTCTGTTTTTGACCACCGGACAATCCTTCTACTTTATGATTTAGAAGATTATCTATTTCGGCTGTAGTCATTAACCTCTGTAAGAAATTCTTATCTTCTTTTCCCTTTTGAAAAGCAAATTCCAAGTTTTCCCGAACATTCATATTTGGAAATAATGAAGATTCTTGAAATAGATATCCAATTGACCTAGAAACGATTGGTAAGTTTATATTCTTTTCAGAATCAAACCAAACCTGTCCATCAGCAACAATAGAACCTAGATCTGGCTTCACTAATCCAGTTAACATTTTTAGAAACGTGGTTTTACCTGCACCAGATGGACCAAAAAGAGAGTTTGATTGGTGTAATGGAATCTCACATTCAAACTTAAGTTCAATAGTTTTCTGATCTCTTGAAGAAAACTTCTTTTGGATATTTACTTTGATCATTCTAAACTCGAAGCATTATTTTTTTGAAGTCAACGCCATTGTTAAACTTCTCTTATATCGAAAAATTACCAATAAAACAAACATTGATATAGCTACCAAAATTGCTGAATAGATATGAGCAGATTGATAATTCATTGCCTCAACTTCTTCAAAGATAGCAATGGATGCTACTTTTGTTTTACCTGGAATACTTCCACCAATAAGAAGAACGACGCCAAATTCGCCAATGGTGTGTGCAAATGTTAAGATCATACCAACAAGGATTGCGGGTTTACAATTAGGAAGAATTACCTTAAACAAAATAGTCCACTTTGATTTTCCCAAAACCATCGCAGTTTCTATATAGATTCGAGATACTGACGAAAATCCAACTTGGAAAGCTTGTAACATAAATGGTAAACTAAACAAAACGGATCCAATCAAAATTCCCAAAAAACTAAAGGCAATTCGAAAATGGAATACATCCTCAATCCATCTGCCTAACCAATGATTGGGACTAAATAAAATGAGAAGATAAAAGCCAAGTACAGTCGGCGGTAATACCAAAGGTAAGTTCAAAATTGTTTCTATTACAAAACGAAATCGAAATGAAGAAAAAGTAAGCCAGTAAGCAATGGGTATAGTGATGATACTCAAAACGAAAGTTGTGAGTAGTGCCAATTTTAATGTCAACCAAAGAGGATCAAAATCTAAAATCATCTTTTTCTCGAAATATAAGATTTTTTTTGCAAAATAATACAAATACAACAATCATATTGGAGGTGCAGTGTAACCATATACAGAGAGTATACGATGAACTTCTTTAGAAAATAAGTATTCGAAAAATTGGTGGGATAAATTGAATTCTTCCTTTGATCGATTTTTATTTATTTCTATGATGATTACACCTTGATGGATCGGTGTGTAAGAGAAAGGATCAACATTCAACCAAAATTGGTTTGTATTCTCTTTAGAGAGAGCAGTCGAAAGTGAGGTAAAACCAAAATCGGCAGATCCTGTGGATATAAATTGGTTTACTTGGGTGACACTTTCACCAAACACAAGTTTATCCTTTACCTTTTCGTAAATTCCATAATAATGCAGTAATTCAACCGCTGCCCTACCATACGGTGCAGTTTTTGGATTAGCGATTGCTATATACTTGGTATTCTCATTAACCAAATGTTCTTGAATCGAATTCGATTTATTTTTTCCCATTTTTGACATGAGTATCAATTTTCCAATGGCATAAACTTTGGGTTGGTTTTTGCTAAAACCTTCTTTATACAATGCTTCTGGAAAATCCATATCAGCAGATAAAAATAAATCAACGGGTGCACCACTTCGAATTTGACTTGTGAGTTGGCCTGAAGCACCCCAAATGATTGTGACCTTATATTTTGGGTTTTGTTTTAAAAATGAGGTCCGAATTTCTTCCATCGGATTTTTAAAATTCGCAGCAACTGCCACTGTAATTTCTGTGACTTCATTGGGATGATTGGATTTTAATTCCAGTTTTTCTGAAAAGACTGCACTTGTTAGGACAAACAAACTAAATAAAAATAATGTGATACGTTTCATAGACCAACAGGTTCATAAAACGTAAGTTTCCTAAGCTATGCGAGACTTTTTTTTAGAAATAGCAAGAATCGGGTTTTCGAATCGTTGAATTCAACCTAAACTATTCTCATTCCATTTTTGGAGATGAGATGAAAACATTTATATTACTACATGGTTCTTACCACGGTGCTTGGAATTGGCATAAAATAGTTCCGTTATTACAACAACTTGGACACCAAGCGATAAGCATTGATATGCCAGGGCATGGACTAGACAGAAAAAAAATACATTTTGCAACACTTAGTGACTATGTAAACAAAACGGTAGAGGTGATCCAAGCTATCGAAGGTAAAGTGATTTTACTTGCCCATAGTCGAAACGGAATTGTCATTTCCAGAGTTGCTGAGAAAATCCCGGAAAAAATTGAGAAATTAATTTACCTCGCATCCTATTTAATTCCAAACGGAAGGTCAATGATGGAATATGCTCTCCTTGATCGGAAGTCTTTAGTGATTCAAAACACAATTCCAAAAATTTCCTTAAAACTAGCCAGTCGATTGATTAAAGATTATACTGGTTACAAAAAAACATTGATAGATCTTTTTTTGCCAAAAAAATACAGAACTCATCGTTTGAGCCAACATATCTTCCATGATGCACTTTATCATGATTGCCCACTCGAGATCACTGAGTTAGCCAATGTTTTACTCACACCAGAACCAAACTTAGGTGGATTTGAAAAATTGAAATTAACTGAAGAACGTTATGGTAAAATTCCGAAAATTTACATCGAATGTTTGCAAGACAGAGCAGTTACACTGTTTCTCCAAAGGAAGATGCAAAAGGATTCTCCCTGTGATCGGGTTTTTCAAATTGATTCCAGTCATTCTCCTTTTTTTAGCAAACCAGAAGAATTATGTGATATACTGAATGAAATCGCCAAGGAGTAATTTCTATGTCTGAGTTTCTTTTGGTTTTTACTATGATCGTTCTTTCACATGACAAAATTATTTTGACAATGGAAAAGGTAAATCTAGTAAGTAAAACCAGTGTCGGAATTGAACAATATCAGTTTGAAAATACCGAAGCTGGTTTTGCGTCCGCAGAAGAAGAAGAGAAAAAGATTCGAAAAAAATTAAATCTTCCAGCTTCCGATTGTTTGGTGGTTTTAAACAGAGAGAAAAAAGGGTACATCCACGTGGGTCTAAGCCACATGGGGAACTTACCTGAAGCGACTGAAATGTCAGAACCTAATATAAAAAAGATTGTGGCACTCTGTCGAATGAAACAGGCAAAGTTTTGACATCACCTCATACGTTTCAGCTCAAACCAATCTCAACGAAATTGAAATCCATACTGATTTTGGTTTTCTAAATTTCCCAATCGTATATTACCAATTTTTTCCAGTAGGCTTGTGATTTGTAGAAGAGAATTGGGACTCAGATGTAGATAGATTAATGTGCATTTAATATCTGCATGATCCACTAATTTTTGAATGTACAATACCAACCGAGGCATATACATCGTATAACTTCGAATTGACTTTTTTGCATACCCATGCACAGATCATATCTGAAATTATTTTATCTATTAACAACCCATCCACAAACGGGACAAAAGGTACAGAAGAATAAAAAGTATTTAAAATAATTTCAGATCGACTCTAATTGTTTATCGGTTTTTTAGTAAATCGACTATTTTAAGATGACCGTTTTCTAAAGCTAAGTCCAATGCTGATTTACCTTTCTTATTTTTAAGCGATGGATTTGCTTTTTTTTCTAAGAGAAATGATACGATTTCAAAATTCCCATCTCTTGCAGCCAAAATCAAAGGAGTTTGTCCCTCCAGTGTATCGGCCCGGTTAGGATCAGATCCCAAGGATATCAATTCCTTTACTATAGGCTCATTTTGAAGTAAAACAGCAAGAATCAAAGGAGTTTGACCAAATTCATTGGTTGCTTCCAAATTTGCTCCATCTTCAATGATCGACTTCACAAATGGAAGTGACCCACCTTGGATCGCCCAAAAAAGTGGAGTGTATTTATGTTCATCCACTTCATTAACACTTACGCCCGTCAAACGCAAAACTTGAAATAGAAAAATATGATTTTCTTTAGCGGAATAAATCCAGAGCAATTTCCTTCGTCGTGAATAATCCAAAAAGAATAAACTGATTAGAAGAAAGAGTATGAAAAAAACAGCAAAGGCTTTTTTTGCAGCATATTTAATGTCAGGATGAAAAAATAATTCTGAATTTTCTCCAAGAATGCCTAAGACAGACTTATATTTTTTAATAATCAAATAAACTAATAGTATATTTGTAGGTAACGTGAAGGCAACGAGATAGGGAATATTCAATATTTTACCATTCCCTGCATACAACAGAAAATAAATTGGGAACAGGACAATGAGAAATCCATAAATGGAAATACTTTGCGCAATATACCCTTTTGTCGACCCACCTTTTGTAAGCACAATGCCCCGATGAAAACTCATTAGTTGTAATAATAACGAAGAAAGAATAGCCCAAACAATCGAACTTAATATTTGTAACGAAGGAAGTGGAATGGGCATATCCCATCTATTTTTATTCATCCCTACATACAATCCAGCAAGGATTGCAACTCCACCTACAAACCAAAGAGAAAAGAAAACTCGAACAGAATGTCTTGCACGTCTCATTCTTGATGTTTTATCTTCCACAACATCTTCTTCACCAAGGATATCTTCTACTGCTGATGCAGCACGTAAAGTTCCCAAAACTGAAACGGCAACATAATAACAAAGAAACGAAACCGCCAAAAGATTACGTTTCCAAGAAACATCACCTGAAACATAACAAACCAATACAATTAGGAAAAAGGCTAATATCGGAGGTGTGAACAAACGAATGATCGAAATCAACCCACCGCGAAACGGATTCATCTGAGGAAGTTTTATTTCTGCATTCATATTATTTTGCCGCCCCTTTGGATCCTTCATCTTTCAAGTTCAAAATATAATTAGCAACTGCCGTTAACTTTTCGTTTCCTAAGTACTTTTGAGAAGGCATTTCGATAAAACCTTCTCGAACTTTTTTGGGCATTGATGCAAAGGAAACAACGCCATATACATCTTTTTTATATTTATCCTGTATTTCCTTAATTGGAGGGCCCACAGTTCGTAAAGTCATCGAGTGACAACCAGAACAAACGGCACCAAACACCTGTTTCCCTAGCTCCCGAGCATCTGATTTAGCTTCTCCCAACTTAGGGTCACCAATCATTGTTTTGATTTGCTCAGTGGATTCTTTTGGTGAACAAATTCCGTATCCGCTAGTTCCGATTTTTGTTACTGAATCAGGAGAGGACAAACAATTGCCCTTTCCTTTCCCGGAAGCCACAATATCATATCCTTCCGGGAAAATTCCCACCTTCCCACCGTTAGGAGATTCAGGGATCGGATTGCCAGAAAATACAACTCGTATCACATAAAATATCCAAGAGACAAAATCGTTCCACTTCCGAGATCCATTATCAATGAAAACGTTTTCAAGGACTTTGTTTCGGTCAGGATTTGGTTCTACATCTGGATCAGGTGATTTTGAATTAGGAAGTAAATTATTATCTCCAATTCCAATTCCGGCGAAACTATTTCTACGAATGATATTGCCTTCAATCGTAACTGCGTCACCAGCCATAACACCAATTCCTATCCCAGGAGGAACACCGGCAACAAGAGCACCCGGTTCAGCAAAATTTCTATGATTATTATCAAATATAAAGTTCTTTCGAATGATTACATTCTCAACTTTTTTCAAAGGAAGGCCTGGCAAAGCAAAAGCAACGATACCCGCTGAATTATCATACACAGTATTCCCTTCAATTAAAACGTTCGTTGAGTTTTCGATTTCAATTCCAATCACACTTCCGTAGACTTCATTTCGTCTAACATCAACATTGTGACACATCCCAATGTAAATTGCCGCGTCAGCAATTCCCAAACTAACCGTATCTTCAACGACTACGTTAGTTCCCATTGTTGGATAAATTCCATAGATTCCTGTATTTTCCACAATGAGTTTGCGCATAATGATATTACCTGCACCTTGGGTCATCACTCCATTTGCTTTATAGTTTTTGATGTGGAAATTTTCGATTAGAAAATTAGCACCAGACCCAATCACACCATCATTCAGTTTCGCCTCTCCATCTAACACTGGCCACTTGCCATTGACAATCACACCCGATAGAGTAAAATGAGTTTTGTCCACGAACAAAAACTCTTGATAGATACCAGGAAACACTTTTACGGTATCTCCTTTTTCTAACGAATCAATTGCCTTCTGAATTGACTCCCCTTCATGAACTTCCACTGTGCGTGAAAAAACTTGGGACGTGAAGACAAAAGTTAGAAAGATAACAAACCATAGGTGAAGATAGGTTTTTCGATTTTGCAAAGAAAGAATAGACTGGAAAAGTTTTTTAAAACTCATTACTTTTTGGAACTCCGATGATATGATTCTAATTCAAGTGCTACTGGTAAACCTGATGGAACGGACTTTGGAAATTTTGGCATACTCGATTCATCAGTCAATGTCTTTAGAAAAGAAATGAGAGATGTAATTTCATTTTGACTAAGGCCCATTTTTCTAACATGCCAATGAATTCGAAGGTCGCTCGGTGCACCATTCCCCCGACCACCACCTTCGTTATAAAAATTTACAACTTCCTCAAGCGTTTCCAAATTTCCTGCATGCATATAAGGTGCAGTTTTTGCTATATTCCGTAAACTAGGAACACGAAAAGATCCCCGAAGCAGATCTTGACCGGTAATGGTTTCTCGTCCATAATCCCTAACCCCCGAATCCAAAACGCCAATGGTAGCAAAAACATTATTTGTAAACATTGGTGGAGGATGGCATTCTGCACATCTGGCAACAAAAGAACGAAATACATTATAACCTAACAATTCTTCTTCGCTAAGTGCATCTTTATCTCCAGTTGACCATTTATCAAACCTGCTGCTAAATGAAACAAGCGATCTTTCGAAAGAAGAAATCGCATCAACCACTAACTCTGCCGAAATTTTAGTTCCTTTCAGGCCATAAGCCTGGCGAAACATTTTTTGATAAAAAGGATTTTCATTTAACCGTGATTCGATGATCGTAGGAGAACTACCCATTTCATCAGGAGAATACAGTGGACCTTCTGCTTGGTCTTCCAAATTTGCGGCTCTCCCCTCCCAAAACAAATGTTTCATATAAAGAACATTCCACAAACTTGGAGCTGACCTCTTTAATACCACTCCATTTTTGCGTTCTGGTCCATACCCAGTCCCATCTTTCCCAATACTTTGTTTTCGACCATCCGATAAACTATAGGCTGGGTGATGGCAATGAGCACATGACAACTGTTTATCGCTAGAAAGGGTCGGATCAAAAAACAAATACCTTCCTAAATCAATCACCTTCGGATCTAGTTTGACATCGGGGAGAGTTTGCCCTAAGCCACCGTTTTTTTCTAAGGAATTTATATACTGATAATTAATAACACAGAGACCTTTCACTGTTTTCCATCCGGAAGGACAAAGCGAAGAAAGAAAAAAATCCGAAGGAGGTTCTACTATCTCAAATTCAGATGTTTCTTGAATGATTCTAGAATCTACCTTTGAGCAATTCGAAACCAAAAAGACCAAAGTAACGAATTCCAAATAAAACAGATACTTCACAAGACAAAAGAACCATATAGAGAAAAGTTAGAAATCATTTTAATCTAATAAAACAAAAGAAAAGCCAATGATTTGGCCATATAAAAAATCAATCACCTCAAAGCTCATTGATTTATATCAATCTTTATCTGATGTAAAAAAAGGGTCACAGACAGAATGACCCTTTTCAATAAACTTAAATATTTGAATTAAGATTCTGCCAAAGCCTTTATAGTTTTGTATTCACTTAAGTCTGTGTAAATCTCTCCAGTATATGGATTTCTTTTTGTTTTAATCCACTTATACAGCATATAACAGAACACAGCAACATTACTTGCCAGCGCAAGTCCGGCAACAGAATTATAAATCCAAGGTTGGTAGGTTGAGCGAACGAGATAAGCTCCTGAATCTAAAAATGAAGGGAAAGTTTGTGCAAACATACACCAAATAGCAAGCGTTTGTGCCCTATGTTGCAACCATGCTCCTTTTCCAATTGTGAACGCACAAACTGTTGGCGCCAAAAGAAGAGCTAAACCTGCATACCAAGAATGGGATGGAATACAATTGTATGTGTAAGAAAAATTCCACAAATCATATGCAACAATCCAAAACCAAAGCATGTCAGGCCATAACATATCCCTGCTCTTATCAGAATCCGTTTCCTTTCGAATGACAATGCCAAACCAACCAGTGATAGTAACCGTGTTAAGAATCCCAGCAATGGCGTTCATATAATTCCAAGGTCCACCAAGAACTCCAGTCACCTCTCCTTCAATAGGCCCAGAAAAAATATTCCAATAAATCTTTCCCACTTGAAAATCTCTCGTGACTGCCTCAACGATATTCACCGCCAATATCAAAGCAGGAAAAAACAAAGCTAGTTTAACATTTGCTAATCGCCAACGCACATTTCCTTTTGTATCAGTTTTCTGAATATGGCGAATCGCCCAAAAAATAAGGCAACCTGCAAGTGCAGAGTATACTTTTACCAAATGGAACCAATCTGTATAGGTTTGTTCCTTCATAAAGAAAAACCAAAGTATAGACAGAAACGTTGGAAGGACTATGAAACTAAAAAACCCAGCCCATTTCCATCTCCTTGCAAATTCATTAAAAACGAAAAGGGCAAAAAAAACAAGGAACCATATTCCAATCCCTTCGATTGTTGTCGTTCCGGCCTCTGCATTAAAATTCCACATTACAAAACCTCTCTCGATTTAGATTTCAAAATCTTATTTATATTCATCCACTTTCCAATTTCATTATGACTGGCTGGTCAACGAAAGTCAAGAAATCTTGTTTCGTTCATCCTTAGTTTAACATACGTTTATTTAGAAGGTTTCTAAAGTTTTCGATCAAAAATCAACAAACGAAATAAAAACAAAACCATAGATTGGGCGCTCCCAAATCGATCTTGTTGTTTGATGAAAAGAATAAGGGTCGGGCTACTCCGGGGTCCGCTACGCTTCCGTCTGCCTTACGGCAGACCAAGCCCTTCTTATCCCTAGCGCAAAGAGCCCTACCATTAGTGAAACGCCTCTTCCAATGAACGAAAAATTTCTCGACTAACACCTACGGGCATAAAAAATCCAATGGAATTCACTGACTCAGAAGACCCACCATAAATTTCAATTGCGACGGAAGTTTGCGAAGATTCAACGGTTAAAATCTCTTGGAATTTTGGATACACTTTGGTTGGTGCTAAAAAATAAGATAAAAAATTCTTAAATGGAAACGACGCACTCAATCCAGTCATTTTAGGAATTGAAAATGTGTGAAACTTCCCAGAAATTTGTTTTTTTTGTTCAGGAGTAAATCCTTCTAATCGACATCCAAGAATCGATCGTAACTTGGATGGTTCTGTATCGGGTGCGTCCAAATATATGGCAAGGCTATCGCAATTGGTAATCCCTAGCAACTCCCATTCTTTTTGAAAATTTTCCCAACTAGTTCCGATTTCTTTATAAGGTCCTTTATGAGTTGCATAGTAAATCTCTGTTGGACCAAACGATTCACGACTCACAACTACGTCCTGGAATCCACCCATATAACCATAAAAAACAACTCCAAGAAGAATCAAGATACTCGCAGTGATACCTATGTATTTTACTTTTTTCATTACTAAACTCCTATGCCAAATTACCTATTGTTTTTCTTCAATTTTAATCGATTCTATGATCTGGTCAAAAGTCTTATTGTATTTCGGGTATTCATCTATCGTTGAATTAAAGTTAAACAATAACATTTTTCCATTATAATTCGTAACCAACATTGTATTATTTATTTTTGTATCGATAGCATTTGATAAAAAATTAAAAAGAATAAACTTCTTCTTATTAACAACTATTAGTTCATTTTTAATCCAATTGATTCCTGGGATAATTTTTGAAAACGTATCCGACATTGTTTTTCTTGCATCTTCTAGATTGATTTCTTCGATTTGGTTATCTTTTATATCAAAACCAATTGATGTTTTGGTGGACTTTGTTCCAATCACATACTTAGGAGCTCGTTTAGAAGGATATTTTAAATCGATTATTTCCTGAGAAAAAGGTTGGAATTCATCACCTGTTTCAAAGGAAATCTTTCCCTCATCCAAAGTATGAGTTTTCGCAAATATTTGAATATTTAAAACTAACAAGGTTACTACGAAAATTAATTTCTTCATTGGTTCCTAAAATTTCCTTTTTGATTCTATAAAAATAAAGACAAACGTTATTTTTTCTATCCTACTGACGAGTTGTCGATTCATTTTCTTTCATTTTTAATCGAAATTTTGATGAAAACCCTATGATTCAGTAAACACAACCCACTCCACCTAATATGGCTTACGGTTTACTTCCTCTTTCACTAATGTCTTATTAGAAATATATATCTTCAGTAAACTTACATTGAAACCAAAAATGCATCAGAATATCAGGAACTTTCACCTACCAAATATTTGGTGATTGCTTTAACAAATAGGGATTCTTACCTATCTTCATATTTTTCCGAAACCAATAATAGTAAAATGAAGGCAGTTGCGACGAGATAAATCTTAGTATCACTGTCGAAAACAAATTGTTTTTTTATTAAGGCAATCTAAATTACTTTACCATGCCAGTTACAAGAAGCTTGTTTCCTTTTTTTTATCGAATGCAATGGCAAACATTCAAAACCATCTGGAAATCTCTGAAAACTTCTCAAGTCATTCTATTTTTATTTCGGTTCTTTTGGGAACGATTTCGTTTACAGCGTTCTACCTTTTGGAAGGAATGGAATCAAAAACCATCTAACCATTATCAATTGCAATATCCTCTTGAATTGATCGCATTTTATATCGCCTACAAAGAAGTCACAAACAATGAGCGAGCTCTTTTTCTGCTTTTAAAGATTCTCAAACATCAATCCGCTGGAGTTTTTTTGGAAATGGTAGATATATTTCGTAAACATGGGATAAAGATTACAAAGGCATAAGCAGCAGAATGCCTTCCTGACTCCTGCCAGCTGAATTTCTGGCGAGCTCCGCACTTTGTTAACTCATTTGTAGATGGTTCGCATTTTTCGCTCATCCTCCCATCCAGGTCGGAATTCGCTAACGCGTCCATCCATGGACGCTTAAAAATGTGAACCAACCACAAATGAGAACTATTTCCAATTCATATGTAGAAAACCAGACTTTCCCTCCAGACATAAAAAAAGCCCCGAATCTAACGACTCAGAGCTTTTCCCAACAAATGTATACGACAAGAGTTCTA